>CAZING010000030.1:0-19283 GCA_964540505.1 uncultured Cellvibrionaceae bacterium | reverse complement strand
TCCGGGTATTTCCCGAAGAAGTGTTCTCGAGTATAGGCACCGCCGTTGGCTTTGAAGTTTTGCATTTCGCCGTCCAAAACTTCATCCATACGCTTTTGCAGTAAGCCGGTTTTGTCTTTTTCTAACAGTCGGTCCCACTCGGCGCCCCACATCACCTTGATGACATTCCAGCCGGCGCCTCGGAACGTGCTTTCCAGCTCTTGTACGATTTTGCCGTTGCCGCGAACCGGGCCGTCCAAACGCTGCAGGTTGCAGTTGATAACAAAAATAAGGTTGTCGAGCTTATCGCGACCGGCCAGCGAAATGGCACCTAGGGTTTCCGGTTCGTCGCACTCGCCGTCACCGAGAAACGCCCAGACTTTGCGATCGCCGCCGTCGGCAATATCGCGAGCGGATAAATAGCGCATCACCCGAGCTTGGTAGATCGCACAGATGGGGCCAAGACCCATGGATACGGTTGGGAATTGCCAATAATCGGGCATCAGCCAGGGGTGCGGGTAAGACGACAAACCTTTACCGTCGACTTCGCGCCGAAAGTTATCCAACTGCTC
Organism: uncultured Cellvibrionaceae bacterium; assembly: GCA_964540505.1. Lineage (GTDB taxonomy): Bacteria > Pseudomonadota > Gammaproteobacteria > Pseudomonadales > Cellvibrionaceae > CAYZQH01. The sequence continues at coordinate 18,732 of CAZING010000030.1, read as the reverse complement.
TTCGCTAAGGCGGCCCTCGAGAAAAGAGCGCGCGTACATACCCGGGGAGCTGTGCCCCTGGAAATAGACGAGGTCACCGAGCTTGCCGTCTTCGTTGCCCCGAAAGAAGTGATTAAAGCCGACTTCATACAAAGTTGCCGCCGAGGAAAAAGTGGCGAGATGCCCCCCTAAACCGTCGTCATTCTGGTTGGCGCGCATCACCATGGCCAGCGCATTCCACCGAGTCAGCGAGCGAATGCGTCGCTCCAACTTGACGTCACCGGGTAGCTTTGCTTCGGCGCTTGGCGGGATGGTGTTGCAGTAGGGGGTAGTAAACCCAGTGGGCGTTGACACGCCGGTTTGCTTGGCTGTTTCCGCCAGTTTTGCCAGCAGATACGCAGCGCGCTCAGGTCCGCCGTGGCGCACAACAGACTCCAGTGCTTCAAGCCACTCCCGGGTTTCGAGAGCATCAATTTCCTCGACCATTCAAGTCTCCTCAATCGATTGCGCATGATGGGCGCAATTATCAGATATCCTGGAAAACATATTGGGGGGTATATCCATGCTTTCCTTACAGACCGCCTTTCGAAACACCCACCAAGAATTACACAAAAAAAGCTTTGCATTACTGATATGTAACGGAGCGTCTCTTATGCGGTGTTTAGAGCTTGGAAAGGTGTGGTTACGTCGCCTTTTTGAAATAGGCGCCTAACAAAAAACCTCTGTAGTTTCAATGGCTACCGAGGTTTGCTGCGGCGTCACGATTCTACACAGATCATTTTAATTAATCCAGCAAGGCATTTAGCTGCAGTGCAGCAGCCGTGCGGGTTTGCGTGAGGTCATGCGAACCTCGCTGTCAGCTCGTGAATCGACTTCAGCGCTCGAACAAAAACACACCAAAAATTAAACGACCGCACAACCCAAAAGTACTCATTCGGGCACTGTAGTGGACGAGAGCGCTACAGAGTTGACGTGGCGTGTCGGCCACGCATTTAATATCGCCTTGCATAAGGTCGCAAGTGGGATTGCAAAAAACACCCCCCAAAACCCCCAGAGCCCGCCAAACACCAATACCGCTAACACAATCGCGACCGGATGCACTTTCACAGCCTCGGAGAACAGCAAAGGCACCAATACATTGCCATCGAGTGCTTGAATAACCGCGTAAACCACCATCAGGTACAAAAGCTCGCTGCCCCAGCCCCACTGAAAGAAGCCAATCAGAAAAATCGGGAAGGTGACGACGGCTGCACCTATATAGGGGATCAGCACCGATAGCCCAACCAAGATGCCTAACAAGAGCGCGTAGTTAACACCCAACAAGCTGAACGCTATGCTGGTGACCAGCGCGACAATGCCAATTTCCACCACCTTGCCGCGCACGTAATTGGCAATCTGAAGGTTCATCTCCCGCCAAATTTGCTTCATCACCGGCCGCTCTTTGGGCAGCAAATTGCCGACCCAAGCGAGCATCGCCTGGCCATCTTTCAAAAAGAAAAACACCAAAATAGGCACCAACACCAGATAGATCAGCACACCGACAAGAATCGGTAACCGGGTCACTGAAAACGTCAGGACCATCTGCCCTAGGCCGCCGAGCTCGGCGGCAATCGCGGACGTCACTTGGTTGACCTGGACTGTGGTGATCAAGTGCGGATAACGCTCGGGCAGCAGCAGCAATAAATGCTGCCACTCTTTGATCATGCGCGGCGCTTCGCCGACCAAGGTCAACATTTGCTTCCATATAGCCGGCAACAACACCAACAGACCGAGCGTGATGGCCGCCACCAGTACGATAAAAGCAATAAACACCGCCCCCAGGTGGGGGATGCCAATGCGAACGCATTTACTGACGAGCCCTTGCATAAGAAAGGCGATGATAATCGCGGTGATCATAGGCGCTAAGACCACACCCATGGTGACCATGATGACCAAGGCAAGCACTAACAGCACCGCCACCAACACGGCTTCTTCTTCCGCGAAATAACGCTCCAACCAGCGTTCAAAAACTTTTATCATTATGCCGCGCCTAATTGAATTTGCGCAAAATGTATTCGTAGCGACCGCCCAAGTCATTGAAAACCAATAACTCGTGGCCGCTTAAGCGAGCGAAGGTGTGAAAGTCCCGCACGGAACCTTTATCTGTCGCAAGCACTCTTACGCACTGACCGGCCTCGAGCGCATTCAAAGCCTGTTTGGCTTTTAAAAGAGGCATGGGGCAGCGTAAACCGCAGGCGTCCACCTCCAGCGTTACAGGCGGACGGGGAGTTTGCGTTGCATCTTGGGGTATGTTTTGATTGGTCATTAAAACCGCATTTTATGGGTATCAGCTGCCGCTAGTGGGCCGATAGTGTACCAATAAAAGTGTAACCAATAAGGTTAATTTGTGTCCGTAATCCGCATTGCCAGAAATGCCCTCCGCTTATGCGTGGCGATGTTCAGCCTCACCGCCCACGCTCAGGTGGGCACACAACACCTACAGTTGCCCTCGCTAGGCGATACCAGCGCCGGACTGATTTCGACCACCGATGAGTATGAATTTGGCAGGAAATTGATTCGTAAATTCCGCGCCGGACTTCCAGAATCGTCGGATCCGTTTATTGAAGCCTACCTCACAGAGCTGCTGGGCAAACTCAGTCAACACAGCGAATTGACCAATCCCAAGCTAGATCTGCTGGTGATCCAGGATTCCAGCCTGAACGCATTCGCCGCCCCCGGGGGCATAGTGGGGGTCAATATCGGCACCTTCGCGGTGGCCCAAAACGAACAACAATTGGCCTCGATCCTAGCGCACGAACTGGCGCACTTGAGCCAGCGCCACTACGCGCGTCAAGTCAACGAAGCCAGCAAGAACAATTTCATCACTATGGCGGCCATGTTAGCCGGCATTATCGCGATTGCCAGCTCCGGCAGCGATAACGCCATTGCCGCGCTCCCGGCCGCGCAGGCGGCGGCCATTCAGGCGCAACTGAAATTCAGCCGAGAGATGGAGCAAGAGGCCGACCGCGTCGGCATGCAGACTTTGATCAACGCCGGTTTCGACCCTTACGGGATGCCCGAGATGTTTGATGTGATGCTGCGCAACACGCGTTACCGCACCAAAGTGCCGGAATTTTTGTTATCGCACCCGGTAACCGAAAGTCGTGTCGCCGACTCTTTGAGCCGGGCCTCGCGCTACCCGCGGCGGCATTATCCGCTGGACACCGATTTTCAAATAGTAAAAGCGCGGGTGCTGGTCGAGCTTGAACGCAATGCCCATGTCGCGGTGAAACGCTTCAAAGACGAAGTCCAAGGCACCACCATGCCGCCTTTGACCGCGCGCTATGGCCTGGTCAGAGCCTTAACGCGCGCTGGCGAGACCAAAGCTGCCCGACAGGAATTTGAGACGCTAAAAGATCTTCTGCCCGACGGCGTCGTGCTCGCCGTCGCCATGGCCGACATTCAAACGGCCGAAGGCGACCACGAAGGCGCCATTGAAACACTGAGCGCGCAATTAAACCGCCACCCCAACAGTCACCCTTTGAACGTCCACTTGGCCGAGGTTTTAATGAAAGCCGGCCAGTACGCGCGCTGCGAGGCGCTGCTGGCCGAGCACGTTAAACGCCAACCGCACAACTCCTATGTCTGGTATTTATTGGCCGAAGCGCACGGGCTTGCCGGGCATATTCTCGATGTTCATAAAGCCCGCGCGGAATACTTTATTCTGCTTGGGATTTTTAACAAAGCCGAGATTCAGTTACGCAACGCGCTGCGGCTGACCGAAGACAACGACTTCCAGGCGCGCGCGCGGCTCGAGCAACGTCTTATTGAAGTGCGCAAAATGAAAGAAGAAGATCTGAGCTAGGGGGCCATACAGGAAGTTAGGTGGTCACAGCGGTAAGTCTGAAACGCGCTGGCTCGCCTGGGCCACAGGGCTGTCTTTCTGCCCCCATTCGGAACTTGCCAACCAACGCTCGACCTCGCCCTTGGGCATTGGCCTCGACATATAAAAGCCCTGGGCGCTGTCGCAACCCAGCTTACACAAACGGTCGTAAACCGCCTGGGTCTCGACGCCTTCGGCCACAACAAACAGGCCAAGGTTGTGCGCCAGATGAATGGTGGAGTTCACGATGATTTCATCTTGATCGCTGTGTAGCATGGTAAACACAAAAGACGAATCGATTTTCAACGATTGCACCGGCAACCGCTTTAGGTAAGCCAGCGACGAGTAACCCGTGCCAAAATCGTCCACCGCCAAGCGCACGCCGAGCCTATTGATGCGCTCCAGCGCGGCCTGCGCGCGCCCCGGGTCGGTCATGATCATGCTTTCGGTGATTTCCAACTCGAGTTTGGAGCCCGGCAAGTCGTAATGCTTCAACAACCGTTTGAGGTCCAACACAATGCGGTCATCAAGCAGGTTGCGCGCGGAAAGGTTGACCGCCACTGTGACATTAATCCCCTTATCCTGCCATTCTTTGCACTGCTTGATGCCGTTTTCGAGCACCCACAAGGTCATATCGTAAATAAGATTCGAGTGCTCGGCGATGGGAATAAACTCCCCCGGCGGGATAAAGCCAAGCTCCGGATGCACCCAGCGCAATAGCGCTTCGAACCCGTAAACCCTGTTGGTCGCCAAGCTTATTTTGGGTTGAAAATACAAAATCAGTTGGTCTTCTCGAATCGCGCGTCCCAAAGCGCCCATAAGCTCCAACCGCTTCGGCGAATGTGGGTCGAACGCGGAGTCGTACACCGATACGCCCTGTAAGCCGGTTTTCGCACGATACATGGCCACATCCGCAAAGCGCATCAAAGTGCTGACATCGTTCGCCTGGTCGGGACAAATGGCCACCCCGATGCTGGCACTGATTTCGGTGCGCAGCCCCTCGACCTCAAACACCAACGACACCGCGTCCAGCAGTTTGTGAGCCATAATGACGGCTTGGTGGGCATTGCGAATAACGGGCAAAAAAATAGCGAACTCATCGCCGCCAAGTCGTGCAATCATGCCGCCTGTGCCGGCAAGTTGGTCTTGCAGCCTCGGCCCGAGCTGCTTTAACACTTTGTCTCCCGCCATATGCCCGAGGGTGTCGTTAATTTCTTTAAACCGGTCGAGGTCAATCAGCATCAACGCCATTTTCTGGTCGGCCTCTACAAGCGTCAACGCTTTGCTGATGGTCCGATAAAGCACCGACCGGTTGGGCAGATTGGTGAGCACATCGTGATTGGCGAGATACTCAAGGCGCGCCAAGTAGCGGGTCTTCTCGGTGACATCGCGGGTGGTACCCCAGACGCGGGTCAGATAGCCGTTTTCGACTATGCCAATGGCGCTACTTTGCAAAGAAATGACCTGATCGTTGCTGTCTATGCGCTCGTATTCGCGATCTTCCAAGCGGTAGCCATTAAACACGAATTGACGGATATCCTCGCGAATGTTCGGTGAACCGTTGTGGTGGATTGGTAAGCCGAGCAAGTCGCCCATGCGCTGAGCGCCGTAAAGCTGGACGAGTTTATTGTTGCATTCGGCCAACATGGCGCGCTTTAGAATGAGCTCTTGCTGCTGTTCGCGGGGCAGCTGGGTATCCACGGGCGGGCATATATCGTAGCGCCAAATCGCGTCGGAACTGTTGGCTATAAAGGCGCGATAGCGCGCTTCGCTTTCTTTGACTGCGTACTCGCGTCGCACCGATGGGGTAATGTCGGACATCACCAACATCACACCATCGCCGAACGCCAATTCCGCGGTGGGAATTTTATCCACGTTGAACCAGTGTTCCCGACCCTTGGCCAAGACTCTTTCGCGCGAGGCCAGAATCGGCTGTCGGGTACGCACCACACGCATGATTTCGCGCTGACGCTCGGCGCCGTCGTCCCAGTCGGTGGCAATCTCGAGAAAGGATTTTCCGATAATCGACTCGCCCTGCCACCACTGGCGGGCGGGCTCATTGGCGTGGCGTATCGCCCCCCAGCGGTCGCAGTACAAAACGAGATCGCGTAGCGCATCCAATAAAGAAGCGAGCGCGTGATTGCGTTCGATGGCAACTGACATGGTGGTTGCCTTCGACTCTACGGGTTGATTTTTCTCGATGGTCACTCCGAAACCCTTGAATTTGCGCCGCCGCCCGTAACACGATAAAAACGACCTGCGTCCCCCAGACTTCCAATATAAGTGGCGAAATTATCCGACGTATGAGATTTAGTCCTAAGTATAGGCAGTTTTGGCGCGCTTATACGATTATTTGATTTGGGTGCCTAAAAAATAGGCAGATACAATTAAAGAAGTTCCTCGCCGCTTCTATAGCGTGCGTCAATAGTCTGTTGTGGGAATGAAAAGGTTAGCGTGCGCTTCGCAGACCGCGCCAAAGTGCGCGGGTTTTGCAGCCGCGACGTTTCAAAGCGAGCCTAGCACTTCGCCGCCATTTAATAACCATCGCACGCAGGTGCCGCCAAAACACGGTTGGGATTTAATTGAAGTTTCCCTAGAATGGCGCAAACAAAACCGGTCGAGGTTGAATGATGAGCAAAGATTCACGTTTGGTGTACTCCACAGAGACCGGGCGCGTTAAAGACGATTCGCGCCCAAGCGTGCCAGCATCGCCCGCTGGCGACGGGGTTGTGCGCTTAAAGCGCGAGTCCAAAGGCCGCGGCGGCAAAACCGTCACTTTGGTCACAGGGCTCAGTTTGGCACCCGCGCCACTTAAAGCGCTGGCGACAGAATTAAAAAAACTGTGCGGCACCGGCGGCTCGCTTAAAGACGGCGTCATCGAAATTCAAGGCGAGCAGCGCGAGAAGATCAAACCTTTTCTTGAAACCAAAGGCTTCACCGTCAAGCTCGCCGGCGGCTGAAAAGCGCAGCGCTCGACACGCGACGCACTTCCCTCTTCGTATCAGCTACTTCGGGTCCGTGGTTTACCGTTGCGCCGGGCACTTGATTTGGTTCATTTATTGCAAAACCTCGATATCTGCGTTTTCTACGCCGTTAAATTGACGTTACGATATTAAGGTGAATCAAAATGAGCGTTACGGAACTCTGGCCGGTAGTGGATACCGCATTGAAAATTGGCATCGGCAGCAGTCTGACGTTAGCTTCGATTTATGTAATGCATCGATACAAATCCGCTAGCGACCTGCAGACGCCAAGAAATCGACGCTTGGAGATGTACGAGCAAATCTCCGCAGCCGTGGGTAACGTAAACCACGCGTTTGCAAAATACTCGGCGTTGGTGATCGAATCCACCCGGTTCGGCAAGAATTGGCCAGTGGCTCGCAAGACAGAACTCGACCGAGTCAACGCCGAGCTGGTTATGGAATTCAAAAAGCTCGCGGATGCCGAGGCGCGGCTGTTGATGTTGGGCGAGAAAACAATGGAGAAAACGCTGCGATTGTACGGAGCCAGAATCGCGGTGTTTCGAAAACAGGTGTACGTCGGTCGTCAGGATATCAGCGATCAGGAGATCGCCAATTTGAAAGCCGACATCATGGCGCTTCGCGAGAAGTTCTACGACTTGCTGTCAAAACGCTACGACCGACTGCTGGCCGCATAGTCACGCCACGCGCAAAGCCCGGACAGGGCTCTTCGGCGCCATTTTAACACGAGCATCCCCGCGTAAGAGGGTAGTAACGAGACCTCGGCGCTGCCACCGAACCCTGAGGACGGCGGCGGTAGGGGTCGCCCGATGGTGGAAAAGGTCAAAAACGTTCGCTCTGCCCTGCGGGACGAAACAATGACCTCCGGCAGGCGCGGTTCCTCGAGTCTCGCGGTTAGATTGCCGGAAATTGTTTCGCGTGGCGCTCGACCCACTCTCGCGCGGCATCTTCTGCGCTCAAATGTCGACCTTCTTGCGCGCGCTCGGCGCGATACATTTCGATGTGGCACACTTGTTCGGCCATGCGCACGCCAAACTGCGCCGATTGATCGTCGAACTGAACCCCCACCCTATAGTGGTCGCCTTCGATTTCGCACCAGGCGACGCAGCCCTCGGCTTCAAACGGTTGCTGCGAGTTATTATGGAACACCAGCGGGATTTGAATCTGAATGGTCGAGCCCTGATCGATCGGATGATTGCTGATAAAGCAAAGTCCGCCAGAGCCAATGTTTTGCAAAGGGCGGCGGACCGGACCCGCATTGTGGTTAATTTTAAACTCTATGGGGATGCTCGAAGGGTGACGTATGAATTTTCGCATCTGTGCGGTGCCTCCGTTGCCAATCGACTCGGCCATCCTGAACCGGCTGTGGCCGCGAACCAAGAACATTATTGGGTACTGCGCCAGTGTATCGCTCGTTGTTTTTCTCACTAAGCGACAGAGCACGAGGCTCTTATCATAGAGCGGCGCGTAGGCGCCTTATAATTAATAGCACAGAGCCGGCCGCATTTGTATTGATTGAGTTGTAATAAATGGGCTATCACGCAGGCGCATCAGCTGTGGTTGGCGAAGAAGTCGCCTTGATTAAAACAGTGTCGCCTGAGACACCAAAACCTTGACCGGGCCAAAGCTTGTTCGGTGAATTGGACAGGGACCCAAACGCGCAAGCGCCTCAAGGTGGTCGCGAGTTGGGTAGCCTTTGTGCTTGCCAAATCCGTAGCCGGGGTATGCCTGATCCAGTAACGCCATCTCGCGATCGCGCGTCACTTTCGCCAAAATGGAAGCGGCGCTTATCGCGGGCATCAGGTCGTCCCCCTGAACGATCGCCTCGCTGGAGTAGGTCCATTTGGGCAATCGATTACCATCCACCAAAACATGGCACGGTTTACAACTAAGTTGCTCCACCGCCCTGTGCATCGCGATTAGACTCGCCTGCAGAATATTGAACCGGTCTATCTCGGCGGCTGTGCAGCGGGCGATTGCCCAACACTTGGCCTTTGCCTGAATCTCAAGAAACAGCGCCTGGCGTTTTTTGGCCGAGAGCTTTTTCGAGTCGGCCAGGCCTGGGATCGGCACGCCCTCCTCCAGAATGACCGCCGCTGCCACGACATCGCCAGCCAAAGGACCTCGGCCGGCTTCATCGCACCCGGCAATCCAGCGCAACTGTTTCATTGGTGGATCAGCGCTTGCACATGCATCGCCGCTTGCTTGCTCGCATTGCGCTTGAGTTGACAATGAATTTGATCGAAGCGCATTTTCAACTGTTGAACCTCCTCCGGGCTCTCGAGCCAATGCAAGACCGCTTGCGAGAGCGTAAGTGCCGTTGCCTGCTCCTGCAGCAGTTCGGGGACAACCGGCTTGGCGCTGAGCAAATTGGGCAGGCCTATATAAGACGTTTTGGCGAGCTTTTTCATCATCCAAAATGAAGCATCGGCCATTTTATACGCGATCACCATCGGCCGCTTCAACAATAGAGACTCCAAAGTGGTGGTGCCGGAGGCCATTAACACCACATGAGACGCGGCCATTGCCTGGTGCGAATGCCCGTCGATTAAGCGCACCGGCAGATCCGCGTAGGGCTTGAGTAACGCGTTCAATTGCGCCAGGCGACCGGCATTGGCCGCAGGCATTACAAACTCGGCCTTCGGCCGGGACTGCAAAATAAGGCGGGCCGCGTCCAAAAAAACGGGCGCCAGACGTTCCACTTCACCGCTGCGACTGCCGGGCAGCAGCGCAATCAACTCGGTCTCGGCTGCGAAACCAAGCGCCGACGCCTCCGCCTCGCGCGACACTTGCAGCGGAATCCGGTCCGCCAACGGGTGGCCAACGAATTCCGCTCGAATACCTTGTTGGTCGTAGAAGCGCTTTTCGAACGGCAGCAGGGTCAACATCAAGTCGACCGCCTTGGCGATCGTCTTTATCCGCCCTTGACGCCAAGCCCAAACCGAAGGGCTGACATAGTGCACGGTCTTAACGCCCTGCGTTCGCAAGTATTTTTCGAGATTGAGATTGAAATCCGGCGAGTCTATACCGATAAAAACCAGCGGTTTGTGAGACGCAAAATGTCGCTTTAAATGCCTGCGAATGCGCAGCAGTTCGGGCAGGCGTTTGAGAGGGTCGATCAGGCCCATCACCGCGAGCCGGTCCTGTTGAAACAACGAATGAAAGCCGAGCGCGCACATGCGCGGGCCGCCTATGCCTTCAAAGCGTGCGTTAGGAAAATGGGTGCGCAACGCGCGCATCAAATCCGCGCCGAGAATATCGCCAGACTCCTCGCCCACCACTATCGCGATGACCGGCTCCGGCGTGTCGCTCGCGTCAGCGGACAATGCCACGGGTGGAGCCTCTTAAAGAGCTGACAAACTTCTCAACATGGGGGTTCGCAGACGCGGGCTCGGTCAGTTCGAGCAGCGCCTGTTCAAGCGTCAGACCTTTGCGGTAGACGGTTTTATAGGCATTGACTATCGCGTTGATATCGGACTTTGCAAAGCCTCGTCGCTTCAAGCCCTCGGCGTTTATCCCCCGGGCTTCGGCTGGCGCCCCGGCGGCAAGCACATAAGCCGGAAGGTCCTTGCCCACCGCTGTGCCCATGCCGGTGAAACTGTGAGCGCCTATATGACAGTACTGATGCACCAGGGTGTAGCCGGATAAAATCGCCCAATCGCCGATCACCACGTGGCCGGCGAGCGCGGCGTTATTCACCAAAATGCAGTGGTCGCCCAAGACACTGTCGTGACCAATATGGACGTAGGCCATCAGCAGATTGTGGTTGCCTATGTAGGTATCGCCACGATCCTGGACCGTGCCTCGATGAATCGTCACGCCCTCGCGAATCACATTGTGATCGCCCAGGGTCAGCGTGGTCGCCTCGCCTTTGTATTTGAGGTCGGGGGTGTCTTCACCTATGGTTGAAAACGGGTAAATATGGTTGTACGCGCCGATGCGGGTAGGGCCTTTGATAACGACGTGCGACTCCACAACCGTGCCCTTGGCGATGCGCACTCCAGGCCCTATCACGCAAAAAGGCCCGACTTTTACATCCTCTGCCAAAATGGCTTCAGGTGAAACAATAGCGCTCGGGTGTACGAGTTCTTCCACAGTTGCGTGCCTTAAATTTTTCGGTCGGCGCACATGATAGTCGCGCTGGCAGCGATTTTGTCATCGACCTTGGCCACGCATTCAAACTTCCAGATTCCGCGTTTGTCGGAAATCTTTTTCGCCTCTAAATAGAGTTGATCGCCCGGCACGACTTGGCGTTTAAAACGCGCGTCGTCGATACCGGCGAATAAATAAATCGAGCCGTCCTCGGGGGTTTTATCCATGGTTTTAAAGCCGAGAACGCCACAGGCCTGGGCCATGGCCTCGAGAATCAGCACGCCGGGAAACACGGGACGAGCCGGGAAATGCCCCTCGAAAATGCCTTCGTTTATCGTGATGTTTTTATAGGCGACAATGGATTCCCCGACTTTTAAATCTACCACCCTATCAATCAATAAAAACGGATAACGATGCGGTAGATAGTTCCTTATTTCATTTACATCCAACATAGTAACTCTATCCCCAAAGATAAAACGGTGTGCACCGGAGCGATGACGTCGTCATTGTTCCGATTTAATGGGCAGAAAATTAGGTAACTGTTCGCTGCGCCAGAGCGTTCATCTGGACGTGGGAAAGCTTGAAACAGGCCCATCTTGCCTTGGTCTGAACGCGCGGGCGTCGCTGCTTAGTCCTCTAACTTACTCGACTGCTCCAATTTCCTGATCCGCTCCACCCATTCCGATAACTGTCCTTGCCTGACGGCATTTTTACGCCAGATTTTGACATCTTGAATGGGCGTGCCCGATGAATAATGCCCCGGCGTGGTCACCGACTTGGTCACCCTCGAGCCGCCATTGAAATGCACGTCATCGCCAATCACTATATGGCCTGCGACTCCGACGCCACCGCCGAGGGTACACCGTTTGCCCACTTTTGTGCTGCCGGCAATGCCGCTGCAGCCGGCCACTGCCGTGCCCTCGCCCAATTCACAGTTGTGGGCGATATGCACCTGATCATCGATAATCACGCCATCCGCGATTATGGTATTTTTAATCGCACCGCGATCAATCGTCGAGGAAGCGCCAATTTCCACTCGGTTGCCAATCACCACGCTCCCGAGTTGATGAATTTTAACCCAGCCTTGCTCGCTCGGCGCGAACCCGAAGCCGTCGGCACCTATGACACTCGCCGAGTGGATCGTCACCTCATCACCCAGCACCACTTGGTGGTAGAGGGTCACGCTCGCGTACAAGCGGCACCCCCGACCAATCACCGTATCGCGGCCGACGAAAACATGCGCCTGCAATTCACTGTCGGGCCCTACGGTGGCGCCCTCTTCGATCACACAATAAGGGCCGATTCGGGCGGACGCGGCAATCACTGCCGACTCGGCGATCACCGCACTCGGGTGAATACCGCTTGCTTGCGGTTCGCGCCTAACAAATAACTGGGTCAGTTTGGCGTAAGCGAGGTAGGGGTCGGGCACACGAATGATGGCAGGCGGCTGCGCGCGCTCAGAGGTCGCCTCAAGTTGGGGCGTAGTCGTCCCTTCTTTTAACAGCACCGCCCCGGCTTTGGTACTCTGCAAGTAACTTTCGAATTGCTTACTGGACAGGAATGAAATTTGCGACGCCTCGGCGTCTTTAAGGTCTGCTATCGAGTTTATGACCAAGGCGCCGTCGCCCTCGACAGACGCATTTAAATAGGCCGCCAGTTCACTAACGGTGTAGGACTTGGTCATTGCGCCGATTCGCCTTAATTTTTCGATTTTTCTGCAGCTTGCGCAGACAGTTTATTCAGTCGCTCAACGACCATCGGGGTGATGTCCGCCGAGGACACCTTGTGGATCACAGACTTCGAGTCGATCACCAGCTCAATGCCCTCAGACGCCATAACCTGCTCAAGTACCTGACCGATTGCAGGCTCCATGACATTCAGCAATTGAATAAAAACGGATTCGCGGGCGCGGTTAAGTGTCATCAGCAAATTTTGACGTTTTTTGGCAAGCGCAGTGACTTCTTCCGCGTGACTTTTCTTTTTATCTTCGCCCCAGGTGAGGCTTTCACTCTTGGCTTTTTCGTCCAGCGCTTTAAGATCGGCCTCTACCGTCTCGAGGTTGGCTTGGTACTCCGCGTACTCGGGCTTTCTCTCTAATTCACCCATGCCGCTTTGACCGGCGTCAGAAGCGAGCACCACCGCCTGTAAATCCAGTATGGCGACTTTGGAAGCGCCCGCCGCCAATGCCACAGGCGCAAAGAAGCACAATACCGACAACAGCGCAAATCGTTTAATTAACATATTTAATCTCCTAAATTCTGCCCTACCCGCTTTGCAAACAGGCTACGACCTTACGTTTAAAACGGGATGCCCATAGAGAACTGAAACGACTCGCGACGATCCTCGGGGCCGTATTCGATCGGTTTGGCCAGGCTGAAGGTCATAGGCCCCATAGCCGATAGCCAATTCAATGAAATACCGTAAGACGAGCGCAGCTCGTTCCAATCGAAATTCGTACAGTTGGTCTGTGTGGCGCCACACTCGGTATCGAAGACGTTTCCGGCATCCAAAAACAAGGCCATCTGCACCGAGCGCTGATCTTCCAAAAACGGGACCGGGAACAGCAATTCAGCGCCGAATTCTACCAGTAAATTCCCGCCGAAAGCCCTATAGCGGTAATTTGAGTAAGTGAAACTGCGCGCAAGCTCGCCATCGACGCACTCGGTCAGGCTGTCATTGAGCACCTGAAATCCGTCGTCCGTGCAAAGCATATAAGCCGCGCCCGATGGGCTCCAGGCATCGTTAACGCCATCGCCATCGTTGTCGACGCCGACATAGTCCGTTGCCTGAGAAATGTAATTGGCAGAAGGCGACGCCTGCGGCCCGAGTGAGCGACTTTTGAAGCCGCGCACCGAACCGAAGCCACCGGCGTAATAGTTATGGAAAAACGGCAGCCGGTCCATATCACCATAACCACCGCCATAGCCAAGCGACGTTCTAAATCGCATGGTTAAATGTTCGGTTAAAGGCAAGAAGATCTGCGCGTCGTAGTCGATCGTGAAGTACTGAAGGTCGCTGCCCGGCACAGTAAGCTCGAGCGCCAAGGTTTGTTTTGAGCCCCGGTTGGCCATAATGCCGCGGTTGAGCGTGCTTCGCAGCCAGGACATCTTCGCTGAAAAGGTATTAAACTTACTGCCGTAAAGGTCGACAAACCCCGGGTCGGTCTTCACCTCCATTTGTTCGTTAACCAGAACCGTATCCAGGCTGAAATCGTCGTAGAGCCCGTTTTCATTCATCGACTGCAGCCGCCCGAGTTCGTCTGCAGAAACCGCCAGATAGACCTGATTCTCAAGGTCCAACTCCCAGGGTGTGCGACGTATTTCCTGAGCGCTGTAGGTGCCGGTTTTTACCTCAAGGTGCGTGAACCCGAGGCTGTAGTTCAGCCGCTGGATTTCAGAAATGGGGTAACCGAATGACATAACCGCGCCGTAGCTATCGGTGTTGTAGCTGGTCACGTAGGAGCGGCTGTAATCGCGCGAATTATAAAAAAGCGACAGCCCGCGGTTGACGCCATCGGGGGTAAAATAAGGGTCGTTGTACGAAAAGCTGTAAATCGTCTGCCAATCGTTATGATTGACCGAAACACCCACCTGTTTGCCGGAGCCCAACCAGTTGTTCTCCTGCAGACCGGCGCCGAATAAAAAGCCCGAGCCCTGGCCGTAGCCGACACTGGCGTTGACCGACCCCGAAGGCTGTTCTTCAACCGTGTAATCGACGTCGATCAGGTCGCTGGTTCCCGGCACGTCTCTATTTTCGGCTTCAACCCCCTTGAAAAACCCGAGTCGCTCCAGGCGGATTTTGCCTTGCTCAATTTTTGAGTTTGATGCCGAGCTTTGTTCCATTTGGCGCATTTCGCGACGAAGCACTTCGTCTCTGGTACGCGTGTTGCCGTTGAAATTGATGCGCCTGACGTACATACGATGCGAAGGGTTTACAAGAAATGTAATCTCAACGGTTTTGTCTTCCGGGTTTTTCTCGGGAATGCCTTTTACTTCTGCGTTGGTATAGCCCGCATTACCGAGCAGCGCCGCCATATACTCTTCGGTTGTGGTCATAAGGTTCTGTGAAAAAGTCGAATTTTCACGCAGCAACACCAGTTGACGCATTCGGTATTCGGGCAGAATCAACTCACCTGCCAGCTCGACTTTACTGACCGTGTATATATCGCCCTCTTCGATATTTAGTGTAATGAATACCGATTTTTGATCTGGGCTCAGCGATACCTGAGATGACGTGACGTTAAAATCCAGATAACCGCGGTCGAGATAAAAGGACTCGAGGGCTTCGATATCGCCTCGTAGTTTTTCGCGCGCGTAGCGATCGTCGCTGGTGATCCACGAAAGCCAGCCCGAGGTCTTAAGCTCAAACAAGTCCAGCAACTGGCCGTGGCTGAACGCCTCATTGCCAACTATATTAAGATGCTTGATGGTGGCGACTTCGCCTTCGTCGACGGTAATTGCGATGGCCACCTGATTGTTTGGCAGCTCGGTGATATCGCCGGTCACCTCTGCGCCGTAACGGCCCTGCGAGACGTACTGACGCTCAAGCTCGTTTAAAATTCCGTCCATCATCCCGCGCTGAAATATCTGGCCTTCATCCAGGTCATTGTCTGTCATCGCGCCTTTGAGGACTTCGGTTTTGATTGCCTTGTTGCCCTCGATGGTAATTTCACTGATGGTTGGGCGCTCTTTAACCCGGATGATCAGAACATTGCCGTCGCGAAGCACGGTGATGTCATCGAAAAAACCGGTGGCGAACAGATCCCGAACAGTGTTGCGTACGGCCTCGGTATCCGCCAAATGCCCAGCCGCCAACGGCATAGCTGCGAACACAGGGCTCGGCGACACCCGTTGCAACCCTTCGATACGAATATCGTCTATGCGAAACGCCTGGGCGTAGCCAGGCGTTGCAAGAGCCACCAACCCAAGTGCGAAGGTGAGCTGCAAAAGGCATAAAATCGACTTTACAGAAGTGAATTTTTTTTCTGGTAATAATTTCGGAATTCGCATTATTGCTTCTTTATGAAATCGCCAACTGCGGCGTTTGAGGCTGGTTTAGCAGCGCATCATTACAAACGCAAAATATCGTTATAGAGTGCAAGTACCATCACGCAGGCCAACATAGCGAGACCCGCACTGTAACCCCAGAGTTGGATTCGCTCGGGGAGCGGACCCCCCTTGATGCCTTCGATCAGGCAATACAAAATTTGACCGCCATCCAATATCGGAATGGGCAGTAAATTCAATACTCCAAGGGAGATGCTCAATAAAGCGAGAAACTCAACAAAATAGACCAAGCCTGCCTTGGCCCGATCGCCGGCCACTTTAGCAATGCCAATGGGGCCACTCAAGTTTTTCGTAGAGATCTGACCGAGAACCAGCTTTTTCATCGACACCAGAACGAATACCGAGGTGTCCCAGGTTCGCGCAGCGCCGAACGCTATCGCTTCGAGCGGGCCAAAATGACGCTCTCGTATCATCTCGCTCGGCCAGCTGCTGCCCACAGCCACGCCTATTTGCCCGAGGGTCTCACCCTCTTCTGTGGTCACCGCGCGCGGGGTCACGGGAATTTGCACAACTCGCCCTTCGCGCTCTATGGCCAGGTTTAACCGCTCTTCTGGCCGCTGCTTTACATAGGCCACCCACCAAGACGCGGATTCGATTTCGTGCCCGTCAATGCCGGTGATGGTATCGCCCTCGCGCAGCCCCGCTTCGCTTGCCGCGCTGTCGGGCAGGACTTGTGATATCGACAATTGCGGGCGGAAGAAACGAATACCAAGGCCTTCGAGCGGGTTCGGTTCGGCTTCACCTTTCAACCAGCCGTGCAAAGGCACGTCTATCTCGTACTCCAAATCCGACTCGGGTCGCGCCACGGTCAGCTCAAGCGTGCCCGTCTCGCCCAAGCGCATCAGCAGCCGCTCGAGCACGTCTTGGGTGGTCGGGGTAGGCGCGCCATCGATGGAGCGAATCTCCTGGCCTTGTTCAAGCCCGGCGATATCCGCCATGGAGTTGGGCGTCACCGAGCCGATCACCGCGGCGGCACCTATCTGGCCTTGCGAGATCGCAAGCACCGCAAACACCGCAAAGGCGAGCAGGAAATTGGCGAGCGGACCCGCGCTCAAAATCGCAATACGTTGCCAGACCGTTTTGCGGTTGTAGCACTGGGCGTAGTCCTTTTCATCCACGTCACCTTCGCGCTCGTCCAGCATTTTCACATAGCCGCCGAGTGGGAATGGCGCTATACCGAACTCGGTACCCTGTCGGTCTTTAAATGACCAAATTGGCGTTCCCATGCCAATGCAGAACCGCAACACCCTGACGCCACAGCGGCGCGCAACAAAAAAGTGGCCGAATTCATGAACCCCAACCAATATAAAAAGTAAGGCGACTATGCCGATGACTGTTTGTAAGACGTCCATAAAGAGATGCTCAGTTACTGCTCGCCAGAGTGTTGCCGGGGTGATCTATGTACAGCTGGGCACACCTTCGCGCCTCAGTGTCGGCATGTATGACCTCGGCCAGGCATTGTGGTTCGCTCACCGATACAGTTTGTAAAACATGGTCGACCACCTGGGCAATGGCGCTATAGCCGATGCGCTTTTCCAAAAAGGCCGCCACCGCAACCTCATTAGCGGCGTTAAGCAGCGCCGGACATGTACCGCCGGCGCTCATCGCCTCAACGCAGGTGCGCAGCAATGGAAACCGGATGTCATCGGGGGCTTCGAAGTCCAGCGACCCCAATTGCCAGAAATTGAGGCTCGCCACCTCGGTCGCTAAACGGTTTGGCCAACCCAGGCAATGGGCGATGGGGGTACGCATATCGGGCTGGCCCATCTGCGCCAATACCGACCCGTCGACGTATTCCACCATCGAATGAATCACGCTTTGTGGGTGTATCACCACCTGGATGGTGTCGTGATCGGCGCCGAATAACCAACAGGCTTCAATGAACTCCAACCCTTTGTTCATCATGGTGGCCGAATCCACCGATATCTTGCGGCCCATGGACCAGTTCGGGTGCGCGCAGGCCTGCGCCGGGGTCACGTAGGCCAACTCGGCCAAAGGTGTCTGGCGAAACGGTCCGCCGGAGCCCGTCAGGATCAGGCGCCGAACACCCAACTGCTCGAGCCCTGCGGCGTTAATGCCGTTGGCCACCTGTGGCAGGCATTGGAATATGGCGTTGTGCTCGCTGTCCACCGGCAGCAGACACGCTTTGTGCTCAATCACCGCGTCGACGAATAAACGCCCGGCCATCACCAGCGATTCTTTGTTCGCAAGCAATACTCGCTTACCGCTGACCACCGCCGCCATAGTGGGCTTGAGACCGGCGGCGCCGACAATGGCCGCGACCACAGTGCTCACCTCGGCGCTTCGGGCAACCTCGACCAAGGCGTCGGGGCCTTCGAGCACCTCTGTGGTGTCCTCGCGACCCAGCGCGGCGCGCAGCTGTTTTGCCGCATCCGCGCATTCAAGCACTGCGTAAGTCGGTTTGAATTCTCGGATTAATTCGAGCAGAGAGATGTAATCGCCTCGCGCCGTCAGCGCGAAAACCTCAAATTTCTCTGGGTGGTTGCGGACCACGCTGATGGTGCTCTGACCTATGGAGCCGGTTGCGCCCAAAACCGTAATACGCTGAATCGTCATTTTAAACGGACCAACCCGCAAGCAGGATCACCAAAGCGAAGACCGGGGCCGCCGCAAGCAGCCCGTCGATTCGATCCAGCACGCCGCCGTGACCGGGCAGAATGCGGCCGGAGTCTTTGATGCCGCGCTCGCGCTTGAGCATGCTTTCAAAGAGATCGCCGACCACCGACACCAA
>CAZING010000029.1:22614-24380 GCA_964540505.1 uncultured Cellvibrionaceae bacterium | reverse complement strand
ACAGCATTACCCGCGCCGCAACGCTTCTTGGCCACCAAGAGTCGCTGCTCGAGCGTCAGGATGCCGAGGCGTTGGCAGAGTTAAACCCGAGGGTGGAACGCCTGGGCGAGAGCATTGCGTTCGGCCCGCTGCAAGCATGGCCCAGCGCGCAATCGGCACGGGCGCTGCGCCAATGGCTGGCGAGGTTCGGGCTTAACCCATCGTTGGCGCAACTTGAACAAATTATGAACCAGCTTGGCGCTCGCGACGATCGCCAGCCCGGGATGCAACTGGGGGGCTTTGCGATCCGGCGGTTTCGCGCGCGGCTCTATTGTTTTTCCCGATTGGTCGCGCCGGCTGAAACCGCGTTGGATTGCGACACCGCCGATGACGCGACTGCGCTCCCCGACGGCAGTGTTTTGGTGTTCAAACCCACCGGCGGCGGCCTGCGCCCGGGCTGCTATTCGATCCGCTTTCGCCAGGGCGCAGAGCGCGGCCACCCGTCCACGCGCGGGCATTCGCAAACTTTAAAAAAGCTGCTTCAACAATATCGGCTGGAGCCTTGGTTGCGAGACCGCATTCCGCTTTTATACCAAGGGGATAAACTCGCGGCTGTGGGCGACCTTTGGGTAGAAAAATCGCACTACGTGGCCGAGCAGGGCGTGACACCGAGCTGGCGTTACCCCGCAGCCGCCGAGCCGCCTCAAAAGCTGTAAACCAGGCTGGTCACGTATTCCGTGTTCACTTTGCTGTTGTCTATTGGCGGCGTCGCGGCGAGGTTTTGCGCCGGTTGACTGTCGTATTTGGCCTGGTAAGCCAGGCGCAGCGCGAGCGTATCGGTCATATTTACGGTCAGGTTAAACGTGAACAGCGCACGCAGGTCGTCGAAATCGTCGGGGTTCGGCTGCAGGTAGGTGGTGCTGGCGATGGTGGTGCGATCGTTCAGCCGGTGCGTGTAGGCGTAGTAGGTGTTGATGCGCCAAGCATCGGTGTCTTGCTCGTAGGTTTGTAAGTTCAGTGACTCCATTTCCTTAAACGCGCCGACGCCCAGCGCCAAGGCGTAAACGTCTTCTTTACCCGCCACGGTAAAGCGGCCGCCGCCACCGAGCAGCACCCGCGAGGCGAGGTTCGCGAATTCGTCTTCCTCCCACTGGGTGAACAGCTCGGTTGCGACATGCTCGCTGATGAGACGCACCCACCGCAGATGCAAAAACGCTTCGTCTGTATCTTTCACCTCGCGAGTGGAACCGTATTCCGCCGAGGCGATCAACAATAAAAGGTCGGCCGCGTGGCGATAGTTCAGTTTGCCGGCTAAGGCCTGATCCTTTTCTTTGTTATTGCCGGTTTTACCGGCAACGCTTGCTTCCACTGTGCCGCTGAAGCCTTCCACGGGCGGCCCCGGTCGTTGGTCTTCTATGTTGGAGATGGCAAGAGCGCTTGCGCTAAAAACGGCTATTAAAAAAAGTGCGGTGTGTATTGAATTACGGCAAATGGCAATCACTATAGGCCTCTGAACGGTTTAAGGTGGGCCATTGTACAAAACTGAACTTCGAGCGTCAGCGGGGCCAAGAAGCCAACAAAAAGGTGGATTTAAAACGGGGGGCGTATCGAAGTGCGCTAAAAGCCCCCGCGCAACGCTCGTTTACCGCCTGTGAGTGCCCTTTCTGGGGCGTTGTCGCTTGGTCTGGTGGGCGTTCGCGGGTCGCAACAGACGCTGGCGGTAGCGGGGCAGGCCGAAGGGTCTATGGCCTTTTGCAATACACGCCTATAATGCTTGCGGTTTATAA
>CAZING010000029.1:21127-22514 GCA_964540505.1 uncultured Cellvibrionaceae bacterium | reverse complement strand
GTGCCGTTTAAATTCAAACGCAGAGAGCGGTACCAATCCCTAGCCGGAGCAAGAATTAACCTCACCTACTACCCAGCACATGAAGTGGTCGCGGGGTTGCGGTTTGAAGTGATGAATGTAGTGCGCATCAAACGCGCCTGACGGAGACCTTGAAGATGTTAAACCTGCCTAAGACTATGCGCTGCATTGCGCAATCGGTGACGGTGGTGGTGTGTATAGTGGCCGTGAGCGGTTGCGGGCTTTGGCCCACAGGCGAGCCCCCAAAGGTTGACCGCAAAAATAAGAATGTGGTTTCGGCAATGGCAGAAACCTCGACAACCACGCGCGCCAGAAAGGCGGCCCCAACCGCAAATGCGAAAGCCAAGGCCCGGAAGCAAAAAGCGGTGTCGGCCGCGCCTGCTGCCGAGGCTTCAACGCCGCCGGCAACGTCAACCGCGCCTAAGCCGATCGAGCGCATTACGCTTGCCAACGACACTTTGCGCGTAGTGGTGACCCCGGATATAGGCGGTCGCGTGTTGGCGTTTGGGTTGCAGGGACAACCAAATTTTCTAAAAGTCGGCGAGGCGGTGGAGACGCACCCCGCACCCGAGATCGACACCCAAGCCTATAGCGTTCCCTATCACGGCCATAGTGTTTGGCTGAGCCCGCAGAGCGCCTGGTGGCAGCAGCAGACGGTAAACTCCGAGCGTTTCGAGGAAAAAGCCATATGGCCGCCGGACCCGTATCTGGTGCTGGGCCGGCACCAGGTGATCGAGCAGACCCCTTCGACCTTGTTGTTGCAAAGTGAGCATAGCCCGGTTTCGGGCGTGGTCATGACTAAGCGCGTGAGTTTGGATAGATTGCAGGCGCACAAAGTGCATGTTAGCGCGGAGATTAAAAACATACGCTCCACCTCTGTGGCCTGGGGTATTTGGTTTAATACCCGGGTGCACGAGCGCAGTCGGATCATAGTGCCGGTAGAGGCGGAAACCGACGTTTCCTTTCAGGATTATGCCGACCCCCAAAGCCGAATTGCGGTGGCGTTGGACAGCCCATACCTGTTTCTCGAGCCGCAAGCGCGCAAAGGTCAAATTCAAGGCAAATATCGAATTCAGCCCGGCGCGGGTTGGTTGGCCGCTGTCAAAGGCGAGCAGTTGTTTATTATCCAGTTCGAAAAGGTGCCGGCTTTTAAGATTCACCCCGAACAAGGTCAGGTGGAAGTTTATGTCAACCACAACCCTTCACACCCCGACCAGAATTTAATTGAAATGGAAGTGCACAGGCCCTGGCACTCTATCGTTCCGGGGCAAGGCATTTCCGCCAGCGAAACCTGGCAGATGCTGTCTGTAGCACCCGGCTTAAGCGACCAACAATTGCTGGAGTTGATTGAAAAACAGGTCGGCGACAG
>CAZING010000029.1:16365-21027 GCA_964540505.1 uncultured Cellvibrionaceae bacterium | reverse complement strand
AAACACCTGTGCAAATCGTATAAATCCGGGGTGCGCGCACTGTCTGATATCAACCTCGTGATTGAAAAGGGCGAAATTTTCGCGTTGCTCGGTCCCAACGGGGCCGGCAAAACCACCTTGATCAGTATCATCTGCGGCATAGTCAATCCGAGCTCGGGCCAAGTGCTGGCCGCCGGTCACGATACCGTCACCGACTACAAAGCCGCGCGCAGCAAAATTGGTCTGGTACCGCAAGAGCTCTCGACCGATGCTTTCGAAAGTGTTTGGGGAACGGTTAAGTTCAGCCGTGGACTTTTCGGCAAGCCGCCCAACGATCAATACCTCGAAGAGGTTCTGAAAAGCCTCAGTTTGTTCGATAAAAAAGACAGTCGCATTATGCATTTGTCCGGCGGTATGAAGCGCCGAGTGTTAATTGCGAAAGCGTTGTCGCACGAACCGGAAATTTTGTTTCTGGACGAACCCACCGCTGGCGTCGATGTGGATTTGCGCCGCGATATGTGGAATATGGTAAAGCGGCTTCGCGATCGCGGCGTGACGATCATTTTAACCACCCATTATATTGAAGAGGCCGAAGAAATGGCCGACCGTATCGGCGTGATCAGCAATGGCGAGCTGATTCTGGTGCAAGATAAATCGGAACTGATGAACCAGCTCGGTAAAAAGCAACTGATCCTGGAGCTGTCCGCGCCTTTGGCAAAAGTACCAGACGCCTTGGCAAGCTATGATCTTGAGCTCGGCGCCCAAGGCATGCGCTTGGTTTATACGTTCGACAGCCAACAAGAGCAAACCGGCATTGCCGATTTGTTGCGCGCGCTGGATTCAGCCAAAGTCGAGTTCAACAATTTGCAAACGCAACAAAGCTCCCTGGAAGACATATTCGTTAACTTAGTGAGAGGTTAGCCGTGAACTATTACGCGATATCGGCCATATACAAATTCGAAATGGCCCGCACCCGGCGAACGCTTCTGCAGAGTGTCGCCACACCCGTAATCTCTACCGCGCTTTATTTTATTGTGTT
This sequence comes from uncultured Cellvibrionaceae bacterium, assembly GCA_964540505.1. Lineage (GTDB taxonomy): Bacteria > Pseudomonadota > Gammaproteobacteria > Pseudomonadales > Cellvibrionaceae > CAYZQH01. The sequence goes on along the minus strand of CAZING010000029.1, from coordinate 20,009 downwards.
CGGCTCCGCTATTGGTTCAAGGATGGTGCGAATTGACGGCATTGAATACGGGGCCTTTATAGTCCCGGGTCTCATTATGCTGTCGCTTATGACCCAAAGTGTGTCGAATGCCTCGTTTGGCATTTATATGCCGAGGTTTTCAGGCACTGTTTATGAATTGTTATCGGCACCGATTTCGGCGATGGAGGTGGTCATTGGTTACGTGGGCGCGGCGGCAACCAAATCGCTGTTTCTTAGTGTGCTAATACTGATCACCGCGCGCTTGTTTGTGCCTTATCATATCGATCACCCTGTGTGGATGGTCGTATATTTAGTTTTGATTTCCCTTGCCTTCAGTTTGTTCGGGTTTATCATCGGCGTTTGGGCCGACGGCTTTGAGAAACTGCAAATCATCCCGTTGATGGTGATTACACCCTTGACCTTTCTCGGCGGCAGCTTCTATTCGATTACCATGCTGCCCGAGTTTTGGCAAAAGGTGACCCTGTTTAACCCTGTGGTGTATCTTATCAGTGGTTTTCGTTGGAGCTTCTACGGCAGCTCTGACGTCGCGATCGGCATCAGCACAGCCGCAACCCTGCTGTTTCTCGGCGTTTGCCTTGCCGTGGTGTGGTGGATTTTCAAAACCGGCTACCGACTAAAAGAGTGACCCCAATTATTCCAAGTGCTGTTTCATCTTGAATAGCAGCGCACCGGCCCAGGCGATTGCGGCTATTATCAACAGGCTGCCAATAGCAAAACTTGTATTGGCTATGGCGGTGGCGCTGTCGAGTGAATCGGTCATTGTCAGTAGGTTCCCCCAGTCGTGGGCATCTTCACCCATGCCACGAATCAAGGGCAGGGCGCGGTAGGGGGCGTCTTTGATATAGGGCGAGACGTCGATAAAATTTTGGCCGCACCACCAAAGCATGATGCTTGCGGCGAAGTTATCTTTTTGTTTAAACGAGAACGCAAAAAGAAAAATTAACGGCAACAGAATTTGAAAAAGACTGCCGCCGAGAATAGACATAAAGTGGCCGAAGGGTATAAAAAGAAGGTGGCCGAATTCGTGAAACGGCAGGTTGACGTTGTGCAGAAACGAACCGCCAATTGCCTCCCAGTCGACGCCTGCAACAATAAAACTGGCCCCCCACAACGCGAAGATGCAAGCGAGCATCAGCCTCCCCCAAAACATCAAACTGTCGGTTGGTTCCGGCACTTGCATAAAATGTTCGCGAAGCTGCGCAAGCATAAGCCCGCGCGGGTGCGCTTCGACGGCTGGCGGTTTAGCAAAAGAGGCGCGGGCGCGGTATTTGTTGTAGGCAATGCCGCAGGCGGGGCAGGTGCCGGCGAGCACGCGCGCATCGCTCGGTTGTCTTTGGTAATCGCACTTAGGGCAGCGATCCATTCCATTTCGCTCCGTTTTTTTAAGGTTGATTTAAGCTTAGCAGGCGCTTGTGGGGCGAGCCTTTCGTTTGCGCCCGAGCGACGGCTTCGAATGTTATTTAGCGCGTATTTTTGCCCGCCGCCGCCCATCGCCTAAGCGACGCGGGCCGCCGCAAGTGCGGCGGTAGCGGCTCGGGCGGGGTCTTTCGGCGACAGTGTTGTGGCGTGGCTTAAATGTCGTACAATTGCCGTGGCGCTGCGCCGGATGCCTGGCTTGCCGTTTACCCTTTACCCGAATAGGCCGAGGTGCTTTATGCAACCGATCAAGTGGTTCAGTGCAGCCGTTTTCAGTGTGGCGTTGGCCGCCTGTGGCGGCGACTCGGGTGGGGATTCGTCTTCCGCGTCTTCTTCATCGAACTCGAGCAGCGCTTCTTCCGGTTCAAGCGGTTCGTCTTCTTCGAGCTCGAGCAGTTCGTCCTCGTCCAGTTCGAGCAGTTCATCGTCGAGCGCGTCCGGTGGGCAGGCGAGTCAGTTGACCATCGCCGCGGGCGACCCGGGCCTTTGCCGTTACAGCGGTGTGTTGGCGAGCGAACACGCGGGGCATCTCGCCGAACGCTATATTGATACCGCCAACCAGGCGGGTACGGGGCTCATTCTGGCAATTAACGCCGAGGCGGCGGGTAACGTCGACTTGACTGTGCGTTTTGCCAACGGCGGCGGCGCGGGCCGGCCCGCCACCGTACGCGAGCGGGAGGCGGGCAGCGAAGCCTTGTTCACTTTCGAAGACACAGGCGCCTGGACAAATTGGGTGAGCGAAACGCGCGAGCTGTTTCTTGGTGCGGGCAACAATCTGATACACGTCGACGCTACCACCAGCGATGGGCTCGCAAATATCGACAGGCTTCACCTAAGCGGCACAGGCATCACCGCCGGCGAGTGCCCGTCGGCGGGGGCACCGGGCGCATTGTTCCCAGCCGATGGCACAAGTTCGGCCAACCCCGACACACGGCTGTTGCTCTCGTTCGAGGCGGTGCCGCGCATCAACGCCGGTACCGTGGAGATTTTTGACGCCGCCACTAACACCTTGGTCGATCGCATTGACTTAAGTGGTGACACCGACATCCTGGGCTATCCGGGTCAAAGCGCGACGCGTCAATTAAACCGCGTGTCGGCCAAGGTCGCGGGCAACACCGTATATTTAAGCCCGCACACCAACGCCCTCGGCTACGGCAAAACCTACTACGTAGTGGTGCCCGCAGGGGCGATTTCAGGGCAAATCAATGGCCAGAACTTCGCGGGCATCGGCGCAGGCGAGTGGCGCTTTAGCACCAAGGCGGCTGCGCCAAGCGGCAACCGTGTGACGGTCGATGACAACGGGGACGCGGATTTTGGCTCGGTGCAAGGCGCATTGAATTACGTGATGCAAACGCTCGACAAAGACGCGAGCGCGGTGATTGAAGTGCGCGATGGGCTTTACCACGAGCCTTTGTATTTGCGCGATAAAAACAACCTGCGCATAGTGGGCGAAAGTCGCGAGGGTACGCGTATCGAGTACGCGAACTCCGAAAGCCAGAACCCGGGTTCCAGCGGCCGACCGTTGTTTTTGGTGCAGTCCAGCGATTTGCTCTCGCTTGAAAACCTGACCCTTCACAACACCCACCTGCGCGATACCAATGGCGGCAGTGGCGCCCAGGCCGAAACCCTTTATTTCAACAGTTCGGGCAGGTTGATCGCCAAGAATGCCGCGTTTATCAGCGAGCAGGACACGCTTTTGCTGAAAGGTTACGGCTGGTTTTACGACACACTTATCGCGGGCAATGTCGATTTTATTTGGGGGTACCCGAATGTGGTGCTGTTTGAAAACAGTGAAATACGTTCGCTCGGGGACTCTAAAAACGGCGGCGCTTCATCGGGCGGCGGCTATATTTTGCAGGCCCGGGTGCAGTCGCCCGACAATTTGGGGTTTGTGTTTCTAAACAGCACCTTGACGCGCGCGCCGGGCCCGCTCGGCAATTCAATAGGCGATGGCCAAACCTATTTGGCTCGCTCGGGTTTCTCGTCCACCAGTACCCATTACGACAGTTTCGCGTTTATCAACTGCCGAATGGACAGACACATCGCCGCCGTCGGTTGGTATAACGAAGCAAACAAACCTCGCAATCCAAGCCAAGGGAACGCAACGTTCGGGTATCGCGAGTACGGCAGCCGCGACATGGCAGGCAATGCCCTTAACCTCGGTGCACGAACCGGCGCGCATGTTCTAAGTGCGGGCGAGTACAACC
>CAZING010000029.1:0-16265 GCA_964540505.1 uncultured Cellvibrionaceae bacterium | reverse complement strand
GGCGGCGGCCCGTGAGCCGGGCCCGGCTTTCGAGCAACCTACCAGTACACCACCCGCTCATCCAGCGGCGGTCGCGTTCGCTCTTGGGGCGTTTGCGCGTAGCTGCCGATATAAATAAACCCCGCGATCCGATGTTGGGGTTCCAAGCCCAGCAAAGCCTTAACCTTGTCGTTGTAGCTGTACCATTCACTCAGCCACTGGGCGCCGAAACCCATCGCGTGCGCGGCAACCAAAAGGTTTTGGCAGGCCGCACCCGCCGACAGCACTTGCTCCCACTCGGGAATTTTTGCATGGGCGCCGGCGGTCGAGATAACCGCAATCACAAGCGGCGCACGGTTCAGTGTGTCCGCGTGAAATGCCAAAATTTTATCTGTGGCATCGGGGTGGTCTTGTTGGTACAGCTCGGCGAGCTTGCGGCTGAATTCACCACGGGCATCGCCCTGAAAAACGACAAACCGCCAAGGCCCAAGTTTGCCGTGGTCCGGCACTCGGTGGGCTGCACGCAGCAATAATTCGAGCTGTTCGGGCGTGGGGCCGGGCGCGCTCAGATCTTTGGCGACCACAGAGCGCCTTTGTAGCAATAGGTCCAGCATGGGTGTGTGTCCTTTTAAAGTTCCCGTGCAGCTTAACCAGCCTGTCCGGGCGGCTCAAGTGGCTCGAATCCTGAGGCCATCGCCCCTATAATGCCCGACTTCATTATCGACCTTGAATCAGGAGTCTCCATGACGGTACGCACCCGCGTCGCCCCTTCGCCCACCGGTGACCCTCACGTAGGCACCGCCTATATTGCCTTGTTCAATTTATGTTTTGCCAAGGCGCACGGCGGCGAGTTTCTTTTGCGAATTGAAGACACCGACCAAGCCCGATCGAGCCTTGAATCCGAACAGGCGATTTTGGCATCGCTCAAATGGCTGGGGCTTAGCTGGGATGAAGGCCCGGATGTCGGTGGCCCCTGCGGCCCTTATCGCCAGAGCGAGCGCGCCGAAATTTACAAGGCGCATGTCGACGAGCTGCTTGCCAAAGGCCACGCGTTTAAATGCTATCGCACCGCCGAAGAGCTTGAAGCATTGCGCGCGACCCGGCAGGAGCAGGGCAAGCACACAGCACTTAAACCGAGCGATCTGGCGCTGCCCGCCGAAGAGGTCGGCCGTCGGGAGGCGCGGGGCGAGCCCTATGTGGTGCGAATGAACGTGCCCGAGGGTGAGGGCAAGTGCGCCGTGCAGGATATGTTGCGCGGAGAGATGACGCTCGACTGGGGCCAGGTGGACGCCCAGATACTGATGAAGTCGGACGGCTTACCCACTTATCATCTGGCCAATGTTGTCGACGATCACCTGATGGCCATAACCCACGTTATACGCGGCGAAGAGTGGATTAACTCCGCCCCCAAGCACTTGTTGCTTTATCAGTATTTCGGCTGGGAGCCGCCGGTGTTTTGTCATTTGCCGCTGCTGCGCAACCCCGATAAATCCAAGCTCAGCAAGCGCAAGAACCCCACCAGCATTCTCTACTACAAACGCATGGGCTATTTGCCCGAGGCGTTGGTGAATTACCTGGGCCGCATGGGTTGGTCTATGCCGGATGAACGCGAGAAATTCTCGTTAAGCGAAATGCAGCAGAATTTTGATATCCATCGGGTATCGCTGGGCGGGCCGATTTTTGATATCGAAAAATTAAATTGGCTGAACGGCCTTTGGATTCGCGAAGACCTGGACGCCGAAGCGCTTGCCGAGCGCCTGGCAGCTTGGGCGCTGAACCGTAAGAAACTGATGGCGGTGATTCCTCATGTCCAAAAGCGCATGAACACGCTGAGCGATTTTATTCCGCTGGTGGCTTTTATGGTCAGTGGCAAGCTGAACCTTACCGAGGCATCCTTCGCTCAACTGAAGACCGATAAAGACACCAATCTGAAAATACTGCAGTTTGTGGCTTGGCGCCTCGATGCACTTCGAGCTTGGCATAAAGATGCGATCTTCGCCGAATGTAAAGCCTTGGCCGACGCCCTGGCGTTAAAAGTGAAAGACGTGTTGGCGCCGGTGTTTGTCGCGGTCAGCGGTTCGACCGCGTCGATCTCGGTCACCGACGCCATGGAGCTTATGGGCCCAGACCTCACCAGGGTGCGGCTGCGCGAAGCCATAGAAGCTTTGGGCGGTATAGGTAAAAAGCCGTTAAAGCGTCTGGAGAAGGAATTCGAACAGCTCGAGCGGCCAGGCGAAACCAACTAATGGGCCAGGGGTCTGGAAATACTCAGAATTGTTGACACAATCCGATTGCCCCCCTAAAATGCGCGTCCTTGTCACGGGGCGCCTTTTGCAGGTGCAGGGTTCGTGCACAAGCTTGGCTTTTTTAAAGCCGATCCTTCCCAAGTTTACGGGGCTATAGCTCAGCTGGGAGAGCGCAACACTGGCAGTGTTGAGGTCAGCGGTTCGATCCCGCTTAGCTCCACCAAATAAAGATCAGCGGACTTCTCTGGTCTACCTTCAAGCCCCGCATGTCGGGGCTTTCATGTTCCATAATGTACCCTGCTTTTTCATTATTCACCCGGGGGTGCGATCAGCTTCTACCAAAAGCTTTACTTCATCGAGCGGCGCATCAGAGAGGCGCCGCTCGATGAGAAGCACCGCGTGTCCGTGTTTTCCGTGTTGTAAAGTTGCAGCGTGGCTTGGGGTTCGAACGTCATCACAAACGTCGCCCTCGAGGCTCCTGGTTTCGCCACTGCCTCAGGGTCGCGCGGCATGAAGGAAACGGATGTCTATGAAATGGGACATTATTTCTTGCTAGGAAATAGCTGACACTGATAGATATGCCAAGCCCCGTTTTGACAAAAAGTTCATATTATGTTATCCAGTTCCAAGCTGTCGTGGATATTGGGGTGTTTTTGACCTGATTAAAATAACCATTCCGGGCTGGTCGAGCCGTGCGGAGATGATATGAACTCATATACTACCGATCAAATTTCTGCCGCACGTCGGACTCTGTGTAATCCGTACGCGCACATGGAGCTATTGGAAGAGGGGACTGACTCCATGCAAGAGCAGCCAATAACCCCACTTTCGCAATACGGTGAAGCGAATTCAAGACAAGTCCATGCAAGCCGAAAATTGTTGCAAAATCAATATTCTCATCTTGATGGAGACGGAAAATTTAATGGATTAGTTAAGTCATCGAATGATTCGTTAGCGCTGGCTAACCCTGATCCCCAGATTTCGAAGCCAGAAGGCAGAGTGGCTCGTGACGTAAAACCAATTAATTTGCCTGCTCCCAGGCGATACTCCGAAAAGCAAATCCAAAATTTCGCTCGACAAATTCAGGTTGACATCTGGAATGATAGAAATAGATTCTGGGACGGTAGTCCGCCGAAGGATCCTATTGAATTGTTAAGCCCAGCGCATGGTATTTTTCTAGAGGGCTACTCTCTGGAGCATAAATCGGGTTTCGGTCCCATATTTAAAGACCACGACATTGCGGAAATTGCTGGATATTTGGATAACGTACATAAGAAAGTGTACATTTCCGAACAATTTACGTTGGAGCAGCAGTTGTTTACGGCTGCGCATGAGTTGGGCCATATTTTGATGCACCGTGAATCTCTTGGACAGTTGCATAGGGATAGACCTGTCGATGGGGCTACCAAGCTTTCACGAGATTACATTGAGTGGGCTGCAGATAAATTCGCCACTTTTTTCTTAATGCCAGAGAACTTAGTCAGAAGTTGCTTCGAACAAAAATTCAAAGCAGGATGCTTGACCGTTACAGAGGAAATAGCTTTTGGTCTCGGGTATAGTAATGCCGATGAATTTCGGAAAAGTATTCGCAACAAAAGGCAATTTTCTCAGTTAGTCGCATCGACTACTCATTTCCATACAAGCCATTTCAAATCGCTTGCGTCGCAATTTAGGGTTTCCGTCGGAGCTATGACTATCCGCTTAGAAGAGCTGGAACTCATAAAATACTAAGGTTTAACCCCGCGTGTAGATGTTATACGTAAGGTTGGTCGTGCCTAAGGCGTCTTGACCTGGTTCTCGCTGAACGGATTGTCGTTGCTCGCGCACGGACGGCTGTGCCTGCAGGTTGCGCCCAACTCGCCCGTCGGGTCTAGGTGACACTGAGCGATCATTCGTGATCCCCGATCCTGGTGGGCCGTTAGCTGTTCGAACTTTTAACGGCCAATCACCTCGCTCATCAACTGTTGGGCCAGAGCGCTGTTCTCCTTGCGCGAGACCGTCTAGGGGTCGATGTATCGGCTGTACAGGTCCACGACGACGTACAGATTCAGATAGGCGTCGCGCCGGTTTGTCCCCCAACTTGGCGATGTTCAGGTCCGAACTTCGTTCGGCGGTCGGGCGACCAAGTGCGGCACGACGTAGGGTTGTTTTGGCATGGCAATCATTTCTGGGTATCGTGGCCCTGAAGTCCATGTTATCTCATACGCTGGGCGTATGGCTTCAGGTTGACACACAGGGCTGCACGTGAGTGCTGAATATGGCAAATGATCCGTTGTGGGTATATGGCGGCATGGGTTTGTCTCCCCTGGGCGTAAACATTCGATTATTGAATAGATATTCCAGCTATTCGATCCCGCTTAGCTCCGCCAAATAAAGATCGGCGGACTCCACTGGTCTACCACCAAGGCCCGCATGTCGGGCTTTCGTATCGCCTTTTTTCATCTGGTTGCAATCATCGGCGCAAAAAGAATGAGATGCGCGACACGAAGCCGTCGAGAAAATTAACATGTCGGCTGTATCGCGCTTGGCGTTGCGTCAGAGTCGTTGGTTCAGGTGTCTTTCGAAAGCGAAAATTACACTAAATCGTGGCGGATAATCTGCGCTTTCGGCGCACTTGTAATAAGCGCTGCCACGCGAAGTGCTTTAATGTTCTGAGTGGCGTGTAAGCAGCGGTTGTTGGCGGGTTTGATACGGCTTAGTATGACTATTGGCGAGGATTGCTAAGCGTCAAGGCGGGCCGGTTAACGCCCGCTATAGGTTTTTGAACCGTCTCTTAACTGAGTCTGTGGCGTCGTTTTTGCGTATAAGTGTCTTTGACGCGAAGCCACAGGACGGCGATTTAATAAAAAGCGATTAATTTCGTCGCCGGTGTTTGACAAAAAAGAGTGGATAGCTATGGGTTGCCAGAATCAATGCTCCGTCCTATTGGTGGAAGACCACGCTGATTTGCGCGAGGTCACAGCTTATGTGTTAGAGGAGTCCGATTTTCGGGTTATCCAGGCTGAAAACGGTCAAGATGCGCTCGAGCGGTTATATCAGTTGGAAGGAGGCCCGAAAGCGATACTCTTGGATCTGATGATGCCGGTAATGAACGGTTGGCAATTTCTGGACGCGCTACAAAAGCTGCCGGATTTCGCAAAAGTGCCGGTGGTGGTGCTAAGCGCCATGGACAACGATTGGCCGGTGAACGTTTTTGGGCACTTAAAAAAGCCCGCCGCTTCAGAGGCCATTGTCTCTCAGTTGCGAAAGGCCTGTTGCGCCTGTTCTTAGCCAAGCGTGTTGAGCGATGCTTAGAACAGCCCCAGCTTCCACTCCGGCGCGTTTAAGTGCAGTTTCATAACTTGTGGCGCGGGCGACAATAAATATAAACCGATAAGCACGCAGCGTATACGCTTTCCAGATTATGACAACGCCTCTCAGTGTTAACGGGCCTGGCTCGCCGCCGTTCTGGCGGGCTGCTTGTCTTCGTCTAATTCAATATGCCAACTCATTTGCAAACGTTTTCTGGTGCCGCCCATGCCGAATTGGTTAACCTTAATTTTCGAAAAAAGCGTCGACTTTATGCCGCACGGCCATTGCTATTTTTGGCTGCCGGGTTTGTTGTGGTTGCATGTCGTCTCTGATGCTCTGATCGGCTTGGCCTATGTCAGTATTTCTTTGGCGCTGTATCTGCTTGTGCGCAAAATTCGCTTGCCGTTCGGCCCGGTGTTTGTGGCTTTTGGGTTGTTTATCGGCCTTTGCGGGCTCACCCACTTTATGTCGGTTTGGACGGTCTGGAATCCGGATTACTGGCCGTCGGGCTTGCTGAAGGCGGCGACGGCTGCCGCCTCGGTGGCAACCGCTGTGGCAACCTTCTATGTGCGGCCAAAGATTGTTGAATTGGTCGAGGCCGCCCGTTTATCCAAAGAGCGCAAGGCTAAGTTGCAAGCGGCAAATACCGAACTTCAGTTTTTATACAAAAAGCTTCAAGCCGCAAGTGAACTTAGAACGCAGTTCTTTGCCAATGTCTCGCACGAGTTGCGCACCCCGCTTGCATTAATTATCGGGCCGACCGAATTACTTTTGGATGATGCAAACCTTAGAGCCGACCACAAAGAAAAACTGCAGACTATTCGCCGCAACAGTCGATCTTTGCTAAAGCAAGTGAACAATTTATTGGCTGTAGCGCAGGTCGAGGAGGGCGTGTCCGCGACGACTTACGCATCGTTTGATCTCGCCAAGCGATTGCACAAAATCACCGCTCAATTCGAGTCGGTTGCCGCGCACAAACAAATTGAGTTTGTGATTGAAGCTCCAGAATCTTTGATGCTAGAGGCGGACCCAGATTTAATAGAGCGAGTTATAGTAAACCTGTTATCCAATGCGTTTAAGTTTACGCCGATCCTGGGCGCCGTTAGAGTGTCGCTTAGCGCAGACGCCGCGCACGTGGAGCTTAAAGTTACCGATAACGGCCCGGGCGTCAGCGCCGGTCTGCACGAGACGATATTCGAGCGGTTTCGCCAGGCCGATGGCAGCGCCACCCGCGAATACGGCGGTACCGGACTCGGCCTTGCGATCGCCAAAGACTTTGTCGAGCGCCACTTCGGCGAAATTACGATCGCGTCCGAGCCGGGCAAGGGGGCTGAGTTCGCGGTCCGGCTGCCTCTGAAAGCACCCGAGGGTGTGTCCGTCGGGGAAGTCGATGAACAATTAAGTCAGTTGACCGAGTCGGCGGTGGCGGGCAGCGTGGCTGAAATACAGCAGGCCGCCCAAAGCCAATCTTCCGGGGTAGACGACCTCACCAAGCCGCATTCAGATTTACCGCTTGTGCTGGTTGTTGAAGATACTTTGGCGATGCGCACCTTTATCGCCAATACCCTGAGCGATGTTTGTCAGTTGATGTCGGCGGCCAATGGTCGTCAGGGACTGAAAATGGCTTTGTCGTTACGCCCGCAGTTGATTGTCACCGATTTGATGATGCCGGATATGAGCGGTGAAGACCTGGTGCGCGAAGCGCGTGCGCACCCGCAACTGGACCAGGTGCCCATACTGATGTTGACCGCAAGGGCCGAAGAGGAGACGCGTATAAGGCTTCTGGCGTCCGGTGTGCAGGATTATTTGACCAAGCCGTTTTTGCCGCAAGAGCTCAGAGCCCGGGTGGCAAACCTTCTGGCAACCAAAAGAGCGGCCGATACTCTTCGTGGCGAACTTCGCAGCAGTTCTTCGGCCATTGATGAGCTGGCCGCAGAACTTGCCAACCAACACCAACAATTACGCCTGACCTTAGAGGCGGCTGAAGTCGCCAAAGAGCAGGCGGTCCAGGCCAATGCCGTCAAGGCGCGTTTCCTGGCGGCCATGTCTCACGAAATGCGAACGCCTATCTCTGTAATCGCATTAAACGCACAAGTACTTCTGAAAGCTCCCAAAGACGGCCAGCAGACGCAGCGCGACCGTTTAGAGCCGATCGCGCGCTCGGCGAGTCAACTCGCGGGTTTAATTGAAGGGGTGCTCGAGTATACACAAGTGGAAAGCAGTCGGTTGAGCGTGCAACCCGAACCGGTCGATGCCTTGAGCACTGCCAGTGAACTGGTCGCGTCCTGCCGAGCTTTGGTGTTATCGCCCGATGTGCAACTGGAATTCAACGCTCCGCCTGTGGCATTGCCGCCGCTTTATACCGACCCGAAGCTGTTGCGCGTCGCGCTGCATCATGTGCTGGCAAACGCGTTGAAGCACACCACCAAAGGGGTCGTGAGCCTGCGCGTAGAAGCCACCGAGCAGTGGTTTCGGTTCATTTGCACGGACACCGGCCCGGGTATCGCCAACGAAGATTTGTCCCGGCTGTTCTCGCCTTTCGAGCAACTCGAGCCTACGCGTCACAAAGGTATTTCCGGTGCGGGCTTGGGGCTGGCGTTGACCAAAGAGATAATCGACACCTTGAACGGGCGCATAGAGGTGCAATCCGTGCTGGGCTCGGGCACCCAAATCATTATCAGTTTGCCGACCGAGCGCCGTTTGTAGTTGGGAGCAGAGAGTTAAAGTTTGTCGGTTCGTCAGCTCGGCGCCGCCGAAGCGCCCGCGCAGCAAGACCGCCCTTTAACTTTGGCTGCAGCGGCGTCGCAAGTCCGCCGCGCGTCATCCCGCCTACGGGGTTCGACCTCCGCTCGTAACCGTGGAGCGACCTTAGCGGCGTTACTTTGTTTTACGAAAGAGGTTTTTCAATCGCTTATTGAGCTCATCGCCCAGCCGCTGTTTTAGCGCGTTTTCGTATCGACCCTTGGCCTGCTCGAGCAGAGGTTGCATCACCGCGATGGCCAACTCTCGAGCGGTCAGGCCCTCGGTCGGGCTACCGATGTCGGTCTGTTGGATATCCTGCAATGCAAATGATTGCGGCTCAAACGCCGGTGAAATCAGGTGCAGCCGGGCGTTGACGAAGGTGAGTCGCTCTATCGCAAAAAGCGGCTCGGAGCCGCCGCTTGCGTCGCCTGCGCCTTCGCCCTCTGCTTTTGAATTTAAGTTATTCAAAAGCGTCTGCAGGTTGGTTTCCCTTAAATTTTTGTGCTCGATTGTCAATTCGGCGCCGTCAATTATCAACTCTTTAATCACGTACACGTCACGGGCCAAACTTGCGGGTTCGATCTGCAGGCTCGAGGTATCGAGACGAAAGAAATTATCGGCAGAATAGCCCGGTGGGTTGGCGATGCGGAGCGCGTCGATCTCACCTATTCCCTTGGTTAATTGAAACGCTGTGCCTTGCACCGACACCTCGGTCTGCAGCATATCCGAGCCGACTCTTTCTATCGCACGTTTGATAAAGTCATCGAAGTGCGTGGACGCGAAATAAAATACGCCGCCCAGCACAAGCCCTAAAGCCAATAGAATCGCTAGAGTGATTTTTACAGCTTTCATAATTGCTCCAAAGGCCGGTGCCCGGCAACCTTCCATAAAATTGCAAGTTTACAGGGGCGCAATCGCGCGCGACATACCTGTTTGCTTGTGCAGGTTTTCGGTTAATCTGCGGCGCGCTTTACGAAACCACGACCCTCACCTAGCCAGAGTCGCTTGTCGCGCGACACCTCTTTTTTGGCTTAAAACGCTTATAAAAGCTGTCTCGTTAACACGAATTAATTATTAGGTGAGGTAATTAGTCGCCAACTGGCGTCTATATCCACCATTCGCTTGGATTTTACCTCGTTTATGGTTCCTGTGGGCTATGATTCGAGTGTTAACCGGCCGAAATATAAGCCAAAAGGCGAGGCCCACGGGTAACAGGTATCCGTTAACGAGAGGCTAAGGGTGTTGAACAGCAATCCGGGTCTAAACATTCACGTTTACGTTAAGTCTTTAAAGGGCTACTACGACTGTGAACTCGTCAGCCAGTTGCGGATGCTTTGCCATCTAAAGCGTTACAACGTTTCGATTTTCGACGCCCGAGGGCAAAGACTGGACGACCCTATAGGCCTGAATAAAGCCGACGGGGTAATTATAGTCAAGGACGCCATCAGCAACCGACTCGCGTGTGACATCTTTGGCGAACGCGCTATTCCAAGCGTTGTGGTGAGCTACGATTATTACCCTATCGGCATACCGGTTATCAGTTCCGATGATTACCTCGGCACGCGTTTAGCCATCGACGACCTTGTCAGCCGAGGCCACCAGAAAATTGCTTTTGTGGGCGATCTTTCCAAATACAGCGATCGCAAGTGCTTCGAATACTTTTGTGAAATTCAGGCCGAAAAAGGCCTTGCCATGGACGAGAGCTTCTACTTTAACTCGAACGATACCTCGTTTTATGCCGGTGCCGAACTGGCCAAGGATTTCGTTGCCAAGGCATGTGACGCCACCTCGATTGTATTCGGCTCGGCACAGCTAGCGATCGGATTTCTTGAAAAGCTGCGCGTTGGCAGGGCGCACTCACAAGCGCAATTGGATTGCGTTTGCTTTGACGCTTTCTCTTTGGTGCCCGTGTTGGCGCCGGGCTTAGCGGCTATAGACCAAAACATCAATCTGCTCGCATACCGGGCGCTCTCGCAAGTCGAAAACCAAAGGAAGGGCTTTAAGCCCAGCAATGAAACCGTGCTGCCGAAAATGGTTAGGGTTAAAGCCAACCCGCGCGACTCCTACGGTGAATTTATCGAAGGCTGTGTGGATTTACCCGAATTCAGCAGCCCCAACTATATGAAAGCGGTAATTGCGATGCAGGGCGAGTTCCAAGAGCAGATACTCGATTCCGATCTCGATAAAATAATGTGTATTTCGCCCTTCTTCAGAAATTACTTAAAAGCGGTGGCGGTCTCGGAGGTCGGCCTTCGTTGGGATGGTAAGCCTTGTCTTCGGGTTCGCAAACTTTGCAGCCGAAAAGAAGTAAGAAAGTACGCTAAAGCGGATCCGCCGCCGGTATTTGCAGTAGATGCGTTTGCACCTGCCAGAGACCTTCTCGATGCCGAGTCCGAGTCGCTGATAGAGCTGAACTTTTGCATTCATGAAGGCAGTCAGGTGCAAGAGGTAATTTCCGTGTGCGGAGAGAAAGCAAAAGGGCCTGAGCTTAGCAGTTTTCTGGTTTTGTGTTCCATGATGAACCTTATAGTCGACCAGTACACTGTCTCGAAGCGCGCCTCGCGGTTCGATATCACGCAACCCACGAATGACATTGTAATAGACGAGAACGCCACGATTGTTTGGGACACTGTCGCCAATGCAACCCGGTGGTCGCCCGAGGCTTTGTGCGCTTTGGGGTTTGGCGAAAGCATCGAGCAAAAAGTCTATCAGAGCATGGATTTTATCGAAAGGCTGCACCCCGATTGCGCAGTTTCAATGCAAGGGAAGGTGTATCAAGTGATAGCCGAGAGAGGTGAGTTTTACGAATCCGTAAAGATCCGACACAAATCCGAGCGGTACCTCAGCGCCGTGGTTAGGTGTCAGTCCAACGCGGATAACCCTTCGGTTTTAGCGTTTTTTATCGGTATAGAAAGCAATGATTTCGTGGGCTAATAGTGGGCTAACAGATACAACGTTCGTGTTGTTATTCTTATGGATAGTTAACGTGTTTGTTAGCTTGGTATTTATTCATCGTTACGCTTTGAAATCCAAAGAGTGTGAAAAGCTAAAGTCGGACTTGAAGTTCGTTGGCTCCGATAATCATGGCGCAATCAAAGATTACCTTGATTTACAATTCACCAGGACGCGCACTAAAAAGTTCGAGAACACCGACACCTTGTCGCACGACATAGCCAACCTTAGAATGGCTTACCTTAAGATAGAATCCAAGGCGATAGAAAAAATAGAAGAACCAGAGCAATTCTGGTATTTCCTTGGTACAAATCTGGATAAACTTCTGAAATTGTTCGGTGGCGAACTTGGTGCCAAGAAGCAACAAATTGAGCTGCTGAACGAAATAGAGTCGTCCAAAGTGCGAGTGCAGCGTTTGGTTGAGACTAACCCCGATTTGGCGGGCAGAGAACAGCACAAAAGGCTTTCACAAAACCTCGATCTTATCCACCGTAAGATTGAAGGCAAGAATTTAAGCGCCAGGCAATGTAAAGATTACGCCAGCCGAATATCGTCTCTGATGGCCACTTATGAATCCAGCCAACTGCGTGAAGCCCACGTCGCAGATCGGGTAAAGGCGAACCACGAACAATCGAAGCGAAAGGCGCTTGAGGCGATCGCCGCGAGTTGTGACGATAACGTTGCAACCGTCAATTTTGTGCGAAATACCCACCATTTGGATAAGAGCGATAAAAACGTTTTAAATAAACTTGAGGCCTACGAGAAAGAAAACGAACGCTTGATGCGCTACGTCGAAAACCTGAAAACCAAACTGGCCGAGAGGTCCGACCCGGTGGCGCCGGACGCCGCTGCGGCTGCACGTCTCAGTGGCAATGAAGACGATTACGCCGACGAGATTATCCGCTCCAACGAAGCCGAGATCGACCGGCTTAAGCACGTGGTAAAAAACCAGAAGTCGGTAATCGTCGACCTTGAGGAGGCTGTGAATGATTCCAAGCTTCTCGGTAGCGACGAGGTGGCCCACTATGTGGTGGAAGTGGAGCAGTTAAAGCGCGCCACTGAGGATTCAGAGGTTTGTATTACCATGCTCGAGACCGAACTCGAGTTCTTAAAAAGTCGCCCCAAAAATTCCGATGACGACCAGATTACCCAAGAGCAACTGGACGTGCTGAATCGGGAGTTGACCGCGCTCAAGGATGAAATCGCCAGAATGGAAACCTCCAACGAGCTTTACGCCTCACTTTTGCGGTTTGTATTTGAAGCCTTTTCTGCCCGAGCGGTGGAAGAGCTTTCGATGTTGCTTTACGAGTCGATCACCAGCATAGACTACTACCCCAGCGTGTTTATTAAGGCCGGAGAGCGCACCATTGATATATCGGGCGATGAGAAAATCAATAAAAAGAACCTAACCATCATAAACGCGATGCAACTCAACGAATTCAACAAGCAGCGCACGGGTTCGGTGGTGTTCCGGATGGAATTTTTATCCGGGGTGGTGTCCCCAAATAATGGTTCGCAGGCCGACGGGGATGTACGCGACCATGTGGTGCAATTGCTTAAGCTTGCCAACACCGCCATAGGAAAGGTGGTGCTGACCCAAAAAGGCATCGCCAGCGGCCGCAAGTTCGCGTCTTCTTTGTCTATGGTTGAAAGCGCCTCGGTCGAGATAGACGGGCTGCTTGAACGCAGTCTTAAAAAGACCCGAAACAGCGCGGCGGAAAGCTTCACCATGTTGAAAAGCATCGCCCGATCGAAAGGTATGGACGCCACGCAGATTGCCGCGATTCAATCGGTGGAATCCGAAATACTCAACCAGCTTAAATCCGATGAGGTGATCAGGCCTAAGGTTCGGCGCGCGATTCTGAAAACCATTGCCGATATCCGCGCCTTGTAATCAACTTGCTCTTGGTGCTGGGCTGCAATAATGTCGGAAGTAAGCTGCGGCTTTGCCAAGCTACCGGGTTTCAACCTTTTCGGGCAGGCGGCTAAGTGCCGCAAAAGGTTTGCAACACCGCCTCGCCAGCGGGGGCGGGCGAGGCGTAGTCGTCCATTCCTGGTTGTTGGCTGAAAGGCGAATCAAGCACCGCTTTCATTTCGTGAAAAGGCGCCAAGTTGCCGCGTTCCGCATGACCAATGACCTCGGCGACTTTGTGATTGCGAGGAATGTACAGCGGGTTGTTCGCGTGCAATGTGCTTAGAACTTGCGCGTGCGTGCGACCTGAATCCGCCAGCGCTTGCTGCCAGTCGCGAAGCCACTGGTCCCGGCGTTCGGGTGCGGCTTTAAAAAGCGAGTTAAACTGCGCTTCTACCTTGCCGTCGTAAGCGTCGCACAAACTGCGAAACCCTAAAGTAAAATCGGTTTCACACAATTGCATCAATTGAAGAAAGCCTTCGAGCTGCGCCGCGCCGTTCTGCTCGCCGTCACTGAAGCCGAGTTTTAAACCCATCTTGCGCAGCCAACAATCGTTGAAAATTGTCGAGAACTCTTCGAGCACGGCTGTTAGCGCGTTTGCGCTTGTCTCGCTCTGGGGCATTAGCAGCAGCAGACATTCGGCCAAGCGAGTCAGGTTCCAAAGCGCGATGTTGGGTTGCTGGTTATAGGCGTAGCGGCCATTGCGATCGATGGAGCTGAACACTGTCTCGGGGTCGTAGGCCTCCATAAACGCGCATGGCCCGTAATCTATAGTCTCGCCGCTGATCGCGGTATTGTCGGTGTTCATGACGCCGTGAATGAACCCGAAGCTCATCCAGTTGGCAACGAGCTCGGCCTGGGCGACCAGCACGCAGCGCAGAAAATCGCGTTGCGCCTCGGCGGTCTGGGCAAGCGCCGGAAAATGTTTGGCTACGCAAAAATCGAACAGTTTTTGCAGATTGGGCCGACTCCCCCGGGCCCGCCAATACTCGAAAGTGCCGACGCGTATGTGACTTGTGGCGACGCGGGTCAGAATCGCCCCCGGCAGCGGCGCGTCGCGAAAGACCGGCTCGCCGGTGGTGACCGCAGCCAGGGCCCGCGTGGTTTTTACCCCAAGAGCGTGCATCGCCTCGCTCAGCAGATATTCGCGAACAACAGGGCCAATAGCGGCGCGGCCGTCGCCGCCCCTGGACCAAGGCGTTGGGCCGCTGCCTTTTAGCTGGAGGTCGCGGGTGTGGCCTGCGGCATCGCGAAGTTCACCGAGCAAAATGGCCCGACCATCGCCGAGTTGGGGGTTGAAGTAGCCGAATTGATGGCCGCTGTATGCCGCGGCGAGTGGCTTTGAGCCCTCCGCCAGCGTATTTCCGGCGAGCACCCCTAGCCCGTCTGGACTGACAAGTTGGCGGTAATCCAGGCCGAGTTCGGTAGCCAAGGCTTCATTGACGGCGATCAATGCCGGGGCTTTTACCGGCGTCGGCAATACTTCTTCATAGAAGTCGGCGCCCAGCTGGTAAAACCGGTTGTCGAAGTTCGCGCCGTTAAGCGTTATGTGGGGTCGTTCGGTATTTGAGTTCATCAATCTCCAGACAACCGAAGTCACCCATGGTTCGATAGATCGGGGTTCGATACACGGCGTTTCGCTACAAAAACGCGGGGGCGGGGCTCTGGTGTGACCCAGGTGATAACGCGGCGACTATTTCCCCGCGTTTGCGAGTGATTGGATGATGTTGGCCAGTTTGTGGTGGTCTTCACGGCCGATAGCGGTGGTTAGCAGGTCGAGTTCGACGCCGACATCGCGCAGCAGGCAGTAATCAATTTTGGCTTTTAGGCGAATTTTGTGGGCCGTCTGTGCCGATTTAGCCCGAAATTCAATGTGCATTTCTTTGCCGAGAGCGATGGTTTGGTCCACACGAATGCAAAGACCACCTTTAAAAACCGCGCATATCGTGGTCTGTTTAATCACTTTATCGTCTAAAAAAAAACGCGCAGGCCATTGCACGGCATACCGTTGTTCGCCTTTTCTTGATATGGCTTTGCCTGTGATGCCTGATAAACCCGTCATTGCTAAAAATTGCCCCCGCCGAAATTGTGCTCTGACAGTGTAGAACACCAGACCCCTGCGCGCTTTGGTGTGGTGCAATGAAAAGAGCGGCTGGGCGCGCGAGGCCACGTCTTGGCCTAGAGGAGAGGCTGCGTCAGTTGTGCTTTGCGCTAAAATGCAGTCGGTAAATGGTGTGCAGGTTTACGCCTATTAAGGTGGCTTCGAGCAAAGTGCCACCTATAGAGCCCACCAGAATATTGTTGGTCAACCAGCACAGAGCGGCGATAAGAAACGCGATTCGCATTTGGATCATGCGCAAGCAAAACAACGCATAGGTACCGATGCAAGCGCCCGCCACAGGAAATAGGTCCAGCCAACTGTCGGCCACATAGACCCCGAAGCCGATAATTAACACAATAAAGCCAATGGCGGCCAAGCGCGATGAAGTTTTGATGGCAAGCCCGGTGCGAAGCACAGAGAATACCGAGGCCACAACCGCCGTCCAGGCGCCGAGCAACGCAAAGTGCAAGACGTTGTTCAGATTGACCGACAACATGATCCACTTTAACTTTTTGTCGTCTTTTTGAAAAAAACAGGTAACGCCCAGGAAAAAACTTAACATGCCGAGCGCCTGTGCGAGATTAAATTCCGGCATTCATTGCAAACCTATAATCCGAATTCAAAAAGTGTGCAGTCGTTTGTGACGGTCGCAATTCGATTGAAAGACCTGTGCGATCTGCGCGAAAACTCGGCCCAGTAAATGGTGCTATAGCAGGGCGCCTCGGCTAACGGCTGTGGACCAGCTTGCCGAGTGCGTATACCCGTTCAATAACCCGATCATCGCCCAGGGTGCTTAACGCAAACAACAGCTCTTGCAGGTTCTGGCAAAATGCCAGGCGATAGCGCAAAAGCGGGGTGGCCGCAAGGTCCAGTACCTGAAAGTCCGCTTCTTTACCTGTTTTAAAATTGCCGATTTTATCGTCCAAATTTAGCGCGACGGCACCGCCCTGGGTCGCCATGTAAAACGCTTGAAACGGGTTCAGTGTCGCGCCACGCAATTGTTGAATTTTATAAGCTTCATCCATCGTTCGAAACATCGAAA
>CAZING010000028.1:0-24493 GCA_964540505.1 uncultured Cellvibrionaceae bacterium | reverse complement strand
GCGCCACGCAATTGTTGAATTTTATAAGCTTCATCCATCGTTCGAAACATCGAAAAACTGCTGCCCGCGCCGATGTCTGTACCCAAGCCGACTTTTATCTCATGCGCCTGCAGCCTTCTAAGGTCCAATAACCCCGAGCCGAGAAAAAGGTTGGAGGTAGGGCAGTGGGCAACGGCGCACTCGGCCGCGGCCAGCTTGTTGCATTCGTCTTCGCTTAAATGAATCGCGTGCGCAAACAGGCTGCGACGTCCAAGTAATCCGGCGCGCTCGTAAACATCGAGGTAGGCGTCGCTCTCGGGAAACAGCGTCTTTACCCAGTCGCATTCGTTTTTATTCTCGGCCAAGTGGGTATGAAGGTAAACGTCCGGGTATTGCGCCAATAGTGCCCCCGCTTGGCGCAATTGCGCGGCTGTACTGGTGGGCGCAAAGCGCGGCGAGACCGCATAGCTCAACCGCTCGACACCATGCCAGCGCTCGATCAGCGCTTTGCTGTCTTGGTAGGCGCTTTGCGCGGTGTCGAGAAGCGCCACCGGCGCGTTTCGATCCATCATTACTTTGCCGGCGATCATGCGCAAACCTCGCGCTTGCGCTTCGCTAAAAAAGGCGTCCACGGATTGCGTGTGCACCGTGCCAAACACCAATGCGGTGGTGGTGCCGTTGCGCAAGAGTTCATCCAGAAAAATTCGCGCGGTTTTGCGCGCGTAATCGGCATCAGCGAACTGACACTCGGTCGGGAAGGTGTAGTGGTTAAGCCAGCTCAGCAGCTGCTCGCCATAGGCGGCGATCATCTCGGTCTGCGGGTAATGGGTATGGGTGTCGATAAACCCCGGAATTAGTAGACGGTTTGGCAGGTGCTCGATTGGCTGATTTGAAAATTGCTGCAAATGCGTGGCCGCGTCACCCACAAACGCGATGCGGCCGTTTTGAATTAGAAGTAAGCCGTCGTCAAAATATTCGTAACTTCGATCGAGGCCTTGCGCGGGGTCGGCGACAAAGTGCAGGATTTGACTGCGCAGCAAAAGCGTGTCCATCTCGGCGGATCCTCACTGTTTTACATGGCGCATCGCCCGCACCCGGTCCTTGGTTTACAAAACGAGTGGCTGCGCCTAACCGCCGCGCATTTTGGTGCGCAAATCGCTTATCGAGGGCTCGAATGCTCGCCGGCAACTGGTATCAAATGAACTCACCGACTTTGAGCACCTTTGCCACAGCGCTCACTGAAAGAGATCGTCTACCGACAAATACCGTTCGCCTGTATCGTAGCTGAAAATAAGAATGCGACTGCCAGATGCAAATTCGCTTTCCTTCTTCTTGACGGCCGCCAGGGTCGCGCCTGAGGAGATGCCAAGAAATATCCCTTCTTTTCTCGCGCAATCGCGGGCCATCTGAAAGGCCGCCTCTTCGGTCACTTGAACAGTGCCGTCGAGCAGCTGAGTGTGGAGGTTATCGGGGATAAAGCCCGCGCCTATGCCTTGTAAGCGGTGCGGGCCTTTTTCGCAGCCGCTGATAACGGCCGACTTTTCCGGCTCCACCGCCCAGACTTTCAACTGGGGGAACTTGTTTTTCAGCACCCGTGCACAGGCGGTGATATGGCCGCCCGTACCGACGCCTGTGAGCAGGTGGTCGAAACCGTCACTGAAGTCGTCCAAAACTTCCTGCGCAGTGGTGGTTTCATGGATTTCGATGTTGGCGGGGTTGCTGAACTGTTGCGGAATCCACGCGTTTTGATGCTCGAGCAGAAGCTCGTTGGCTTTGTTGATGGCCCCGGCCATGCCTTGCTCTTTGGGGGTCAGCACCAGTTCCGCGCCCAAGGCAGTCATATAGCGTCGGCGCTCGACCGACATGGATTCAGGCATGGTCAGAATTAATCGATAGCCTTTGACCGCAGCCACCATCGCCAAGCCGATGCCGGTATTGCCCGAGGTCGGCTCTATGATGACGGTCTCGGGGTTGATCAGGTGTTGCCTTTCAGCCTGTTCAATCATCGCCAGTGCAATCCGGTCTTTGATACTGCCGCCGGGGTTTGCCCGTTCGATTTTCATCCAGACTTCAATGTCGTCGCGAAACAGGTGGTTGATTCTGATATGGGGCGTATTACCGATGGTTTCCAAAATATTGTTGAATTTCATGTGCACACCTAGAATCTAAGCAATGGATGGATGAGCCTGCCACGGCACATTAAACCCGCGTGCGTGAGCTGTCAAAGGTATGAGACATCGGCGGCAGACAAAAATGCAAAGGAAAGGGAATTGGTATTGCTTAAGGCGGGCAAGTGTCGCGGGGCGCCTCATTCCAAGCCTGGAGGATGAGGCGCCGCACACTTAGGAGCGTTTCGAGCGTTCGTTAAAATCGCGCGCCGCGTAGCCTGTGTACAGCTGGCGTGGGCGGCCGATTTTAAAACCTTCGGTGACCATTTCATGCCAGTGGGCGATCCAGCCAACTGTACGGCCGGTGGCAAATATCACCGTGAACATTTCGGTCGGAATGCCGATGGCTTTCATTATGATGCCCGAGTAGAAATCCACGTTTGGGTAGAGCTTCTTCTTAATGAAGTATTCATCTTCCAGGGCGATCTGCTCGAGGCGCTTGGCGATGGCGAGCAGAGGGTCGTTTTCCAAACCGAGCTCGGCAAGCACCTCGTCGCAGGTTTCTTTCATTACTTTGGCGCGCGGGTCAAAGTTTTTGTAAACCCGGTGGCCAAAACCCATCAACCGGAACGGGTCGTCCTTATCTTTCGCCTTGGCGATGTACTTGTCGATGTTTTTCACATCGCCAATTTCCTCGAGCATATCGAGTACCGCTTCGTTGGCGCCACCGTGGGCCGGCCCCCAAAGTGTGGCGATACCCGCGGCAATGCACGCGAATGGGTTGGCGCCCGATGAGCCTGCCAAGCGTACGGTCGAGGTGGAGGCGTTTTGCTCGTGGTCGGCGTGAAGCAGAAAGATTTTATCCATGGCTTTGGCAAGCACAGGGTTGACCGCTGGGTCGTCGCAAGGCGTGCCGAACATCATATGCAGGAAGTTTTCGGCGTAACCAAGGCTGTTATTGGGGTACATAAATGGTTGACCCACGTGATGTTTGTAACACATCGCAGCCAGAGTCGGCATTTTCGCAATCAACCGGTGCGCGGAAATCAGACGGTGGTCTTGGTTGGTGATATCGAGCGAGTCGTGATAGAACGCGGACAGTGCGCCAACGGCCCCGCACATGATTGCCATGGGGTGAGAGTTGTGATGAAAGCCGTTAAAAAACCGGGTAATCGACTCGTGCACCATCGTATGGTGGGTAATGACGGAGATGAACTCATCGTATTCACTTTGCGTGGGCAGCTCGCCGTGCAACAGCAGATAACAGGTTTCCAGGTAGTCGGATTTCTCTGCCAGAGCCTCGATCGGGTAACCCCGGTGAAGCAGAACGCCTTGGGCGCCGTCAATGTAGGTGATCTTGGACTCGCAGGAGGCTGTCGATACAAAACCGGGGTCGTAAGTAAAATAACCCTTCGCCATCAGGGCTCTCACATCAATGACTTCTGGGCCCAGGGTGCCAGCTAACACAGGCAGTTCGATGGATTCGTCTAAACCGTCGACCGAAAGTTGAGCTTTCTTGTCAGTCATTACGGACTCCTATCTAAAGTATCTTGAGGGCTCAGTCGTCGCCGCCAATGGTTAAAAAGGCGCGCGATTTCTAAGCTATTACACACCGTCAGCACCCTGGGGCGAACACCCGGTCGGCAAGGTGGGAACTGCGGCGTTGCCGTTGTGCAACTGGTGAATCGATTCTGGTCTGCAGGGCCATTGCTGGCCAAGGTAAGGGGCATGATACCCTCGACCGGTTGGTCAAGCATAACCGCAGCCGCAGGTTTACGTCCAGATTCTAAAGAGCCTCGGGCCATCACCCGGCGGCTTGTTCGGCCGTTCAGATGAAGCGAGCCCCGTCTGATGGCGGCCGGCGGTGGTCGCGCAAGAGAGCTGGCGCCGCCTCGCGCGGCTTGTAGAGTGCCTTTTATCCAGATACGGTTTGGCAAAGCGTGAGCTTTGAAGGCCGGATTGATCTCGATATTCCAGAAGCGGTTGGGGCTTGCCCCGGGGCTCTGCAGGTCAACAATTGCATCGTTGGCGCGTAGTATAGAGAATTTTCGCTTAATGCGGGTAGTGTTGATGGCGCGGCGCGGCAGAAACTCTGCTTAACCGGAAAACGCAGGTGCCGATTACGCGCAAATCGTTTGACCGCTTTGCGAGTTCGTCAAAATAGTTGGGGCGGGCCTCGAGCGTGGGAAACTTTTATAGGGCGCAGGCTCGTCTGCATTTGTGTTTTTAGCGATTCGAAACTATAATTCTGCGCGATTTTTGTCTGACCTCAGCAGGTCACGTTCACTTCTTGCGGGCTTGGATTTCATGCCGAAAATTAGGTGACTGTTCGCTGCGCCAGCGCGTTCATCCCGGTGTTGGGAAAGCTTGAAATAGACCCACTATTGCTGCGTTTCCGCACTTTGATCTGAACACGCGTGGGCTGCGCGCCTTAGTCACCTAGCATCCAGCATGGCTCATTAGTCCTTGTAACGCTGCTGAAACGAATGGAAAATGTAACCGGCCACAGATGCGGTCGTTCCGGTGGGGAGTCAATCTTCGAATTTTCTTCTCGATTTAGATGTTAGCCGGGCACATAAAGCGGTCGGCGTTTGCAGTGGCATCCCATAATCCTACTCATCGGCTGCTTGAAGCGAAAAAAGCGGTTAGACGCAGTTTGCATCAAATGCGATTTCGTCGTTGTTCTCGAACTTTCGCGTGTGCTTACGCGCAACTATTACGTGCAACTTGAGGTGCTTTAGTACTGTGAATAAAAATCGACCTGTCAATTTGGACATCTCCACCATTCGATTCCCCATCACCGCCTATACCTCCATACTTCACCGTCTTTCCGGAGCTTTTTTGCTCGGTGGAGTTTTGGTGCTTATGTGGATGCTCGATGCCAGTCTCACCTCCGAAGAAAGTTTCAATGAGTTGAAGCGGACTCTGGACCAGCTCTGGTTGAAAATTCTGCTTTGGGCCGTGCTAGGAGGGCTTGCCTTTCATTTAACGACAGGTGTTCGTCATCTCCTTATGGAACTCGGTATCGGCGAAAGCTTAGCGGGCGGCAGAATGGGCGCCAAACTGGCATTGACGGTAGCAGCGGTTCTTATATTGATAATAGCGGGGTGGATCTTATGGTAACCGCGGTCACAAGCTACGGTAAAAACGGTCTGCGCGATTTTGTCGTGCAGCGATTATCCGCGATTGTTCTTGCGGCATACACTGTCTTTCTGGTCGGGTTCATAGTGCTGACGCCCGAGCTCACCTACGAGGTCTGGTCCAATCTCTACAGCCAACTGTGGATGCGCGTGTTCACCTTGTTGGCGCTGTTGTCCACTGCGGCCCACGCGTGGATCGGCTTGTGGGTTATTGTCACGGATTATCTCACCGAGCGTTTTCTTGGCAGCAAAGCTCTTTGGTTTCGGGCTATCGTCCTCTCGCTGTACGCTTTAGTTACCATCACCTACCTCTTTTGGGGTATCGAAATGCTTTGGGGAGTCTAAGAATGTCTAATATGCGTACCATGACATTTGATGGGATAGTCGTCGGCGGCGGCGGCGCCGGTATGCGCGCGGCGTTGCAGATGGCTCAGTCGGGTTTCAAAACCGCAGTGGTGACCAAGGTGTTTCCAACCCGGTCGCATACGGTCTCCGCGCAGGGCGGCATCACCTGTGCGATCGCCAGCGACGACCCCAATGACGATTGGCGTTGGCATATGTACGACACGGTCAAGGGTTCCGACTACATAGGGGATCAAGACGCGATTGAGTACATGTGCTCTGTAGGCCCAGAGGCGGTGTTCGAGCTCGAGCACATGGGCTTGCCGTTTTCACGAACCGAAAGCGGGCGTATATACCAACGCCCCTTTGGCGGGCAATCCAAAGATTTTGGCCGTGGCGGCCAGGCCGCGCGAACCTGTGCTGCGGCCGACCGCACGGGCCACGCGCTGCTGCACGCTCTTTATCAACAAAACATCAAAAGTAACACCGTCTTTTTGAACGAATGGTTTGCGGTGGACATAGTCAAAAACGCCGACGGCGCTGTGGTGGGTGTTATTGCGATCAACATAGAAGACGGTGAGACCGTCTACTTGCGCTCGCGAGCCACGGTTTTTGCGACCGGCGGCGCGGGGCGCATTTACGCTTCCACCACCAACGCGCACATCAACACCGGCGACGGTATCGGCATGTCGCTGCGCGCCGGGTTCCCGGTGCAAGATATCGAAATGTGGCAATTTCACCCCACCGGCATCGCCGGCGCAGGTGTTCTGGTCACCGAAGGTTGTCGAGGCGAGGGCGGTTATCTCGTCAATAAAAACGGGGAGCGTTTTATGGAACGCTACGCGCCCAACGCGAAAGACCTGGCCGGCCGCGACGTGGTGGCCCGCTCCATGGTCATGGAAATTCTCGAGGGGCGCGGGTGCGGGCCCGAGGGCGACCATGTGTTTTTAAAGCTTGACCACCTTGGCGAGGAAACACTAAACGCCAAATTGCCCGGCATTTTAGAGCTCTCGCGCACTTTTGCGCACGCAGACCCGGTGAAAGAGCCCATTCCCGTGGTGCCGACTTGCCACTATATGATGGGCGGTATTCCGACCAATATTCACGGCCAGGCTCTGACGCAGGCGGCCGACGGCTCGGATCACATCATAGAAGGCTTTTACGCCTGCGGGGAGGTGGCCTGCGTTTCGGTCCACGGCGCTAACCGGCTCGGTGGCAACTCGCTTTTGGACCTGGTGGTCTTCGGTCGGGCGTCGGGCATGCATATCGAGAAAGTACTGCGCGAGGGGGCCGAGCTGCGCGCCGCTAGCGGTTCCGATATCGAAGCGGCCATGCTTCGCTTAAATAAACTGAACGCTTCAACCAATGGCGAGTCGGCTACAGTTGTCCGCAAGGACTTGCAAACGATTATGCAGAACTATTTTGGCGTTTTCCGTAAAGGCGAGTATATGCAAGAGGGCATCAAGCAATTGCAAAGCCTTCGCGAGCGCGTGCAGAACCTGGCATTGAGCGATAAAAGCTCGGCCTTTAACACCGCCCGCATCGAAGCCTTAGAAGTGCAGAACCTGTTCGAGGTGGCCGAGGCCACGGCGATTGCCGCAGACGAGCGCAAAGAGTCGCGCGGTGCCCACGCTCGCGAAGATTATCGCGAGCGCGACGACGAAAACTGGCTCTGTCACTCCATGTATTACCCCGAGTCCAAGCAGGTGGGCAGGCGAGCGGTCAATTTTGCTCCCAAAACCATGGAAGCCTTTGCACCCTCGGTCCGCAGCTACTGATGTTTGGGTGGAGTTAACCTTATGTTGAAAGTAGAAGTTTATCGTTATAACCCGGAAGTCGACCAAGCGCCTTATATGCAGAGCTATGAGGTCGACACCCAGGGCAAAGACCTCATGGTGTTGGACGTGTTGGAAATCCTGAAAGGCCAGGACCCGACCTTGACCTACCGCCGCTCGTGCCGCGAAGGCGTTTGCGGCAGCGACGGGCTGAACATTTCCGGCAAAAACGGGTTGGCCTGTATGACGCCTTTGTCTGAAGGGGTTCGCAACAACAAGCTCGTACTTCGGCCGCTGCCGGGGTTGCCGGTGATCCGCGATTTGATCATCGACATGTCTCAGTTCTACGAGCAATACCGAAAGGTCGAGCCCTACCTGCAGAACGACACCCCGGCCCCGGCAATCGAGCGGCTACAATCTCCGCAAGAGCGCGCCAAGTTGGACGGTCTTTACGAGTGTATTTTGTGCGCCTGTTGCTCTACGGCTTGCCCGTCGTTTTGGTGGAACCCCGATAAATTTATTGGCCCGGCGGGCTTGCTTCAGGCCTATCGGTTTTTGGCCGACAGTCGCGATACCGCCACCGAAAAGCGCCTAAGCAAACTCGAAGATCCGTTCAGCGTTTTTCGCTGTCACGGAATACAGGCGTGTGTGGCGGTCTGCCCTAAGGGGCTGAACCCCACGCGTGCGATCGGTCATATACGTTCAATGTTAATGCACAGCGGCGTGTAAAGGCATTGTGTGCATCGCGGGGCTGGGTAATGGGCCGACCCTGCGGATGCCTACCGGCTGGTTAAGCCGGCAAACCGCGCGCGATAACCAAGTATTGCGCAACAGGAAGCCGGCGCATTGCCCATTCATGTACTAAAACTGTTTTGAACTGCGTATGGTGGGCCTGATTTTCTGGCCAACCCTGCCAGAGCGAGCTTCCAGGCGGTGTTCTGGGCGGCCCCTACGCTTTCGCTATTATTGCCCACACGAACGGTGAAACCCGATGCAACAAAGCCTGATGGATCTATTGTGGAGCACCTCCCACATTTCCGGCGGCAATGCCTCCTACGTTGAAGAGGTTTACGAGGCCTATCTTCGCGACCCCAACTCCGTGCCCGACCAATGGCGCGACTACTTCGAAAAACTGCCGCGTCTGGACGGCGTTTCCGGAAAAGACACGTCCCACTCAGAGATCATCGAGTATTTCGAACTTCTCGGTAAAAACCGGGCGCGCCCGATTGTCGCACCGGGTTCCGGGGCGGCTCACGTCACCCACGAGCGCAAGCAGGTCGAAGTTGTGCAGTTGGTCAATGCCTACCGGTTGAGTGGCCATAAAATGGCCAAAGTCGATCCGCTCGGTCTCGTCCAGCCCGGCCCGCTACACGAGCTCGATCTCGGCTACCACGGCTTGAATCAAGCGGACCTCGATGTTGTATTTCAAACAGGTGACCTGTCGTTTGGGCGCAATGAGGCGCCCTTACGCGAGATTATCGAAGACCTGGAAACCACCTATTGCGGCCATATTGGCGCCGAGGTTATGCACATCACCAATTACGGTGAGCGCGCCTGGCTTCTGCACAGGCTCGAGAGCTCCCGTTCTCGACTCGCCTTAAACGTCGACGAAAAAATCAACCTGCTCGCGAGCCTTACCGCCGCAGAAGGCTTAGAGCGTCACCTCGACAGTAAATACCCAGGCACCAAACGGTTCGGCTTAGAGGGCGGCGAGAGCCTGATCCCCATGCTGGATGTGTTGATTAACGCCGCAGGTAATTACGGCGCCAAAGAAATGGTGCTTGGCATGGCGCACCGCGGCCGCTTGAACACGCTGGTGAACATTCTGGGGAAAAACCCGGCCGATCTATTCAGCGAGTTCGAGGGTAAAAAACTGGTCGACACCTCAGGCGATGTCAAATACCACCAGGGGTTTTCCTCGAACGTGATGACCCCGGGCGGTGAAATGCACCTCGCCATGGCGTTCAACCCGTCACACCTCGAAATCGTCGCACCTGTTGTGGAAGGCTCAGTGCGCGCGCGCCAAGACCGACGTCAAGACACTCTGCGCAACACGGTGGTGCCTGTGGTCATCCACGGTGACGCCGCATTTGCCGCGCAGGGCGTGGTCATGGAAACCTTCCAGATGTCGCAGACCCGCGCGTTCAAAACCGGCGGCACGGTTCATATAGTTATCAACAACCAAGTGGGTTTCACCACGAGTTTGAAAGAAGACGCGCGCTCCACCGATTACTGTACCGACGTTGCCAAAATGATTGAGGCGCCGATCTTTCACGTCAATGGCGACGACCCAGAGGCTGTGGTGTTTGTCACCAAATTGGCCATGGACTATCGCAATGAATTCAAAAAAGACGTGGTGTTGGATTTGGTGTGTTACCGCCGCCGTGGCCATAACGAGACGGACGAGCCCTCGGCTACTCAGCCTAAGATGTACGCGGTGATCCGCAAACACAAAACCACTCGCACTCTTTACGCGGAACAGCTCATCGAAGACGGAATTCTGTCCAAAGAAGAGTCCGATAACATGTCCAACAATTACCGCGATGCGCTCGATCGCGGTGAAATCGTCGCGCGCGGGCTGGTCTCAGAGCCCGACAGCACGCTGTTTGTCAACTGGTCGGCTTATCTTGGTCACGATTGGCAGACCCCAGCCAACACCGGTTACGACCTGAAAGAGCTTCAGTTGCTCGCCGAGAAGGTCTCGACCGTGCCCGATGGCATAGTGGTGCAAAAGCAGGTCTCGAAAATATACGACGACAGACGCAAAATGGCCGGCGGCGCTTTGCCCATGAATTGGGGCATGGCCGAGACCATGAGCTATGCGACGCTGCTTAAAGAGGGCCACAGAATTCGAATCACCGGTCAAGACATCGGTCGCGGTACTTTCTCTCATCGCCACGCGGTGATTCACGGACAAAAAACCGGAGAGCGCTATATCCCCTTGCAGAATCTGGAAGAGGGCCAGCCGGCGTTCGATATCTACGACTCGCTGCTTTCGGAGGAGGCGGTGCTCGCGTTCGAGTACGGCTATTCCACCACAACACCTAATGCACTGGTGATCTGGGAGGCGCAGTTTGGCGATTTTGCCAACGGCGCACAGGTGGTGATCGACCAGTTCATAACCAGCGGCGAGCACAAATGGGGCCGTCTTTGTGGGCTGACATTATTGTTGCCGCACGGCTATGAAGGGCAGGGCCCTGAGCATTCATCAGCCAGGCTCGAGCGGTTTTTGCAGCTGTGTGCCGAGCACAACATTCAGGTGTGCGTGCCCACCACCCCCGCCCAGATTTTCCATCTGCTGCGCCGGCAAGCCATTCGTCCTATGCGCAGGCCTTTGGTGGTCATGAGCCCGAAGTGGATTTTACGCCACAAGCTTGCGACTTCCACATTGGAGGAGCTCGCGCACGGCGCATTTCAAAACGTTATTGGCGAGACCACCGTGGCGCCCGAGCAGGTCAAGCGCGTGATTTTATGCAGTGGCAAGGTGTATTACCACTTGCTTGAGGCGCGCGACGAGCGCGAACAAACCGATGTGGCGCTGGTGCGTATTGAGCAAATCTACCCCTTCCCGGAAGAAGAGCTGCGCTTGGCGTTAAAACCGTTTGCCCATGTGACCGACGTTATCTGGTGTCAGGAAGAACCCAAAAACCAAGGCGCATGGTTTTCAAGCCAGCATCGTATGAAGCGTGTTCTGGATCGGGTAAACTCTGATGCCTTCTTGCGCTATGCCGGCAGAGCGGCGTCATCTTCCCCTGCCGCGGGTTATATGTCGCTCCATATTGAAGAACAAAACAAATTTATCAATTCCGCACTCGATGTAACTGTATAGAAGCCTTTAACTGAAGGACTACTTGGCATGACAATTGAAATAAAAGCCCCCACATTTCCAGAATCCGTGCAAGACGGAACGGTTGCGACTTGGCACAAACAGCCAGGTGAGGCGGTTGCCCGCGACGAATTAATCGTTGATATCGAGACCGATAAAGTCGTTCTGGAAGTGGTGGCGCCTGCCGACGGCAGCATTTCCGAGATTATCAAAGGTGAAGGCGAGGTGGTGTTAAGCAACGAGCTTATCGCCAAGTTCACTGCCGGCGCGGCCGGCGCGGCGAAAGCCAGCGAGCAGAGCGAAGCCGACGAGCCCTCCGATGATTCCGCCGGCGAGCCTCTGGCCAACCCGGCAGCGAAGAAGCTCGCCGATGACAAAGGCGTTGACCTCAGTAAAGTGAAAGGCAGTGCCAAAGGCGGGCGCATCACCAAAGAAGACGTGCTGAATTATCTCGAATCCGGCGACCAAAGCGCACCCGCGGCACCCGAAAAACTGGCCAGTGCCAAAGGCGCCGAGCAAAGCGCTCGAAAGGCGGCCGAAGACGTGCCGATTCTGTACAGTGAAGGCGCCCGGGTGGAAAAGCGCGTGCCCATGACACGACTGCGCGCGAGGATCGCCGAACGCCTGTTAGACGCTACACAAAGCACCGCTATGTTGACCACGTTCAACGAAGTGAACATGGAGCCGGTGATGGCGTTGCGCTCCAGATATAAAGATATGTTCGAAAAAACTCACAATGGTACCCGTCTG
This sequence comes from uncultured Cellvibrionaceae bacterium, assembly GCA_964540505.1. Classification (GTDB taxonomy): domain Bacteria; phylum Pseudomonadota; class Gammaproteobacteria; order Pseudomonadales; family Cellvibrionaceae; genus CAYZQH01. The sequence continues at coordinate 12,573 of CAZING010000028.1, read as the reverse complement.
GGCTTTATGGGCTTTTTTGTAAAAGCTGCGGTGGAGGCTCTGCGCCGGTTTCCCGCGGTTAACGCGTCGCTTGATGGCAACGATATTGTTTACCACGGTTATCAAGATATAGGCGTTGCCGTTTCGACCGAGAAGGGCCTGGTGGTGCCGGTGTTGCGCAACGCCGAAAACATGGGGCTCGCGGACGTCGAAAACAACATTCGCAACCTCGGCTTAAAAGCGCGCGATGGCAAATTGACCATCGACGAAATGACCGGGGGCACCTTCACCATTACCAACGGTGGGGTATTCGGTTCTTTGCTATCCACGCCAATTCTCAACCCGCCCCAAGCCGCCATCCTCGGAATGCACAAAATCCAAGAGCGGCCCATGGCCGTGAATGGCAAAGTAAAAATCAAACCGATGATGTACCTGGCCCTTTCCTACGACCACCGCTTGATTGACGGTAAAGAAGCCGTGCAATTTTTGGTGGCGATTAAAGACTTACTTGAAGATCCTGCGCGAATCCTGCTCGAGGTTTGAACGGATTTTTTGACTTAAAAGACAGAGCAGGTGCTCTGCCAAAACAGAACAACATTGGGGTGAATTATGTCGACTAAATACGATGTGATCGTGATCGGTTCGGGGCCGGCTGGTTATGTCGCTGCCATTCGTGCAGCGCAATTGGGGCTCAACACAGTTTGTATCGAAAAATGGAAGAACAACGAAGGAAAAGGCGTGAACGGCGGGACTTGTCTGAACGTTGGGTGCATTCCATCGAAAGCGCTACTGGACAGTTCGGAAAAATACCACCAGGCCCATCACGGTTTTGAAATTCACGGCATAACCGCGAAAGAAGTGAAGATCGACGTGCCCTCAATGATCGCCCGAAAGGATGCGATTGTTAAACAATTTACCGGCGGTATCTCGGGGCTTTTAACCGCGAACAAGGTGAAGTCGCTTTACGGTACGGGCAAATTACTGGCCGGTCGCAAAGTGCAGTTTGTCGATTTCGAAGGCAAAGAAGAAATTCTTGAAGCCGATAACGTTATTCTCGCCACAGGTTCGATCCCCGTGAACATTCCGGTGGCACCGGTCGACGACGACGTGATTGTCGATTCAACCGGCGCATTGCAATTTCAAGAGGTGCCCAAGCGACTCGGCGTGATCGGCGCGGGCGTTATTGGGCTCGAGCTCGGTTCTGTTTGGAGCCGTTTGGGCGCGAAGGTCGTTTGCCTTGAAGCCATGGATAACTTCCTGGCGATTATGGACCAACAGATCGCTAAAGAAGCGAAAAAAATACTGACCAAACAAGGGTTGGATATCCGTCTCGGTTGTCGGGTGACCGGCTCTGAAGTCAAAGACAAAGGTAAGAAGAAAGAAGTCGAAGTGACCTATACCGACAAAGAAGGCAACGAGACAACAGAAACGTTCGATAAGTTAATTGTCTGTGTCGGCCGCAGACCGTTCACCGATGGTTTATTGGCAGAAGATAGCGGCGTTAAGCTTGACGAGCGCGGCTCGATTTATGTCAACGACCTGTGCTCGACCAGCGCGCCCGGTGTCTGGGCGATAGGCGACGTTGTGCGTGGCCCCATGCTCGCCCACAAAGGCTCCGAAGAGGGCGTGATGGTTGCCGAGCGTATCGCCGGCGAAAAAACCGTAATGAATTACGATATCATCCCCAACGTCATATACACCCACCCAGAGATCGCCTCGGTTGGCAAGAACGAAGAGCAGCTTAAAGCCGAAGGCGAAAAGTACAAAGTCGGAATATTTCCCTTTAGCGTCAGCGGACGCGCGGTGGCCGCGAACGAAGCAGACGGAATGGTGAAAATGATCGCGGATGAGCGCACCGACCGCATTCTCGGTTGCCACATTGTCGGGCCAAGTGCCGCCGATCTGGTCCAGCAGGTGGCAATTGCGATGGAGTTTGGCTCCAGCGCAGAAGACCTCGGCATGACGATCTTCGGTCACCCGACCTTGTCGGAAGCGGTGCGCGAAGCGGCCCTAGCAGTCAACGGCAGCGCGATTCACATCGCCAACCGCAAGCGCAAATAGGCGAACCACTTAAGCGGCGCGCAAACGCATCGTCGCTTCGTCCGCGAGTTCGGGGCCTGTTAGCTTGTAAAAAGAGGTTGCAGTCCCGGCCTTAAACCTTGTGTTTGAAACACTCAACCTACGGAAGTACCTCATGAATTTGCATGAATATCAGGCTAAACAGCTTTTCGCTGAATACGGTCTGCCGGTGTCAAAGGGCGTTGCGGCAGAGACCCCCGCCGAGGCGGCCGGCGCGGCCGGCATTATAGGTGGCGACAAATGGGTCGTTAAAGCTCAGGTCCACGCCGGCGGGCGCGGCAAAGCGGGCGGCGTTAAGTTGGTGAGCTCCAAAGCGGAGATCGAGCAGTTTGCGCAAAAGTGGTTAGGCAATCGCTTGGTAACCTATCAGACGGACGAACAGGGTCAGCCCGTTAGCCGGATACTCGTTGAGGCCTGCACCGACATTGCACAAGAGTTGTATCTCGGTGCCGTGGTTGACCGGGCGACTCGTCGGGTCGTCTTTATGGCCTCTACCGAAGGCGGCGTTGAAATTGAAAAAGTCGCCGAGGAAACGCCAGAGAAAATTCTGAAAGCTGTGATCGACCCTTTGACCGGCGCTATGCCGTACCAAGGGCGTGAACTGGCGTTTCAACTCGGGTTGGAAGGCAAGCAAGTCAAGCAGTTCACCCATATCTTTTTACAGCTTGCCAAAATGTTCCAGGATTACGATTTCGCTTTGCTGGAAGTCAACCCACTGGTAATCACCGATCAAGGTGACCTGCATTGTCTCGATGGCAAAATTAATATCGATGGCAACGCGATGTTCCGCCAATTAAAGCTCAAAGAAATGCACGACCCTTCCCAGGAAGACGAGCGTGAAGCTCTTGCCGCGAAATGGGAGCTGAACTACGTTGCGCTTGAAGGTAACATCGGCTGCATGGTTAACGGTGCGGGCTTGGCCATGGGCACTATGGATATAGTCAAATTGCACGGTGGGCAACCGGCGAACTTTTTGGATGTTGGCGGCGGCGCCACTAAAGAGCGTGTGGTTGAAGCGTTCAAAATTATTTTATCCGACCAAAATGTGAAAGCTGTACTGATCAACATTTTCGGCGGCATCGTTCGTTGCGACCTGATCGCCGAAGGTGTCATTGGTGCGGTCAATGAAGTGGGTGTAAAAGTGCCTGTAGTCGTGCGATTAGAGGGTAACAACGCGGAACTCGGAGCGAAAGTTCTGGCCGACAGCGGCTTGAATATTATTCCGGCCGATACCCTGACAGATGCAGCGAAGCTGGTGGTCAAAGCGGCGGAGGGCCAATAGATGAGTATTCTTATTAACAAAGACACCAAAGTGCTGTGTCAGGGTTTTACAGGTTCCCAAGGGACCTTCCACTCCGAACAAGCCATCGCCTATGGCACCAAAATGGTCGGCGGTGTAACGCCTGGCAAAGGCGGTCAAACGCATTTGGACCTGCCGGTTTTTAACACCATGAAAGAAGCCGTGGCGGCTACAGGCGCGGATGCTTCGGTCATTTATGTGCCTGCACCTTTCTGTAAAGATTCCATCCTCGAGGCGGCATACAGCGGTGTTAAATTAATTGTCTGTATTACCGAAGGCATTCCGACCCTCGATATGCTCGAGTGTAAGGTGCGCTGCGATGACCTGGGCGTGCGTTTGATAGGCCCCAACTGCCCAGGGGTGATCACGCCGGGCGAGTGCAAGATCGGCATTATGCCGGGCCACATTCATCTGCCCGGTCGGGTCGGTATTGTGTCGCGCTCCGGTACTTTGACTTACGAGGCCGTAAAGCAGACAACGGATTTTGGTTTCGGTCAATCCACCTGTGTGGGTATAGGCGGCGACCCGATCCCTGGGGCGAGCTTTATCGACATTCTCGCACTGTTTGAAAAAGACCCGAAAACCGAAGCGATTGTCATGATCGGGGAAATCGGTGGCACGGCCGAAGAAGAAGCGGCCGCGTTTATCAAAGACCACGTCAGCAAGCCGGTCGTCTCCTATATCGCCGGGGTCACGGCTCCGCCCGGTAAACGTATGGGCCACGCGGGTGCAATTATTTCTGGCGGGAAAGGGACAGCGGACGAAAAATTTGCCGCGCTTACCGACGCCGGTGTTAAGACCGTTCGCAGCCTTGCCGATATAGGCGAGGCTTTAAAGGCGCTGACCGGTTGGTAAGCGCCCTGTTGATCTAAAATGGCGGCCGCAGGGCCGCTTTTTTTTTACGGTTTCAAAACACCATGATTGCACTTAAAAATATATCGATCCAAAGAGGCGTCAAAGTACTTTTGGATCACACCGACTTGACCGTGTTCCCCGGCCACAAAATTGGCGTTATAGGCGCTAACGGCAGCGGCAAGTCGACGCTTTTTGAAATTCTTCGCGGGCGCTTGGCCACCGACACAGGCGAGTGCCGTATTCCGTCCGGTTGGCAGATAGCGTTAATGGCGCAAGAGATCGCGGCAGAGCCGGGCAATGCGCTGGATTTCGTGTTGGGTGGCGACGCCGAGCTCGCCGAGATCAACGACAAGTTGGCAAGCCAGCGTTTCGAAGGTGATGCGCTGGCGCGTTTGTTTGAGCGTTTGGATGAAATTGACGGTTTCACCGCGCCCGCCCGCGCAGAGCAACTGCTAAACGGCTTGGGCTTCAAGCCGGGTGACGGCGCGCGATTGGTGAACGCGTTTTCGGGGGGCTGGCGAATACGCTTGAATCTCGCGCGCGCGTTGATGTGTCGCTCCGACCTGTTGCTGCTTGATGAGCCGACCAATCACCTAGATTTGGATGCTTGTCTGTGGCTAGAAAAGTGGCTGCAAAGCTACCCGGGCACGCTGGTGGTGATCTCCCACGACCGGGACTTTCTCGACAATATAGTCGGCGGCATCGTCAGCTTCGAAAACCAGAAACTGGTGTTTTATACCGGCAATTATTCCGCTTATGAACGAATGAAAGCCGCGCGCCTTGCGGAACAAGAAGCGGCCCGGGCGAAACAGCAAGCGAGGGTTGGCGAGATCGAGGATTTTGTTCGCAGGTTTCGCGCCAAGGCCTCTAAAGCCAAACAGGCACAAAGCCGCCTGAAAGAGCTCGAGCGCATGGAGATCATCGCCCCGGCGCATGTCGATTCGCCTTTCGATTTCCGTTTTCGAAGCCCAGAGAAGATACCGCAGCAGCTGTTAACCCTGACCGAAGTGTCGGCCGGCTACCCCGAACGCACCATTTTCGAAAAGGTCAATTTAAGTATTCACGGCGATACGCGCGTGGCCTTGATCGGCGCGAACGGCGCGGGCAAGACCACCTTAATCAAACTTCTGGCCGATCAGATGGCGCCGCTTTCGGGCGATCGAATTGAAGGCGCGCACTTGAAGGTGGGCTATTTCGCTCAGCATCAATTGGAAGCGCTGGACGCCAAAGCCTCTTGTTATCTTCATCTTGCGCGCTTGGACCCGAAAGCGAGCGAGCAGTCGATTCGCAATTTCCTCGGTGGCTTTGATTTTCAAGGCGACCGCGCCTTCGAACCCATTGAGCATTTCTCTGGCGGCGAAAAGGCGAGACTTGCGCTGGCGGTGGTGACCTGGCAGAGGCCGAACCTGCTGCTGCTCGATGAGCCGACCAACCACCTGGACATCGAAATGCGCCAGGCGCTGACCATGGCCCTGCAAGGTTTCGAGGGCGCGCTTGTGGTCATATCCCACGACCGCCACTTGATTCGCAACACTGTTGAACAGTTCTGGTTGGTTGACGACGGCTCGGTGCGAGAGTTCGACGGCGATCTCGCCGACTACCATCGTTACGTGTCGGAAAAGCCCACGCCTAAAAAACCCGCAAAGACAAGCGCGGGCGGCGAACCGAGCCGCAAACCGGCGGCGGCGGTTGATAAAGACCGCGAGAAGTCTCTGCGCAAACAGCAAAGAGGTTTCGAGCAAGAGATGACAAAATTAGGGCAAAAGTTGCAGGAACTGGACGCCCAGCTTGCCGACGAGAATCTCTATCGCGATAAGGCCAGTGAACTGCCCGCGCTTGTGGCGCTCCAAGGGAAGTTGCGCACCGCATTGGCGCAAGCCGAAGAACAGTGGCTGGCCGTCACGGAACAATTGGAAAGTTAAGATCATCGGAGGCGCTTTGAAGCACTTACTTGTCACACTCGCACTCTTAGCGCTGGCCGTCCACTGTCAAGCGCAAACCCTCGATTTCCAATTGCAAGGCGAGCCGGCTCAAGGGGGTTTGATTCTTGGCAGATTGGTCGAGCCCGAGCCGGGCATAGAGGTGCACTTTAACGATCGCGCGTTAAACGTCTCTGAGACCGGAACCTTCGTGTTCGGCATTGGCAGGGACGACACCGGCACCTTTCGGGTGAGTGTGCGAAAGGGCGCCGACAAGATGCAGCGCGAATACACTATTGTCGAGCGCAGCTTTGACATACAGTACATTGAAGGTGTACAAAACAAACACGTTAACCCGCCTGAAGAGGTGTTGACGCGCATCGCCCGAGAAAACTCGGCGGTCGCGGCGGCCAGGAAAACCAACGACAGCCGAACAGACTTCGACACTCAGTTTATTTGGCCTTTGACAGGGCCGATAACCGGTGTGTATGGCAGCCAGCGTTTTTACAACGGCGTGCCCCGCTCGCCTCATTACGGCCTTGACATAGCCGCGCCTACCGGCACTTTGGTGGTCGCGCCGGCCGCGGGGCAAGTGACCTTTGCCGACAAGGACTTGTATTTCTCTGGCGGCACCCTAATTCTCGACCATGGGCATGGGGTATCATCCACGTTTATTCATTTGCACAAAGTGTTGGTCGAGGTCGGGCAACGGGTTGAGCAGGGCCAAGCGGTCGCCGAAGTGGGGGCGACAGGGCGCGCCACCGGTGCGCACCTCGACTGGCGCATGAACTGGTTCGGTGTCCGGGTCGACCCGCAACTGCTAATGGCCATGCAAAAGGTGCCTATGCCCAAGCCGGCCGATGGCGCTTTAGATTAGGAACGTAAAAATGTTGGATAAGAAACTACTGAGCATTTTGGTGTGTCCGGTGAGTAAGGCGCCGCTGATTTACGACCAGGCCAATGCCGAGCTCGTGTGTGCCGTCAGCGGCCTTGCCTACCCGGTCAGAGACGGTATTCCGGTGATGTTGGAATCGCAAGCGCGACAAATCACACTGGAAGAGAAGGAAAAACTTTCCCGGTAAACACCTGTTCTTAACGCTTGTTACCACGCGTTTGATCGACCAAGCCTAAGGCCATTTTCGTCGGACAAGGCCGAGCGATTGAACGGGTGTTAACCGGCCTTCAACGAGCCAAACGCGACAGGGAGCGACTATGACCGAGCAGACCATTTTTAGCAAAATCATTTCTGGCGAAGTTCCGGCGGATAAACTTTACGAGGACGACCATTGTATTGTGATCCGCGATATCTCACCGCAAGCGCCCACACATGTGCTGATCATTCCGCGAAAGCCCATACCGAGGCTGGCCGATGCCAGCGCGGACGATAAACTTCTGCTGGGGCATCTGTTGGTAACCGTGGGCGATATCGCCCGCAAGCTCAAGGTGGATGACGCCTTTAGGCTTGTGATCAACAACGGCGCCGACGCCGGGCAAACCATCTTTCATCTGCACCTGCACTTACTGGCCGATAAGACGTTCAGTGAGGCTGACCTCGGCGTGGGCTAGCGCCAGGCGACTTTGGCGGCTGAGATTTGCAGCCGTCAAAGTCTGAGCGGCTTCCCTATAGGAAGCCAGAGCCTCAGCCCTTATACTTATGCCCCTTTATTTTTCCGACACGTCCCGAGTGAGCCTTGCCTCCAATAGGTAATTAAGAGTATGAAAAGCGCCGAAATTCGCCAGGCATTTTTGTCATTTTTTGAAAACCAAGGCCACGAGGTCGTCTCTAGCAGTTCACTTGTGCCTGCAAACGACCCCACGCTTTTGTTTACCAACGCCGGAATGGTGCAGTTTAAGGACGTGTTTCTTGGCGAGGAGAAGCGACCTTATTCGCGGGCGGCAAGCTCACAGCGTTGCGTTCGCGCCGGCGGCAAACACAACGATTTGGAAAATGTCGGTTACACCGCGCGTCATCACACCTTCTTCGAAATGCTCGGAAATTTCAGTTTCGGCGATTATTTTAAACGCGAAGCGATCCGCTACGCCTGGGACTTTTTAACCGAGGTGTTGGCGCTTCCCCCCGAGAAGCTCTGGGTGACAGTGCACATCAGCGACGACGAGGCCGCCGATATCTGGATCAACGAGATAGGCGTTAGCCCTACGCGATTTTCGCGTTTGGATGCCGATAATTTTTGGCAGATGGGCGACACCGGGCCTTGCGGTCCGAGCTCGGAAATCTTTTACGACCATGGCCCCGATGTGCCGGGCGGCCCGCCGGGTTCCGAGAACGACCACCTCGACCGCTATATCGAGATCTGGAACCTGGTGTTTATGCAATTTGAGCGGCAGGCCAACGGCGATTTAAAAGCGCTACCGAAACCGTCGGTGGATACCGGCATGGGGCTCGAGCGCATCGCGGCGGTCATGCAGCGGGTGCACAGCAATTACGAAATCGACCTTTTTCAAGCGCTTTTGCAAGCCGCCAAAGAGGCCACCGGCGCCCAAGACGCCGAAGACAAATCGCTTCGGGTCATAGCGGACCATATTCGCTCTTGTGCCTTTTTGGTTTGCGATGGCGTTATGCCGTCGAACGAGGGCAGAGGCTATGTGCTGCGCCGTATTATAAGAAGAGCGGTGCGTCACGGTCACAAGCTCGGTCAGAGTCGGCCGTTTTTTCACTCGCTGGTAGGCGCATTGGTCGAGCAAATGGGCGACGCCTACCCGCAGTTAACACATAATCAAAAGCAGGTCGAAAAAGTACTGCTGGCCGAAGAGGAGCAGTTTGCGAGAACGCTTGATAACGGCCTCGCAGTGCTCGAAAGCAAGCTTGGCGAATTGACCGATGACACCATCCCGGGGCAAGTGGTCTTCACCTTGTACGACACCTACGGCTTTCCGGTCGATTTGACCAACGACATTGCCCGCGAGCGGGGTTTGGTGCTCGACATGTCAGGCTACGAAGCGCTGATGGCAGAGCAGCGCCAGCGCGCCCGCGCAGCCGGCGCCTTTAAAGTCGACTATGCCGCGGGCGTGCAGGTGCAAGGCGACACCTTGTTCAGCGGTTACGACGGCCTGCAGGATACCTCCAAGGTGACGGCGATGCTCAAAGGCGCCGAGCCCGTCGCGACTTTGACAGCCGGCGAGGAGGGTGTGCTGATCCTCGAACGCACGCCGTTTTACGCCGAATCCGGTGGCCAGGTCGGCGATGCCGGCTATATAGAGTCCGAGTCAGGTGACGCGCGCTTTGAAGTCCTCGATTGTCAGAAGCAGGGCAACCACCATCTCCACATAGGCACGGTGATCTCGGGTGCATTCCATTCGGGCGACGCGGTAACGGCTGTGGTCGATGAGCGCGTCCGCCAGGCCACGGTCATAAACCATTCGGCTACCCATCTTTTGCACGCGGCGCTTCGCGATATTCTCGGTTCGCATGTGGTGCAAAAAGGTTCGCTCGTGGATTGCGAACGTTTGCGTTTCGACTTCTCGCATTTCGAACCGGTAAGCCCTTCCCAAATCCGGCAGATTGAAACATTGGTGAATGAGCAAATCCGCGCCAATACGCCCGTGCAAGTAGAGCTGTGCGATATGGAGCAGGCAAAAAGTAAGGGTGCAATGGCATTGTTTGGCGAAAAATATGGGGATAGCGTCCGCGTCCTGACTATGGGCAATGGTTTTTCAGTCGAGTTGTGCGGCGGTACTCACGCGCGCCGAACCGGCGATATAGGTGTGTTTAAAATCACCTCGGAAGCGGGTATAGCCTCAGGAATACGCCGTATCGAAGCGGTCACCGGCGTCGGCGCCCTCGCGTGGGTCGATGCCCAGCAGAATCTGGTTTCGCAATTGGCCGATCGCGTTAAAGCGAACCCCCAAAATCTATTGGAGAAAGTCGAAGGCCTGCTCACCAACAATCGACAACAAGACAAGGCCCTCGGTGAGCTAAAAGCGAAAGTGGCCAGATTCGCCGTCCAGCAGTGGCTGGATGAGGCGGTTGAAGTGGATTCGGTCAAGGTGTTGGTGAAAAAAGTGGACGGCGTCAACGACGCCAAAGCGCTTCGGGAGCTCATCGATGAGCTGAAAGGCCGCTTGGGCAGCTGCGCGGTTTTGCTCGCGGGGTCTGACGGCGACAAAGTTTCGATGGTCGCGGCGGTCAGTCAAGATGCCACCGGGCGTTTCAAAGCGGGCGATATGGTTCGCTTCGTCGCCCAAGCGATCGGCGCCAAAGGCGGTGGTAAGCCCGATATGGCTCAGGGCGGAGGCGCGGATAACGGCCAATTGCCAGAGGCGCTCAGCGCTTTAAAGTCGAAGATTGGCCTATAGTATTTTTTCGCAATCGCGCGGCTAAACGGATAGCAAATAACGACAATCTGGTGTTTAATTGGCGCCTTTTTCTTTGTCATTCAATTTTTGGATCGAAACGGGTCGACTTTGTTTGCCAGACGGCATTCATTCATTATAGGTAACAGCAGAAGATGGCTTTGATAGTGCAAAAATTCGGCGGCACCTCGGTGGGTTCTGTCGAAAAAATTAAAGCAGTGGCCGAAAAAGTCATTGGTTTTCGGCAACAAGGGCACGATCTTGTCATAGTGGTTTCGGCGATGAGTGGCGAAACCAACCGGCTAATAGGTCTTGCCACGGCGACCCAAGCCAACCCCGACCCACGCGAACTCGACGTGCTCGTGGCCACCGGCGAGCAGGTGACGATCGCGCTACTGTGTATGGCGCTAAAGGAGTTGGGTCAAGACGCTCGCTCCTATACAGGCACTCAGGTTAGGATTCTGACCGATGATGCCCACACCAAGGCGCGAATTCAGGAAATCGGCGTCGACAATATTCGCGCCGACTTGGCAGCCGGGCGAGTCGTGGTGGTTGCGGGCTTTCAGGGCGTCGATGCCCAAGGCAATATCACCAAGCTTGGCCGAGGTGGTTCGGATACCACGGGCGTGGCGCTGGCGGCTGCTTTGAAAGCAGATGAATGCCAGATTTATACCGACGTCGACGGTGTCTACACCACCGACCCGCGCGTGGTGGAAAAGGCTCAGCGCCTTGAAAAAGTCACCTTTGAAGAAATGCTGGAAATGGCCAGCTTGGGGTCGAAGGTTCTGCAGATTCGCGCTGTGGAATTCGCCGGCAAATACAACGTCCCGCTTCGTGTCCTCTCCGCGTTCGCGGAAGGTCCCGGCACACTTATTACGATCGATGAGGAACTTTCCAAAATGGAACAACCCGTTGTTTCCGGAATCGCATTTAACCGCGATGAAGCTAAGCTGTCCATTCGGGGCGTACCCGATCTACCGGGTGTGGCGTCGAAAATTCTTGCGCCTATTGGCGAGGCCAACATTGAAGTGGACGTCATAGTGCAGAACGTCGCTGCCGACAACAGCAACGACCTCACGTTCACTGTTAACAAAAGTGAAATGCTCAAAGCGAAAAATATATTGCTTAAATTGGCCGATGAGATAGGCGCGCGGGAAGTCGTGGCGGACGATTCGGTTGTCAAAGTCTCGGTCGTGGGTGTTGGTATGCGTTCACACGCGGGCGTTGCCTCGAAAATGTTTAAAACATTAGCTCAGGAAAATATCAATATTCGGATGATTACAACTTCCGAGATAAAAATTTCGGTGATCATCGACGAAAAATATTTAGAATTAGCCGTTCGGGCGCTGCACACCGCTTTTGGACTGGATAAAGAACCTGCTTAACTATAAGATGAAATATGCGACAATCCGGGGCACTTGCAAGGTGTCGTTCAGCCGAATTCAATGCTTGCTCTCTTGTATGCTAAGCTTTTAGTGCGAACTCTTTCGCAACTGACAGGTCACCACATACGGGCGCTGTTGTGATTCAGTAAAACCTCATTGGTTTTCACGGAGCCCTGTCTGTATTGTGCGAAAGTGCAGGCTAAAAAATGAAAGGGCCGGTTATGAAAGCCGCCGACAGGTCAGCGCGACTGTCGAACTCATAGGAAGATTAAAGGAGAATATTATGTTAATTCTTACCCGCCGTATTGGTGAAACCCTGATGGTCGGCGACGAAGTTACGGTTACCGTTTTGGGTGTCAAAGGCAACCAGGTACGTATTGGCGTTAACGCCCCAAAGGATATAGCCGTGCACCGCGAAGAAATCTATCAGCGCATTCAGCGCGAGAAGCAACAGACAGAAGTCGGCAGCGGCGAGTAGCTTAAAGCCCGGGCGTACGTTGAGTACAGGAGTCACCGAGCTGTGCGTCGCTCCCCGATAGGGCATCCATCAAATCGATTTGCACAGATTACAGTTAAGTATTTGAATTATCTAAAACAATTGGTATCATGCCGCTCCTCATTTGCAGATACACATCCATTGATGCAAATGTTGGTTCACCCTGTGACGACAAAATTGTTAGCGGGGTCTTTCGGAGAGGTGGCCGAGTGGCCGAAGGCGCTCCCCTGCTAAGGGAGTATACCCTAA
>CAZING010000027.1:0-24598 GCA_964540505.1 uncultured Cellvibrionaceae bacterium | reverse complement strand
CTGTGATTTCTGGTCGAGATTAAGGTATTGAGTGCGCGCAAGAGAAAACCGTGGATGCGCGGCCCCCCGGTCGGCCTCACGCGTTGCGATGACTGCATCGCCTTATGTTGCTAGCAGTAAATAAAGCTTGTACAGTTACGCCCCTCGCAATTTCATTCAATTGTCATCCAAGAGAGCTTCCTATGTCATTTTTTATCGCCGAGGCGCACGCGCAAGCGCAGGCGACACCCGCCGGTGCCGGTATGTTGAATATCGCTATGTTGGTGGGCTTGTTCGCGATCATGTATTTTATGTTGATCCGCCCTCAGAGAAAGAAACAAAAAGAACACCAACAGTTGATTGGCGCGCTGAGCAAGGGCGATGAAGTGGTGTTAACCAGTGGCATGTTGGGCAAAATCACCGACGTTGGTGAAGTCTATGTCACCGTTGATGTCGGTAATAGTGTTCTTCTGAAGTTTCAAAAATTGGCTGTGCACGCAGTCTTACCGAAAGGCACCATCAAATCGGTTTAGTGATGGCTTGCGTCTAGCATCTGGCTTATTAGGGTCGTCTCGGTGGATTCGCCGGTTAATTTTTGGCACGACCCTAACCCACCTTAAGTCATTCCATCTTAAGCCGCTGACATTCGTAGCGTCTGGGCGTTAGCCGCCCAGTGATCATTTTCGATTTCCAGACCGGTTCGAACGCGCGAACACAGGCTTAGCAACGCGCGCCGTGTCTCTTGCAGCAGCCTTGCGCTGTTGCCGAGGGCGTTATCGCCCAATGCTTATCGTATCCGAAGCGCATCGCCTGTTAGGCCTTAACGCCTGGTACAAACTCCATTTGCGTATCACCCGAATGCCGCTTCGCAATTTGCTTCGCCGCCAGCGCCGCTTACGAGGCGTTGCCGTCAACGATATTCGCGCGTCTAAACACGGCTAAACAATGCTCGCAAGGCACGAGACTTGACCGCACGGGCCTTGCGTCTTTAAATGGTTTGGGCGCTCGCCGCGGCGCGCAACAACTAGCCGGCGGTAGACGCGCGAAAGGTCGCGCTCCACTTAGCAGACGCGACTGGGGCAAAATCTAAAACCGCACCCTGGCACAGGCTCGCATAGTCGTTACGGTGTTTGGCCGGTGCGTTATTTCGGGTACTCTATGAAAATTACATTCCCTGATAAGCTAAAACTGGCCAATTTGCCCACCCCTTTAGTGCCGTTGCCGCGTATCTCAGAGCATTTGGGCGGGCCGAAACTTTGGGTAAAACGAGACGATCTCACAGAGTTTGCGGCCGGGGGCAACAAAATTCGCAAGCTCGAATACGTCCTCTCAGACGCATTGTCACAAAAGGCCGACTGGCTGATCACCTGCGGCGGCATACAATCTAACCACTGCCGCGCGACGGCAATTCTGGCAGGTCGGTTGGGCCTTGGCTGTCAATTGATTTTAAGAGGCGTTCGTCCCACGGAGCTCTCCGCGAACACGTTCCTTGGCCATCTTTCGGGTGCGGACTTGTCTTTCTATGGTGCGGCGGATTACGCCAATCTCGATCGGCTTTTTCGGTTGCATATCGAGCGTCTAGAATCGCAGGGGCATCGACCTTATTGTATTCCCACCGGAGCCAGCGACGAGATCGGAATCTGGGGCTACATAGACGCAGGGGTCGAACTTGCCAAGGATATCAAAGCCGCAAACCTCGAGCGCTGCCTTGTGTGTTGTGCGACCGGTTCGGGCGGGACCCATGCCGGCTTAGCGCTGGCCCATGAACTGTTTGGGGGCGCCCCTGTCAGAGCTTACGCGGTATGCGATGACGCGAATTATTTCGCCAACAAGGTCAAAACGGATATCAGCCGGTGGCATAAACGCTACTGCGCGACAAGCGAACTGCCAGAGCCTATACTCGATATTTGCGACGATTTTATCGGGCGTGGTTACGCGCAGGCGGATTCGCAACTTCTGGCAACAATTTCCTGGGCCGCCAAAACCGAAGGTCTGATTCTCGATCCGGTCTACACAGGTAAAGCGTTCCAGGGCGTCATAACGCAGATACGCTCGGGGCAATTGCGAGAGTATGAAAATATCATTTTCGTGCATACCGGCGGCGGCTTCGGTCTATTCCCTTATCAATCGGCTTTTGCTGCGTCCGGCGCGCAGGCCGAGCCGTATATTTGAAACAACAGAGCGAGGGTGCAAATAATGCCCAAGGGTTTTGGAAGCAAACTGGTCATTGCCATTTCATCGAGAGCTTTGTTTGATCTTAGCGAAAGTCACCAGGTGTTCGAAACCGAAGGGCTGGACGCGTATTCGCGCTATCAGATCGACCATGAAGATAACGCGCTCTCCCCAGGAGACGCCTTCCCGATGGTGCAAAAGCTGCTGCATATCAATGAACTTCTCGGCGGCGACCCGCGGGTTGAAGTGATTCTGCTGTCGCGTAACAGCGCTGATACGGGCCTGCGGATTTTTAATTCGATCAACCATTACAATCTGAAAATCACGCGAGCGGCGTTCTGCGCGGGCGAAAGCCCTTATAAATACATTGCGCCTTTTAACTGTCATTTATTTCTGTCAACCGACGATAACGATGTCCGCCAAGCGTTAAACAGTGGCGTTGCGGCAGCGACCTTGTTGACTTCAAAAAAAGCACAACAAGAAACCACCCAACTGCGTTTCGCCTTCGATGGCGACGCTGTAGTGTTTTCAGATGAAGCCGAACAAATCTTTAAATCGAAAGGCTTAGAAGCCTTTACCACAAGCGAGCGGCAAGCCGCACACACGCCACTGACCGGGGGGCCTTTCAAATCCTTTTTAGCCGCTCTCCACGGGTTGCAAAAGGAGTTTTCCCGCGACGCCTGCCCGATACGCACAGCCTTGGTCACGGCCCGCTCTGCGCCCGCACACGAAAGAGTGATCCGCACTTTAAGAGCCTGGGATATCCGCCTGGATGAATCGCTGTTTTTAGGCGGGCTAGACAAAGCCGACTTTCTGAAAGCCTACGGTGCGGATGTGTTCTTTGACGATCAGCCCATGCATTGCGAGCTCGCGAAAGATCTAGTGGCCACCGGGCATGTACCGCACGGCATAGCCAACCAGTAGCCAGTTTGTGCTCGCTCATATCCGAGCGGGTACAGATTGCGCGTATTCATACGTTTTTGTTATCAATCGGCGGCACTCGTCGGTTACGAGAGCAAAGTCTCCACGCGCTGCTACAGTCAGATAAGACACCTCGATTCCAACACCAGAATTCGTCGGCGTTTCGCATGCTCCGGTCCAAAAGACTATAACCCCGGCATTCGTCGCGGTAGCTCAGTCCGGGCGCTCAGTGTAGCGGGCGAGGTGCGCCTTAGCGTTCCGATGAACGAATTTACGACAATACGGCTGGCGCTTGTTTCAAGCGGCGCTGTAGGAGCCGAATGATCAAGAACATAATGTTTGCGACGGATCTGGGTGCTTTCACCGCACACAGTCTGCTTCACGTTGAGTCACTCGCAAAAACGTTTGACGCGAAAGTAGTAGTGGTCCACGCGATTGCCCCAATCAGCGAATACGCCAATGCCATGGTGCGTAGCCACCTGCCGGAGTCATTGGCGCCAGAGCTGTTGAGTGCCACCAATAAACCAGCACTGTCGGCTTTGCGAGAACAAATATTTGAGTCTTTACTGCGCGACCCAGTGGGTGTCGAGGATCTGCTCGAGCGGATTTCAGATATCGTCGTGACTTTCGGCCCACCCGCGGCGGTCATTCTGCAAGAGGCCGAGCGAATTAAATCCGATTTAATTGTGATCGGCAGCCACGGCGTTAATGCGATCGATGGCGCTGTGCTCGGTTCGGTTGCATCAAAAGTCTTGCAGCTGGCGAAAGTGCCGGTTTATATGGTGCCCATGGTCAACCCGCGGCGTTATCGGCAAGGCGATACCAACGCCTGGACCCGACAATAACAACCCCGGCCCAGGCAACGCTAGCCCAGCAGAAACTTGCAGCCGATCGCGAATAATAAAACGCCAAGCACGGGCTGGAGTATAACGTTGGGAATTCGGGCAGAGAATTTGGCTCCGAGGTGCACGGCCGGCAGCGAGCCGATCAGCAAGCCGCCCAACAACACAAAATCGACATTGCCTAGCAAAATCCAATGACCGAGACCGGCCACCGCCGTTAGCGGCACGGCGTGGGCGATGTCCGTACCGATCACCTGCACAGCCCGAAGACGCGGGTAAAGGGTCAGCAACAGGACCGCACAAAACGCCCCGGCGCCGACGGAGGAGAGGGTGACCAGAATACCGAGGGCAGCGCCGGCAATGACCGTAATGGTTTTTGCATGGCGGTGGTGCCAGTCCGGCGATGATTCCGGTTGCGAGGCCAAAGAGGCCGTCCGCAAGCAGCATTTGAGTATCAGCGTGATGGCTGTAACAATCAGCATCAGACCCAGAGCGCGGGTTAAAAGGTCCGTATAATCCACGTCGCCGTATATGTGCAACATCCAACTGGTCAAAAGCGAGGCGGGCAGGCTGCCTGCTGCGAGCAGAAACACCAGATGCCAGCGTATGGAACCCTGCTTTTTGTGGGTCCAAGCGCCGCCGGCTTTGGTAACCGCCGCGTAGACGAGGTCAGTGCCTATCGCGATTTTCTCGGGGATACCGGCAAAGATTAGCAAGGGCGTCATCAGTGAGCCGCCGCCAACCCCCGTCAGACCGACGGCCAAACCGACTGCGGCGCCGGCGATGATATAAAAGAAAAAATCCAGAACTGTTCCCTACTGCGATTTTGGTTATTAGTGCTAAAGTTACTTTTAGCTGGCAAATATAATGATTCCTTACTATTCTTGAAAAGAATATTTCCTTATATTTTTATAATCAAAAGATTTGCTCGGCGAGCGAAGTTCCCTCGCGAGCAATTAATGATCAATTGACCGCCGCCATTTGGAGGGCATATGAAACTTCAGCAGTTGCGCTATATTTGGGAGGTCGCTCATCACGATCTTAACGTATCTGCCACGGCGCAAAGTTTGTTCACGTCTCAACCGGGAATCAGTAAGCAGATCCGCTTGCTTGAGGACGAACTTGGGGTGGAAATTTTTTCCCGAAGCGGTAAGCATTTAACCCGGATCACCCCCGCCGGTGAAGCCATATTGCGCACTTCTGGCGAAATACTGCGAAAGGTCGAAAGCATCAAGCAGGTTGCGCAGGAGTTCAGCAACGAGAAAAAAGGCAGCCTCTCGATCGCGACCACGCATACCCAAGCTCGTTACGCGCTGCCAAAGGTCATCAGCAAGTTTATTCGCAATTACCCCGAAGTGTCTTTGCACATGAACCAGGGCAGCCCCATGCAGATCGCCGAGATGGCCGCGGACGGTTCGGTGGATTTCGCTATTGCCACCGAGGCTTTGGAGTTGTTCAGCGATCTGATTTTGCTGCCGTGTTACGAGTGGAACCGATGCGTGCTGGTGCCGAAAAACCACCCTTTGGTGCAACTTTCGAAGCTCACCATTGAAGACGTAGCCAAACAGCCGCTGGTGACCTACATATTCGGGTTCACGGGCCGCTCGAAGCTAGACGAGGCATTCCTAGAGCATGGCCTGGCCCCAAAAGTGGTGTTTACGGCCTCCGATGCCGACGTGATAAAAACCTATGTGCGCCTGGGCTTAGGCGTTGGGATTGTCGCCAAAATGGCCTACGATCCCGAGGAAGATTCCGATCTTGTCGCGCTCGATGCGAGTCACCTCTTTAAGCCCAGCTTGACCAAAATCGCGTTTAGACGCGGGTCGTTCCTGCGCGGGTTTATGTATGAGTTCATAGAAGAGTTTGCGCCTCACCTGACCCGAGAGGTGATTAACGAGGCGTTCAGTCGTCACTCGAAAATGGAACTGGACGAATTGTTCGGTGCCATTCAATTGCCGGTTTACTAACCGGCTCTTGTCGAGCGCGGAAGCGCTCCTCGCTTTTGTGTAGTGGCTTTCATAAGCGTAGAGAATTTACGAATTTCTGCGGTTACGTTTGTCCCGCGCACGCAACACCAAATCGAAACCCGCTAAGGCTCTGCATTTCTGGGCCTTCTACGCCCGATTTTTCGCCTAGCCTTACAAAAAGTCCAAATCGGGGTTTGTTCGCATAATCTCTTTGAGCTCTTCTTTGTCGTCCGTTTTTTGCTCCAGCACTTCTTTAAGAAATTTCAGGTACACCGTGTACACCTCGGGCGCCTGATCGGGCTTCTCGACGACGAAAAACGGCGCGCGATCGACGTTCAATTCCTGGGCAAGTAAGGCGCCGGGGCTGTTCTCGTTAGTCTCGTCGGCAACGATAATTTCGTCGATGCGGTTGATATGGCCCGACTCTTCTAAGCGTGCCTGAACCTCTGTGCATTTGGGGCAGGGCGAGCCATCCGCGAGTATTTTCTTTACGAAGGTGATTTTCATGTCAACCTCTGGAGTCGATCGGGGGTGGTAAAAGGGCTGCGGTTTACTCAATGTTTTGCGCGTGCAACCCGCATTCTTTTTTGGTTGCTTCTTCCCACCACCAGCGGCCTTCGCGTTCATGTTGGCCGGGTCCGATGGGGCGCGTGCAAGGCTCGCAACCAATGGAGACGAAACCTTGGTCGTGAAGCTTGTTATAAGGTACGCCATTGGTGCGGATGTAGTGCCAGACGTCCGCGGAAGTCCAGTTTGCCAAAGGGTTAAATTTGGTCAGGGTTTCGCCGGGCCGGCTGAAATAATGATCGTCCTGCAAAACCGGGATGGCCGCTCTTGTATTGGGGCTCTGATCTCGACGTTGACCTGTGACCCAGGCGTCGAGCTCCAATAGCTTATTGCGCAGCGGGCCGATTTTGCGAATCGAGCAGCACTCGTGGTGGGTCTCCTCGTAAAAGCTGAACAAGCCCTTTTCGGTTACCATCTGGCGAATCGCCTCGGGGTCTGGAAAGAGCGCCTCGATCTTAATCGCGTAATGATTGCGAACCTCTTCAATGAATTGATAGGTCTGCGCGTGGAGGCGGCCGGTATCCAGACAAAACACTTGTAGGTCGGGGCGGATTTTGGTGGCCATATCGATCAGCACCACGTCTTCAGCGCCGCTAAAAGAGATCGCGATGCGTTCAAACTTCTCTAAAGCGAACGCCAGAATCTCTTGAGGGCTTTTCTGTTGGAGCTGCTCATCCAGATTCACGGAATCAATTATGTTCATTTATTGACCTTGTTGGACGTGGTAACCGCGAAGAATACCAGAGCCGGCTGCACTATAAAAATACTAACCGGTTATACCTTCTGCTGGATCGGTAATAAGTGATATTGGTATTTGCCTAGTTTGCAGGAAATGCGTAGATTGGCAGCCTTTTATGTCCCGAGACGAGAGGTGTTGCAAGTGGAAATTGCCTGTTTGGATTTGGAAGGGGTGTTGATACCCGAGATCTGGATCAGTTTCGCCGAGAAGACCGGTATCGAGCAGCTGCGCGCGACCACGCGCGATATCCCCGATTACGATGAATTGATGACGATGCGACTTAAGGTGCTAAAAGAGCATAATCTCGGCCTGCCTCAAATTCAGGAAGTGATTGCGACGCTAAAGCCGCTTCCCGGGGCGGCGGAATTTATCGACTGGTTGCGCGAGCGCTTCCAGGTCATCATCCTCTCGGATACCTTCTACGAATTTGCGGGCCCCCTTATGGCCCAGCTCGGCTACCCAACCCTGTTGTGTCATAAGTTGTCGACCGATGCCAACGGCAACATCACGGATTACAATATCCGCCAGGCGAATCCCAAGCGTCATGCGGTTCTGGCGCTAAAAACCTTGTACTACCGCATCATTGCCGCCGGCGACTCCTACAACGATACCACCATGCTGGCCGAGGCGGATGCTGGCATATTGTTTCACGCACCGGACAACGTCGTGCGCGAATTCCCGCAGTTTCCGTCGGTGCAGACTTTCAGCGATTTGAAGCAGGCCTTCGTTGACGCGAGCAATCGGAACTTGTCGGTCTAGCCTAGTGCCGGCGTGGAAGCTGGGCTTAGTCGTTTTTACGAAGACCGCTCAGCGCGTTTAGAAGCCGGCCGATTTTGACCAGCGATTCTTCAAATTCGTCTTCGGGTAGGGAATCGGCGACAACGCCGCCGCCCGCCCAGGCGAATATCCGGCCCTGTTCCACCAGAAGTGTGCGAATTGCGACGTTGAAATCGGACTTGCCATTGCAACTGAAGTAGCCGATAGCCCCGCAGTAAGGCCCTCTCGGGAAGCTCTCCAAGGCGTCAATGATCTGCATGGCGCGTTTTTTGGGCGCACCGGTGATGGACCCGCCAGGGAAGCAGTTCAAAATAAATTCGGGGTGACTGACGTCGTCTTTGAGCGTGCCGACTACGGTGCTGACCAAATGATGGACGTTGCTGTAGCTTCGAAGCGCAAAAAGCTCTGGGGTTCTTACGCTGAAGGGTTCGCAACCGTAATTGAAATCATTGCGCAGCAGATCGACGATCATGACATTCTCGCATCGATTTTTGGTGCTTTTCATCAGTTGCTCGCCCCGCAACTTGTCCTCATCTGGGGTCCGGCCTCGACCGATTGTGCCTTTAATGGGTTCGGTGAGCGCCTGTTTGCCGTCTATTTGAATGAACCTTTCCTGAGAAAGACTTAAGACCTTCTGCCCATTGGGGAGCGCCAGATAGGCACAAAAGGGGTTGGGTGTGGCTTTTCGAAGGCTGAGAAATGCGCCCAAAGCGCTGCCTTTAAAGGCGGCACTGAACCTTTGCGTGTAGTTGACCTGATAACAATCGCCCGCAAAAATACCGTTCTTAATAGTCTCTATGTTTTGTGTGTATCGCGCCTGCGGCTCATCTCGAGAGAACTTTTCGCAAGTGTAGGAATGCTCGGGCGCGGGTGTATCGCTTCTTAACAGGTTTAAGATACGCTGTACAAATTCGTCGGGGCAGGGTGGCGTGAACAACACCTGGCAACACGCCTGCTCGTGGTCTTGAATAAGCGCCCAGTCGTACCAGCCGAACCAGCTATTGCCACATTCGTAGGTGGGCGCGGGCTTGATGCCGAATTGGGCGTGACGGGTTTCGTAACCGAAAAATCCGATCCAGCCACCACTAAAGGGCAGGGCGGGGGGCTCGTCGATTGTCGTCAATGCCTGCTCCAGAGTGCGCTTGAGGGTCTCGGGGTCGGTTTCTTGACAGGTTTTACTTGGGCAGGCGGACATTATATCGAACCTGCCCTCGGAGCTCTGTGGTTTGCCGCTGTCCAACCACACGGCCGCCGGCAGCAGATCGAGCTTCAAAAAATACCGGCTGCCGTCGGTTTGATAAGGAAGGTTAAAAAGCTTCAAATGCGCGTATTACCCGTTTCACTTTGAATCATGGAGGTCCGCCCGTTATGGGCGCGCTCGGCATTTTACGGGCTGGGCCTTGCTCTGGCTACGTGGAAGTCAATACGAGGTTAAACATGTCGTTTATCGCACTGGCAAATCTTGCCGAATTGCATGACGGATTTCGAAGGCAAAGACGCATTGGTGGCCATTCGCTGCTTTTAATTCAGGAGCACGGCCAGCGATTTATCATCGAAGACCGCTGCCCGCATATGGATGCCCCACTCGCTAACGGCTTAATTGCCCAAGATACCATCACCTGCCGCGCTCATGGGATTGCCTTTAGTTTGACGACTGGTTTGGCCCAAGGCCCTTTGGCGGCGAGCCTCGATTGTTTAAAGCGTTATCCGCTCGTGTACGACGGTAATCAAATCGGCGTGGACCTCGCCTAAAATGCTACACGTGCGAAGGCCCGAGAGAGGGTGAGAAAACTTGCCGCTGGCGGCGTGCCGCGACGCCTGCGTCCCGTGCGCAGCCTTGCCCCGAGAGCGACAGTAGCCGGAGGTTCTTTGCCTGCTAAACTCGACCGGGGGGCTTAGATCGACAGCAATTTTAAATTGGGGTCGGTTTTACTTACGGATTGCCACCATTGCTCGTAAGAGGCGAGAAAGTGGCGCGATTCGGCTCGTGCTGCGCGTCTGGCAAAGCCGAAACAGCCGGGTTCGTTGTTAAAAAAGATGAGGTCACACTCGTCGATGCACAGCCACGCAACATCGGGCGGGGCCAGATCTTCAGAGAGAATGCGAATGGCGGTGTGAGAGGGTAGGCGTCGGCACAGTGAGACCACCGGGTGGTCTCGGCCATGGAGAGGTCTCGAATCTCGAAGCAGTACCCGCAGGCGCGATCGAGCACTGCGGCGGGTAAAGGCGGACAGCGCTTCGACCCATTGTGCGTGACAATAAAGCTGCGGGCTCAGCGAATGCGAAAATATGTCGACCGTGCGTTTCGCTTCTAAGGTAAAGCCGGTCATCCATTCGACGGCCTCTGCTGGGCCGTCGAAGCGTTCTACTTGCTCGTTATCGGTCATAGGGCAATTGCCGTGTCATGGTGATGTGCGCGATACCGGCTTCGAGGAAACTCGGCCCAGTTGGGCGAAACCCGTGCCTCGCATAAAATTCTTGGGCTTGGATTTGCGCGTGCAGCCAAGCGGTTTCCAAGCCTTTGTCTGTGAGAAACGCCAACGCAAATTGCAGCATAAGCGAACCGGCGCCACGGTTGCGGTAACCGGCCAAAACGGCCATGCGCGTGATCTTTCCGTTGTCCAGAAGTCGTGCGGTGCCAATCGCTTCGCCTTGCGCAGTGCTAACAAGCAAATGGGTGGCTTTAAAGTCGTCTTCGTCCCATTCTTCGTGTTCGGGTACCTTTTGTTCATGCACAAAGACCGCCAGCCGGATGCGACGCAACTGTTTACTGTGCGTTATCCAGTTGACAGCTGAGACGCTAAAGGGTGTCACACCAGCCAACCCTCGTCTTTAAGCGACTTTATTAGCGCCTGCTCTTCGCCCGTTGGGTGTTCGTGATCAACTGTGCGTTCGCGACACAGTTGTTGCGCAAACGACAAGCTCGTATTAAAGGTCTCGCCGTTGACAAACAATTGTGCCCGGCTTTGGTCTGTCGCTATAAACGCGCAGCGCACATCCGGCAACAGGTAGCCGATGCGCGGCGGCGAAAAGGTGAGCGAACTTCGGCGCGGCTCGGTCATATAGCGGCCAAACCAAGTGGCAAAGTCTGGTCGAGAGGCCATTGCCTCCAGAATAATTCGATGGGCGCGGTCGCTATCGGCCGGGGTGATCTCGCCGGGGTTGGTGCGCACTTTAAGGTCCGGGTCCTGATAGCGATGATGCTCTGTCAAAGACTCGCCGAGATGCGTGGCAAATTCGTCCAACATCTCGGCGTGCGAAGGTGCTCTGAAACCGATCGAGTAGGTGACGCTTTCGCCTTGGGCGATGCCCCAATGCGCGATGTGCGCCGGTATATAGAGCAAGTCGCCGGGTCGCGCGGTAAACGTCTGTTCAGTGTCGAATTCGCGAAGAAGCTTCATCGACACGTCATCGCGCATGGGTGTGGTGCTGGCACACGGGCCGCCGATGCGCCACTCCCGCACGCCTTGCGCCTGAATTAAAAAAACGTCGTAATGATCGTAATGCGGCCCGACACTGCCTTGGTCTGTGGCGTAACTCACCATAATGTCATCGAGACGCCAGCTTGGAATAAACTTAAAACGTTCAAGCAAATGATGAAGATGCGGCACCAGGTGATCCACGGCCTGGATAAGTAAGCTCCAGTGGTGCTCGTCCAAGCTTTCGAATACCGACTCTTCAAACGGCCCGTGCAGCACTTCCCACGCGCTCGCCAGCGGCGCGCCCGCGACCGGGCGCTCGATCACCAAACGGCTTTCAATTTCGGGCTCAAGTGCGAACCCGGCTAAAATGTCGGGGTCGACCGATTCAATCTTCGGCAGTGCGCCGGCGACGAATAAAGGCGCTTTTTGCCAGTAGCGCTCGAGAAATGTCGCTATGTCCATCTCGCCGAGATGGGTCAATATCGAGCTGGACATTCTATATAAACCTTTTTAGTTACGAGCGAATCTGGTGAATATGCCGGTCAATCTCCTCGGCTTGCTGCTGCGCATTGCCGATATAGCTGGCCGGCGTCAGCTCGAGCAGCCGAGCTTTGACCTCTGCGGGCAGCTCTAAAGTGTCGATGAACGCGTGCAGCGTCTCGCGGGTTATCGCCTGCCCACGGGTCAGGGCTTTAAGCTTTTCGTAGGGCTGCTCGATTCGGTGTCGGCGCATTACGGTTTGAATCGGCTCGGCGAGGACCTCCCAGGCGTTGTCTAAGTCTTTGGCTATAGCCGGTCGGTTGGTTTCGAGTTTGCCAATACCTTTTAGTGCCGACGCGTAGGCGATCAGGCTGTAGCCAAAGCCGACGCCCATGTTGCGCAGCACCGTGGAGTCGGTGAGGTCGCGCTGCCATCGTGAAATTGGCAATTTTGCGGCCATGTGCTCGAATACCGCGTTGGCGAGGCCGAGATTGCCTTCGGAGTTTTCGAAGTCGATCGGATTAACCTTGTGCGGCATGGTCGACGAGCCCACCTCCCCAGCGACGGTCTTTTGCTTGAAATAGGCCAACGAAATATACCCCCATAAGTCGCGGTTAAAATCGAGCAACACCGTATTGAAGCGGGCAATGGCATTAAACAGTTCTGCGATGTAGTCGTGGGGTTCAATCTGGGTGGTGTAAGGGTTCCAGTTCAGGCCAAGCCCACTGACAAAAATTTCTGCGTTCGCCTGCCAGTCTATATCGGGGTAGGCGGCCATATGGGCGTTGTAGTTACCAACCGCGCCGTTGATCTTCCCATAAAAGGATATTTGTCGTATTTGCGCGACCTGGCGCTGCAGCCGCGAGGCGAATACCGCCATCTCTTTGCCGAGCGTGGTGGGCGACGCGGTCTGACCGTGGGTGCGCGACAGCATCGCAACCTCGGCGTTGGCTTTGGCCAGCTTGGCGACCGCACCGACTATTGCGTCCAACTCCGGCAGTAAGACTTGTTGCACGCCGGTTTTAAGCATTAACGCGTGCGCGAGGTTATTGATGTCTTCAGAGGTGCAGGCGAAATGGACGTATTCGGAGACCGCTTTGAGCGCTGGGTCGTCGTTGAACCTGTGTTTTAAGTAGTACTCCACAGCTTTGACATCGTGGTTTGTGGTGGCTTCGATGCGTTTTATCTCTTGTGCGTCCTCTTCGGAAAACTCGGCAATCAGCCGGTTCAAAAACGCAGTGGTGTCGGCGCCGAACTCGTCGACCTCAGACACCTCCCGATTGTCGGCCAACCTCTGTAGCCAGCGGACTTCAACCTCGACCCTCGCTTTGATCAAGCCGAATTCGCTGAATATCCCTCGCAGACTCTCGGTTTTGCTGCCGTAGCGGCCATCGATCGGAGAAACTGCGGTCAAAGAACTTAAATTCATCGTAATGCTCGTTTGTGTTAGTAACTGGGGGTGCGTAATGATACGTGATTTAACGAATTGTCGCTGCCTGAGCGCGCGCTGCTACAGGCCTGGCTTTCGCCAGGCACAGTCGCTTAAGAGCGTCAGGCGCTCGTGGGTCATGCTGAAACCAGGTAACGGTTCGCCGCACTTGCGCGTTATTTGTGAGTTGGCAGGCTTGGAATAAGCCCGCTAGTGCAAGCTCGGCAACGCATCCAAAAGCGTGCGCGCTTGTGTGCAAGTGCGGCGCTTGTGAAACACCAATTGCCAGCGCGCGCCGCCCGATTGGCGCCAAAGCGTCGCCGCTCGAATGGCGGCAAAAAGCAACACTCGCACCTGGTCAGCTACCCGCTTTTGCTGGAGGTATTGATACTCGCCCATCACCCGTATGCGAAACGGGTAGGTGCTGATGGTGGTCGAATAAATATCCGCAAGGTTGGCTATGACGTTATCGTGCGTGGGGCCGAAGTGCTCGAGTTGGTGCTGGCATTGTTCGAGGCGCTGACTAAGCGTCGCGAGCATGCGGCGGTCTTTGGACAATCTCTTTTGCAGGTGCAACACACCAAAACTGTATCCAAAAAGATGGCGGTTAACTTTAGTTTCTCTTGGATTTTCAATAAGATCTATAAGTGTCTTAAAGCCAGTTCTTAAGTTTGCATTGTCGCCGCCGAACACATCCAACACGTTATCTGGGTTTAATTTGAACAGGCTCCGCACCGCGATTTCGAAATCCTGCGTATGGAGATACCCGGTTGTCGCAAGGTCGTTCACGCGGACCACAGCCTGGGCAAGACCTGCCAACGCGATTGTGGTGGCGTATGGGTTTTCACTCAAAGCGTCAATCCTTAGCTGTTTTCAATAAGAGATCAGTGAGATGCGCAGGCGATCACCGCGCCGCCGAGGCAGATGTCATTATCGTAAAAGACGACGGACTGACCGGGGGTGACGGCGCGCTGAGGTTGTTCGAATTCGATCTCAACGGTCTCTTGTAAAACCGTTAAACGGCACCTCTGATCGGGTTGGCGGTAGCGGGTTTTGGCGGCGAGTTCGAGCGGTTCGCCCAACGCCGGCGCGCCGTTGATCCAGTGGACATCAGTGGCATGCAGCCGGTTGGACAGCAAAAGAGGGTGGTCCCCACCTTGAACCACTATGAGTTCATTTTGGGCAAGATCCTTGGCGGCCACATACCAAGGCGCCTCATCGCCGCCAGCGACGCCGCCGATGCCCAAGCCCTGGCGCTGGCCTATGGTGTGGTACATCAGCCCGCTGTGTTCGCCGAGCGTGACGCCCTCCGGTGTTTTGATGAGCCCCGGCTGCGCAGGCAGGTACTGAGCCAGGAAATCTTTAAAGCGTCGCTCGCCTATAAAGCAGATACCGGTGCTGTCTTTTTTCCCGTGGGTGCTTAAGCCATGCGCGGCAGCGAGCCGACGGACTTCTGGCTTTTCGAGCTCGCCCAGCGGGAACAGGCTGGCCGCGAACTCCACCTCACCCACGGCATGCAAAAAATACGATTGATCTTTGTTCGGGTCGAGCCCTTTTTTCAGGTAGGTGTGGCCGTTCTCGGTTTGGGTTCTGGCGTAGTGCCCCGTGGCGATTTTATCGGCGCCAAGCACGCGAGCATAGTCCATGAACACCTTAAATTTGATTTCCCTATTACACAGAATATCGGGATTGGGGGTGCGACCGGCGCGATACTCCGCCAGAAAGTGCTCGAAAACGTTGTCCCAGTATTCGGCGGCAAAGTTCGCTGTGTGCAAAGGGATGCCCAGGCGATCGCAGACACTTTTCGCATCGGCGAGGTCTTGTTTCGCCGAGCAGTATTCGGTGCCGTCGTCTTCGTCCCAGTTTTTCATAAACAGCCCCTCCACCTGATACCCCTGCTGTTGCAATAACAGGGCGCTGACGGAGGAGTCCACGCCGCCGGACATGCCGACTATGACCCGAGTGTTGCTGAGATTGGTCATGATTTACCTAAGAAGCTTTAAAGGCGTAGTTTAACCGAGCTCGCCGATGTTTAGTACGGCGACCGCCGTCAAGGGCAGGTCTTGTTGCGCCCGCAGGCGTTCAATGTCCCGCAGCACCATTGGGCTTCGGAGGTTATCCAGGGCTTGAATTTCCGCCCAAGAGAGCCAGTGCACCGATAGTATGTCGGGATCGAGTGTTGGGTTTTCGGCCTGCGCGATCGCAGAGCCGACAAAGCTGACTCTTATGTAGGTGACGCCATTGGTGGGCGAGCGATATTGGCTGAGCCCGAGAAAGCCATCGAGCCTTATGTGCCAGCCGGTTTCCTCCAGGGTTTCACGGCGCGCCGCGTCGAATAGGGATTCATTCAACTCCAGGTGCCCGGCCGGCTGATTGAAGACCTCGCCTTGCTCGGCGTTTTCTTTCACCAACAGATAGGTGTCGTCGCGCTCGACCACCACTGCGACTGTGACATGCGGGTAGTCAGCGCTCATGAGCGTCTCCGGCGAGGGGTATCTTGGCGCGGGCGTTTCGGCAGGTGAACGGTTTCGAGGCGATATTCACCCGGCTGCATGCCTGCCAGTTGCCAGGGCCCTATGCGAATGCGGACCAGGCGAAGCGTCGGCAAATTCACCGCGGCTGTCATTCTTCTGACCTGGCGGTTACGGCCTTCGCAAATTTCGAGCTGCAACCAACTGGTGGCGAGCGACGGGCGGTGGCGGATCGGCGGTTTTCTGATCCAGACGGGCGGTTCGGGAATGATTGTGGCATTTGCCGGCGCCGTCATTCCGTCCTTCAAAAGAACCCCTTGTCGGAGGGAATTTAAGGCCGCATCGTCAACCAAGCCCTCCACTTGAACCCAGTAGACTTTGGTCATTTTTGCGGCCGGTGACGCGATTTTGTTTTGCAGTGCGCCATCGTTGGTCAATGCCATTAAGCCTTCGGAGTCGTAATCGAGGCGGCCCGCAGGATAAAAGCCCGCGCACGCGCGGTTGTCGAGGTAAGTCGCCAGAGTGTCTCGCGTCTCTTCTCTGTCGGTAAATTGTGACAAAACTTGAAAGGGTTTATTAAAAAGTATGAGGTTCGACATAACAATCCAGGCACCAGCGATTGTTAATCATACCGATTGCGGCAGGACGGGGCGAGCGCAACCCCGCCGGGGCGGGGTGTTGCCGCTTGTATGCGGGACTTTAGAGTCCAGTTGCAGAGGCTTTAAGCGTTTTCTGTTGCGTAAGTGCCGGTATTGGCCGATTCGCCCAGCGTCGCGCCGGTCGATTCGCCGGCAGCAGTTGCTGCGCGTATGTGCGTCGCGTGCATGCCTTTATCGCCTTTAATGACATCAAATTCAACCGCTTGACCGGCTTTTAGGGTTTTGTATCCTTCCATTTCGATGGACGAGTAGTGCGCAAACAGGTCTTCGCCGCCGCTTTCGGGAAGAATAAAGCCAAAACCTTTAGCGTTGTTAAACCACTTGACAGTACCGCTTGGCATGATGGGATCCTTTGTTGAGTTCGTCCCCTGTAACCGCTCCTTTAAAAGGGGAATTTATTCTTATAGACAGAGTCGTAATCCATTGCTTGAGGCAGTTTGTAATCAAGTCGTATTACTATGTCAAGTTTTTCGACCCATAGTTGTGGAATTTTACAACCTGGTCCTCAAGCTGGGTTAGAATGGCGCCTCAATTTTTTTGCAATTGTTATTCAGAAGTCACATGGGAAAGGTCGAAATTCTTAAGCTACCATTATCAATAGAGCACATAAGGAGCGCCGCTGAGAGCGGTTCCGGCGATCCTGATTTTGGTGAGGGCGATGTTGTCATACAACAACAAAAGCCCAAACTGAAGAAACCACCTTTGTACAAAGTGGTGATGCTTAATGATGACTACACTCCTATGGAGTTTGTTGTCGAAACTTTGGAGCGTTTTTTTTCGATGGACCGGGAGCGAGCAACCCGGATTATGTTGGTGGTACACACCGAAGGCAAGGCGACTTGTGGGGTGTATTCCAAAGACGTTGCGGAGACTAAAGCCGCTCAGGTCAATCAGTACGCTCGTGACAATGAACACCCTCTACTGTGTGAAATAGAGACCGTGGAGGGCGACGACTCATAGGCTTCGATTGGTAAGCTTTGAAGATGGTACGTGAAAGATGTTGAGTAAAGAATTAGAAGTCACCCTGAATCTTGCCTTCAAAGGCGCCCGTTCAAAACGCCATGAGTTCATGACGGTTGAGCATCTTTTGCTGGCATTGATTGACAACGAAGCCGCCGCGGATGTGCTGCGCGCCTGTGGTGCTAACCTCGGGGTGCTGCGCCAGGAGCTGGTGGAGTTTGTCGACTCCACCACGCCATTAATTCCGGAAGCCGATAACGAGCGCGAAACGCAACCGACTCTTGGCTTTCAGCGAGTCTTGCAGCGTGCCGTTTTTCATGTCCAATCTTCTGGCAAATCCGAGGTCACCGGGGCGAACGTGCTGGTCGCTATTTTCAGCGAACAGGAAAGCCAGGCGGTTTACTACCTAAAACAGCAAAGTATCGCCCGTATCGACGTCGTGAATTTTATCACGCACGGCATTACCAAGGTCTCGGGCGAGACGCATCATGACGACGCTTCTCATCACGAGCAGTCGGACGAGGAGTCCGTTTCCGGCGGCACAGAAAGCACTACAGCCAACCCCTTGGACGCCTACGCGACCAACCTGAACGATATGGCCGCCCAAGGCCGTATCGACCCGCTGGTGGGCCGTGACTCCGAAGTCGAGCGCGTGGTTCAGATCCTCGCAAGGCGCCGCAAGAATAACCCCCTGTTGGTGGGTGAGAGCGGTGTCGGTAAAACGGCGATTGCCGAAGGCCTGGCGAAAAAGATCATCGACGGGCAAGTGCCGGAGATCCTTAGCAACAGCGTGGTCTATTCCCTCGATCTGGGGTCGCTGCTTGCGGGCACCAAATACCGCGGGGATTTTGAGAAGCGCTTTAAAGGGTTGCTGGCAGAGCTTAAAAAACGTAAGAAAGCGGTGTTGTTCATCGATGAAATCCATACCATCATCGGCGCCGGCGCGGCTTCCGGTGGGGTGATGGACGCTTCCAACCTGCTAAAGCCCTTGTTGACCACAGGCGAGCTTCGTTGCATCGGCAGCACGACCTTTCAGGAGTATCGAGGCATCTTTGATAAAGACCGAGCGCTGTCGCGCCGGTTCCAAAAGATCGACGTCAACGAGCCCTCGGTGGACGACACCTATAAGATTCTCAAAGGCCTCAAGTCGCGCTTCGAACAGCATCACGAGTTGAGATACACCGATGCCGCGCTTAGAGCCGCGTCGGAGCTTGCCAACAAATACATCACCGACCGCTTTATGCCGGATAAAGCCATCGACGTGATAGACGAGGCTGGCGCCTATCAGCAGTTGCAACCGCCGAGCAAGCGTAAGAAGCAGGTCGGTGTTCGAGATATCGAAAACATTATTGCCACAATC
The DNA here is from genome assembly GCA_964540505.1 of uncultured Cellvibrionaceae bacterium. Classification (GTDB taxonomy): domain Bacteria; phylum Pseudomonadota; class Gammaproteobacteria; order Pseudomonadales; family Cellvibrionaceae; genus CAYZQH01. The sequence goes on along the minus strand of CAZING010000027.1, from coordinate 5,853 downwards.
GCGCGCATCCCAGCGAAATCCGTGTCCTCAACCGACCGAGAGCAGTTGGCTAAACTCGAAGACGCATTGAGTATGACCGTGTTCGGTCAACCCGAAGCGATCAGCGCCATAGGCGCGGCGATCAAACTGTCGCGCGCGGGGCTGGCCTCGAGCGAAAAGCCCATCGGCTCGTTTTTGTTTGCCGGACCTACGGGTGTGGGTAAAACAGAGCTTTGCAGGCAGTTGGCCTCGGCGATGGGCGTGGAGCTTTTGCGCTTTGATATGTCCGAGTACATGGAGCGGCACACGGTGTCGCGCTTGATCGGTGCGCCCCCAGGCTATGTTGGTTTCGACCAGGGCGGCTTGCTGACCGAAGCCGTCACCAAGCACCCGCACAGTGTGGTGCTGTTGGACGAGATCGAAAAGGCGCACCCCGATGTCTATAACCTGCTTTTGCAGGTGATGGATCACGGCAAGTTAACCGACAACAACGGCCGTACCGCGGATTTTCGCAATGTCGTGCTGATAATGACCACCAACGCCGGCGCCGAAGCCTCAAGTCGAGCCTCTATCGGTTTCACCAAGCAGGATCACGCCACCGACGCAATGGAGGTCATCAAGCGAACCTTTTCGCCGGAGTTTCGCAACCGCTTGGATGGCGTCATTCAGTTTGGCTCGCTGTCTATCGACACGATTCGCACGGTGGTCGACAAGTTCCTAACCGAACTGCAAACCCAGCTAGACGACAAAAAAGTCACGCTCAATGTCAGTGCCGAGGCGCGCGACTGGCTGGCGGAGCACGGTTATGACGCGAAAATGGGCGCACGACCCATGAGCCGCATTATTCAAGATAGAATCAAAAAGCCGCTCGCCGAAATGGTGCTATTCGGAACGCTCAGCGACAAAGGCGGTGAGGTGGAGATTCTGGTCAAGGACGGAGAGCTTGTGCTGGAGGCGGAGCCCGCTTAAGGGCTCTGCTGCTAACGGGCCCGGTAAGTTATACGGCCTTTGGAGAGGTCGTAAGGCGTGAGTTCAACTTTGACCTTATCGCCGGTCAGAATTCGAATGTAGTTTTTGCGCATCTTTCCAGAAATATGGGCGGTTACTAAGTGCCCGTTTTCGAGCTTCACTCGGAAGGTGGTGTTGGGCAGTGTATCTACCACTTCACCTTCCATTTCAAAATTGTCTTCTTTTGCCATTCAGAGGCCTTCCTCAATAGGTTCGAGTTTGGGTTAAGTTGCGAAATTCGCGTAAAAAATGCCGTGTAAAACCCCAGTTTAGCGAGGCTGTAACCGGCGAGGACCCGTAAAATGAGGCGCATTTTGCCTTATTTAGCCAGGGGTTCCAAGTTTCCTGCGCTTCAAATCGGAAAATAAATCATCGAGTGCCCGGCGCCGCGCAGTACTATTGGCTTACAGCTCGGATCAATCGAACTGTGTCCAGGTTTGGTTGACGTACATTTGCAGCGGCCGAAATGTACTTTTGTAGTTCATTTTGTCGCAATCTCTTATCCAGTAGCCGAGATATACGTAAGGCAACTCCCATTCGCCGGCAAGCTCAATTTGGCTCAGCACCGCTTGGGTACCCAGGCTGCGTCCGGGTTCGCCTGGATCGAAGAAGGTGTAAATGGCCGAGAGGCCATGGGCTAAGCGGTCGCACACGGCCACCGCCAGTAGCCGCTCGGCGGCCCGGAACTCCAAAAACTGTGTGACGCCCCATTCGCTGCTTAGAAAGTCCGAGTACTGCTGCCGACTCGGCGGGTACATATCGCCATCAAAGTGGCGCAGCGTGATATACCGCTCATAGAGTCGGTAATGTTCTTCGGTGTTGATATGGTCGACCACTTGGCGGTTGAGATCCCGGTTGCGGTTCAGGCACCGCTTCTGACTTCGGTTGGGCCGAAACTCCTGAACCGGGATTCTGACCGGCACACAGGCTTGGCATTGTTGGCAGTGCGGCCGATACAGGTGGTGGCCGCTGCGACGAAAGCCGTAATCGGACAGCTCGCTGTAAAGCTCGCCGTCGATCTTGGCATTGGGGTCGACAAACACCGTGGTCGCCGCCTTGTTGCTCAGGTAGCTGCAAGGGTGCTCGTGGGTGGCGTACAACTTAAGCTTGGATATGTCCTTCACGTGAGAGGTATCTACCTTGCACCGCGCGCCAATTCGCCTGGAGTGCTTCGATTGCTGCAAATGTGGTGTTCAATTGTACTGTTTTTTCGAAGGATTCGCGCGTTAGGCTAATGGCACCCATGCGCGTCAAATGGTCGCTGTCGACCTGGGCGTCTAACAGCACAAAGCCGTTGTGATTAAGCCAGCGGCTTAGGGTGATCAGCGCGAGCTTGCTGGAGTTATCGGCCCGGCTGAACATCGATTCGCCAAAAAAGACCCGACCCAAAGCCACACCGTAAAGACCGCCGAGCAATCGCGGACCATCGGTGACTTCAAACGAGTGGGCAAGGCCTAAGCGGTGCAGGCGAGCGTATGCGTCGCGCATCGGCGCGGTGATCCAGGTACCGCAAGAGCGCGCAGTTGCGCAGCTCTCAAGCACCTCATCAAAGCGGGTATCGACCGAAACCCGCCAAGGGCTTCGGCGGAGGAACTTTTTCATACTGGCGGAGCAGTGCTCCTGCCCGGGTATGATGACCGTGCGCGGCGAGGGCGACCACCAGAGGATGGGGTCGGCATCGTTGAACCAAGGAAATATGCCCCTACGGTAGGCGCTGACCAACCGCTCAGGGGAGAGATCTCCGCCCAGGGCGAGAAGCCCGTTCGGGTCCTTAAGCGCGAGCTTGGTCGAAGGAAACGCGTCGCAATCGTCTGTCAGCCAGGTCAGTGGCAAGGTGTCAGCCTCCGATACTGCCATTCATAGGTGCGATTGGCCTGCGTGCAAATGCTCGGGCTCGGGCTCGAAACCGCTTACAAAAAAAAGGGCGGTTAAGCCCTTTGGTGTGCGAATTCGTGACCACTTGCGCAAACGGACGGTCAGTTATCGAGGTATTTTTCTGCATCCAGCGCGGCCATACAGCCCGACCCGGCAGAGGTGATCGCCTGGCGGTAAATGTGGTCGGCAACATCGCCTGCGGCAAAGACGCCCGGGACGCTGGTGGCCGTTGCGTTGCCGGCAAGACCGCTCTTAACCACTATGTAGCCGTTTGCCATCTCAAGCTGGCCGTCAAAAATGCCGGTATTGGGTTTGTGCCCGATGGCGACAAACACACCGCTCAGGTCGATGGTTTGCTCGCTGTCGTCCTGGGTGCTTTTAACGCGTACGCCGGTCACGCCTTGGTCATTGCCCAAGACCTCATCCAAGGTGTGATTCCAAAGCAGGGTCACGTTGCCGCTGCGAGCCTTCTCGAGCAAGCGATCTTGTAGGATTTTCTCGGAGCGGAGGCTGTCGCGTCGGTGAATAAGGACCACCTCTTTACAGATGTTCGACAGATACAGCGCCTCTTCGACCGCGGTATTGCCGCCGCCGATCACGGCCACTTTCTGGTCTCGATAGAAGAACCCGTCGCAGGTGGCGCAAGCGCTGACGCCGCGGCCCTGAAAGGCCTGTTCAGATTCGAGGCCAAGGTATTGCGCCGATGCGCCGGTGGCGATAATCAGCGCGTCGCAGCTGTAACGCTCGGTGCCTTCCAAAATGAAAGGACGCTGTGTTAAATCCACCTTTTCAATGTGATCGAACAGGATTTCGGTATTGAAGCGTTCGGCGTGCTGTTGCATGTCCACCATCAGCTCGGGGCCCTGAAGTTCCGCGTGGCCGCCGGGCCAGTTCTCGACTTCGGTGGTGGTGGTCAGCTGGCCACCTTGTTGCATTCCGGTAATCAACACAGGCTTGAGGTTTGCTCGCGCCGCATAGACAGCTGCGGAGTAACCCGCGGGTCCGGAGCCCAGGATGATCAGGCGGTGGTGTTTGGGATCGCTCATAATAAGGTTTCCTTATCAGGTATAAGGCCAATTTTGGTGCTCTATATGGGTGCACAACCTGGAAATTCAACCCGAAGCTACCTTCCGGTGAGCAAGTATGCACGTCGAGGTGGGAAAGGTAACCCACAAGAGTGTATAGCCGCTACAATAGCCGCCATTAAAAAACTATAAGAGCGCTCCGATTGTACTTTAGGTTTGCGTGATAACGTATTGATTTTCAGATAAATAGCATTTTAGTGATAGCATTCTTCCGAGCGCAGAGTCTTAATTTGAAGCAAGCGAGTAAAACATTGAAGGCAAAACAACCCACAAGAGCGCTAGAAGAGCGGCCTCAGCGGGCTCCTATTGTCCGCCGGGCTATGCGCGAAGGCGTGTTAATCACAACCCTGGCCCTTTGCGCTTTTCTGGCCTTGTCGCTTTTCACTTTTAGCCCCAACGACCCCAACTGGGCGCGGGTGAGCTCGACCGATACCATACAGAACGCCGCCGGCCCCGCAGGCGCCTGGGTCGCCAACGTCTGCTTTTCGCTGTTTGGCTATATCGCGTTTCTGTTTCCAGTCATGCTGATGTATCAGGCTTGGCGAGTGTTAAAAGATGCCTCGGGGGTTTTGTTCGACCCACTGATGATCGCGTTGCGGTTCGTCGGGCTTTGCCTGATCATGGTCTCGGCCACTGGGCTTATGGTCCAGTATTTCGGTCTGGACGGTCCACCCATGCCGTTTTCTCACGGCGGGCTTTTGGGCATTACCACGGCTTCGGCGGTGGACGCGGCGTTCGGGCTTGCCGGTGGCACTTTGGTATTGCTCGCAATTTTTTTATTCGGCATGACGATTTTTATCGACTTTTCCTGGATTACGCTAATGGACTGGATTGGCGCCAGCTTGCTTGGGCTCTCGCGGGCTGCCGCCGCGCGCTGGCAGCACTGGCAAAGTCGGCGCCAAGAGAAAAAACAGGTGGCTGAAGTCGTGCAAAAGCGACGCGCTGCCTCTCGCGAACACGCCAAACAACAAGAGAATCGCCTGCCGCCGACTATCACCAGTGCGCCCAAGCCGAGCGCGCCGAGTCTGCGCGTGCAAAAAGAAAGACAACAGAGCCTTTTCGACGGGCCGGTCATTGGCGAGTTGCCGCCTGTCAGCCTGCTGGATGCCCCCCAAAAGACCGATAAAAAGGGCTACTCGGCGGAGTCGCTGGAGGCCATGTCGCGGCTGCTCGAGCTCAAACTGAAAGATTTCGGAATAGTCGCAGAGGTGACCGCGGTGCTTCCGGGGCCTGTGGTGACGCGCTTTGAAATTCAACCCGCTCCGGGTGTTAAAGTCAGCCGTATCACCAATTTGGCCAAAGACCTCGCGCGGTCTATGGCGGTGATCAGTGTGCGTGTGGTGGAGGTAATCGAAGGCAAATCCGTGGTCGGCATCGAAATACCGAACCAAGAGCGGGAGATCGTGCGCCTGTCGGAAATTATCGCCTCAGAAGCCTACGACCGTTCTCGGTCACCGCTGACCCTCGCCCTCGGCCACGACATCTCCGGTCAGGCGGTGATCGCCGATCTCGCGCGAATGCCGCATTTGCTGGTCGCCGGCACCACCGGTTCGGGTAAATCCGTGGGCGTCAACGCGATGTTGCTCAGCATCCTGTACAAGGCGACACCGGAGGAGGTGCGCTTGATGCTGGTCGACCCGAAAATGCTCGAGTTATCCATATACGAAGGCATACCGCATCTGCTTGCGCCGGTTGTCACCGACATGAAAGACGCGGCCACGGGCCTTCGCTGGTGCGTCGGCGAGATGGAGCGCCGCTATAAGTTAATGGCCGCACTTGGGGTGCGCAACCTCGCGGGCTTTAACAAAAAAGTCGCCGACGCCGCCAAACAAGGCCAACCCTTGTCCGACCCTCTGTGGCGCCCCGATGACACAGGTTTAAGCGAAGAGCCGCAACAGGCACCGGA
>CAZING010000026.1:4281-24852 GCA_964540505.1 uncultured Cellvibrionaceae bacterium | reverse complement strand
AAAAGTAGAGTCGGCCTGTAAGCCGGGTTCTGTCGAGGACAGTCATTCATCTAGGTCACGCGTCACCGCGCAACTCAAGCGACCTACCCGAATCCAGCGCGGGCCACGCCTTTGGATTCCTATTTGGTCTTGCTCCGAACGGGGTTTACCATCGCCGCACACTGTTACCAGTGGCGCGGTGCGCTCTTACCGCACCATTTCACCCTTACCCGGTTGCCCGGGCGGTATACTCTCTGTTGCACTTTCCGTAGGCTCGCGCCTCCCAGGCGTTACCTGGCGTTCTGCCCAATGGAGCCCGGACTTTCCTCTTTTGCACGCAAAAGCGACTGCCCAGCCAACTCTGCCGGCAAAATATCAATCATTAAGGGTTTGCGCAATCCCCAGGAACCTTATTGTCGCCATGCGAGCGGGTCATGCTCAAAATTGGCTAACCGTTCGCTGCGCCAGGGTGTTCGTTTGAGCGCTGGCAAACCTTGAAATAGCCCGCAAGAGGTCAACGCTGGCTGACACTCAACGCGTATTGGTACAACGAATTCTTTTTGACGCCGGTCAACTTGGCGGCAATCTGAGCGGATTGCTTCACCCCCAGGCCCTCGGACAACAGAATCTCGACGGTGCGCCGGGCTTGTTGTTCGCCCGCCTCGTCCGCTGGGGCGGGCGCACCGCCGAGCATAATCACAAATTCGCCGCGCTGCTGATTGGTGTCGGCGAGCAGCAGCTCTTTTAACTCCGCCAGCGTCCCTTGAAGAAACGTTTCAAAAGCCTTACTGATTTCCCGGGCGATGACGCCTGGTCGCTGCGCGCCGAAAACCGCAATCATGTCCTCCAGGCTTGCCATTAACCGGTGCGTCGACTCGTAAAAGATCAAGGTCCGCTCCTCGGTTTGTCGCGCTTGCAGCCATTGCTTGCGCGCCGACTGGCGCGCGGGGGGGAAGCCTTCGAAACAGAATTTATCCGAGGGTAAACCGCTGGCCGAAAGTGCCGCAATTAACGCACAAGCGCCCGGTATCGGACTGACGGTGATGCCGCGCGCGCGCGCCTGGTGCACTAAACGATAGCCTGGGTCCGAGATCAAAGGCGTGCCGGCGTCGGCGATCAGAGCGATGTTTTTGCCAAGCTCGAGTTGCTCGATAAGATTTTGAACTTTGCTTTCGCTGCTGTGGTCGTGGTAGGCGATCATGGGCGTGCGAATACCGAAGTGGGCCAGCAACCGGCCACTGTGGCGGGTGTCTTCAGCGGCGATTAAATCGACAGCTTGGAGAATATCGACAGCGCGGGGTACCATATCGGCTAAATGCCCGATCGGGGTGGCGACAATATACAAAGTGGCTCGACCGTTCGCGTTCATATTCACAATTACTTTCTCTCTGACTCAACCGGAGCCGCTAGTATATGGAGCCTTACGCTCGCATTGGGGTTATTTTTCTCATTTTTTGGGCGATAACTTCCTGTCAAAAAGCTTCGGTTAAACCGGCCGACACCCCCTTCCAAGTAGGTCCCGGCGGCGTTTCGACAGAGTATATAGAAGACCTTCTTTCGCGCGCGCGCGAAGCCGAACCTCTAAAACGGGTGCAGCTGGAGCTTTCGGCAATCGAAGCACTGCTTGAAGCCGGCAACTATGACTGGGCCAGAAGCCTGACCGAAGAGCTGCCAAAAGAGGCGCTAAACAGTCTACCCGCCTTCGCACCCGAGCGCGGCCGCTTCGCCCTTGCCAACGCACAACTGAATGCGCAAGCCGGCGAGCGCAGCCTAGGGCTCGCCTATGTCAATGGCGAACAACTTCTTAAAAACCTCGCGTACTACCCACCGGATCTTACCGCTCGCATTCGCGAGACGCGCGCATCTTTGCTGTTCGATCTCGGCGATTACATCACAGCCATCGATGAGCGCATCCATTTATCGGCAATTCTCGACGACAACAATAACGCGTTAATCAACTTCGAGCTGCTGTGGCAAACCTTGATGCAACTGCCGCTCGAGCAACTCCAGCAGCAGGTACAAGAGGCGACAAGCCGCGCTCACGAGGGCTGGTACCGCCTCGCGGTGATCAGCAAGCACAATCAAACCAACATGCGCACGCAACTGGCCGAACTCGAACAATGGCGCCGACAATGGCCGGAGCACCCGGCAAGCCTCAACCTGCCCGCAGATTTACAGCTGTTAAATGAATTGGTCGAGAACCGAGCCTCCCAGGTCGCGGTTTTATTGCCCGAATCCGGGCGGTTGAAAGTGGCCGCCGACGCGATCCGAAATGGCTTGCTGGCTGCCTATTATCAGCACACAGCGGAGGAGCCAACCCCGCTTCGGCTGCGCTTTTATGACACGGAATCGGGGGACATCAACCTAATTTATCAAACGGCGCTCGATGACGGCGCCGAACTTGTGATTGGGCCTTTGGATAAAGAGAAAATTGTTCAGCTTTCCAACCGTTTAAATCTGCCCGTGCCAACGCTCGCTCTGAACACGGTCGACAACCCCTTGGGCTACATCGGCAACCTCTTTCAGTTCGGGTTGGGTGTCGAAGATGAAGCGCGTCTTGCGGCCGAAAAAGCTTGGCGAGACGGCCATCGGCAAATGCTGATCCTCGCTCCTGCCAACGCTTGGGGTGAACGATGCGCGACGGCTTATGCACATAGGTGGGCTGAACTTGGCGGCGAACCCATACAGCAGTACCACTTCGAAGATAGAAATGACTACGCCAACGTCATACGCAACGCGCTACACATTGATGAAAGCGAGGCCCGAGCGAAAAGAATCCGCAGCATTGTGGGTCGACGCATCGAATTCGAGCCTCGCCGACGCCTCGATCTGGACGCGGTTTTCGTGGCCGCCTCGGCTGCCCAAGCGCGGCAAATCAAACCGACTTTAGCGTTCTACTACGCATCAGATGTACCCGTTTATGCGACAAGCAACATCTATGAAGGCATTGATAACTCGAAGCAAGATCAGGATATGAACGATATTATGTTCTCCACCTTGCCCTGGTACTTTAACGACAATCTGGCCGAGAAATCGGTGCTGTTAAGCAGCCCCTCCGGCAACCCCAAGCTTCAGTCACTTTACGCACTGGGCGTCGACAGTTTTTATCTCTTTCCGCGGCTGAAACAGTTACAGATGTTTAACGGTGCACGCTTTTACGGGCAAACAGGTGCGCTCACTTTAGCGCCATCGGGGCGCATTATCAGAGACCAGGTATGGGCGGAGTTTACGCGTGGACGTGCGCAAGAGCTTAGTGAGTCTTATTAAAAGCCGGTTCTCGAAGCGACGGCCCGAGCCCGTTCGCGCCGCGCACTTGATCGCGGGGCGCGACGGTGAAGCCATGGCCGAGCGCTGGCTGCACAAACAAGGCCTAACGACACTTGAGCGCAATTACAGTTGCGTGTTCGGCGAGGTCGACTTGGTTATGGAGCAAGATAACGATTTAGTTTTTGTCGAAGTTCGCAGTCGAAAACATAACCGTTTTGGCTCACCGGCTGAAACTGTCACACGCAGTAAGCAGGTTAAAATCATGAAAACAGCGCAGCACTATATCCTCGCTCGCCATATCTCTGATCGGCGCTCGATTCGGTTTGATATAGTGGGCATTACCCCCGATGCCGACGAACCCATACAGTGGCTCGCTGGCGCTTTTGACGCTAACGGCGGTTAACCCAGATGTCACAACGCGTCTATAACCTCTTTCAGAGAAGTATCGAAGCCAAGATGCAAATAGGCGAAGAACTCGCCCCATTGGTGAACGATGCTTCAGACCGCCTGGTTCAGGCGTTACTGGACGAGAAGAAAATACTGGTGTGCGGCAACGGCACCTCCTCCGCACTGGCGCAAATTTTCGCTTCGAATATGATCGACCGCTTTGAAAAAGAACGACCGAGCCTGCCCGCCATTTGGTTAGGCAGTAACATGGCAAGCTATACCGCCATTGTTGCCGACACCAATCACCATGACGTATATGCGAAACCCATTCGCGCACTGGGGCAGACAGGGGATGTGCTGTTAATCATTAGCTCAAGCGGCAACTCTGCCAACCTTGTGCAAGCCGTTTCCACAGCCCGCGAACGCGGTCTTAAAGTCATCGCCTTGACCGGTCGAGACGGCGGCAATGTCTCGTCGCTTATCGGCTCTGATGACATAGAACTGCGAGCGGCCATTAACTCACGCAGCCGAATTCATGAAGTTCATCTGTTGCTGCTGTATTGTTTATGCGACCTGATAGACCACAAGCTTTTTGGAATTGAATAGATGATTCAAGTAAGCAAATTTTTATTGGCGTGTGTGGCTTTGGTGTTATTAAACGGTTGCGTCACTGTGATGGACGCCACCAGCGAAAAGCCTATTCAGCCCGACGCCGGCAAGCGCTCGTTTGGCACCTATTTGGACGACCAAAAGCTCGAAAGCGTCATATCGGTCAACCTGCGCAAAACCGGTCCCGGCCTCGAAAAAGCCCATATTAATGTCTTCTGCTTTAACGGCGTGGTGTTATTGACTGGCGAAGTGCCAAGCAGAGAGTTGCGGGAGTTAGCTGGCGAAACCGCACGCAATATCGCCCAAGTACGCCAGGTTCACAACCAGTTGCTAATTCAAAGCAACGCCACCTTTTTCTCGAGAACCAACGATAATTGGCTGGCTTCCAAAGTACGCTCCAAAGTGCTGCTGGCGGACATCGAATCCGAGCGCATCAAAGTGATCGTCGAGAACCGGGTGGTCTATTTAATGGGGCTGGTTACCGAACAAGAGGCAAAAAAAGTTGCCGAATCGGCCGCCAATACCGACGGCGTCACTAAAGTGGTGCGGGTGTTCGAGTACATAGACGCGCGCTGAAGCCGAGCCGTCGACTGGCCCATACCCGCGGCAACGTTGCCCTGCGAAGTGCCTTTAAGCCGCTTCGGTGAACTCGCTGCGAAAACCGCATTGCGTTGCGCGCTTGCTAGCAAGCGCGCCGGTCTTTTCCGCTACAGCAGTTCCACAGCTAAAGCGGTGGCTTCACCACCGCCGATACACAAACTGGCGATGCCTCGCTTCTTGCCATAGGTTTGCAAAGCCGCAATCAGCGTAACCAAAATGCGTGCGCCGGACGCACCCAATGGGTGCCCCAACGCGCAGGCCCCGCCGTGGACATTAACCTTCTGGGCATCCAGACCCAGCTCGGTTATAGCTGCCATGGTCACCACGGCAAAAGCCTCATTGATTTCGTAAAGATCGACTTCTGAGCTCGACCAATTGGCCTGCTCCATTACCTTTTTTATCGCGCCGACCGGCGCCGTGGTGAACCATTCGGGCTCATGGGCGTGCTGCGCTTGGGCTTTGATTTCTGCGATCGGGGTCAAGCCGCGTGCTTTTGCTGTGCTCGCTTTCATTAAGACCAGAGCCGCCGCGCCGTCTGAAATCGAACTGGCGTTGGCCGCGGTCACTGTGCCGTCTTTTTTAAACGCGGGTTTTAATGTTGGAATCTTATCAATTCTCGCGTTGCCCGGCTGTTCGTCGGTTGCGATCGTGATCTCGCCTTTGCGTGTGCTTAAGGTGATTGGCACAATCTCTCGCTTAAACAGCCCTTGGTCGATTGCCGCGGTCGCCTTGTTGAGTGAGTGGATTGCAAATTCGTCTTGCTGCTCGCGCGTGAACGCGTATTTTTCGGCCGTAGCCTCCGCAAAATTGCCCATCAACTGGCCCTGATAGGCATCCTGCAGACCATCGATAAACATGTGATCAAGAATTTCCCCATGCCCAAGGCGGTAGCCCGAGCGGGCTTTGGTCAGCATATAGGGGGCTCGGGTCATGTTCTCCATACCGCCTGCGACCACCACTTCGGCGGTGCCCGCCAACAGGCTGTCGCGGGCCATCATCACAGTTTTCATGCCGGAGCCGCAGACTTTGTTGACCGTCGCTGTGGGCACACTCTTTGGCAAACCCGCAGTCAAGGCCGCTTGGCGTGCCGGCGCCTGACCGACGCCGGCCGGCAGTACACAGCCCATCAGAACCTCGCTCACTTGATCGGGCGCGAGGCCCGAGTCCTCGAGAGCGCCGGCTATGGCGCGCCCGCCGAGTTCTGACGCCGAGGTCTCGGCAAACAGGCCGTTCATACCACCCATTGCGGTGCGCGCAATGCCAACAATGACTATTGGGTCTGACATAATCAATCACTCCTGATTTGAATTAATGCGAATCGGTAACCAACGGCTGACGCACCTCTGTGCAAGCGCATGTTTAGATGTATCGCGAGCGCCTGTTAACACCTGCGAATACTGCGATAATGCGAATTGCTTGTCTGCACAAGGCCAACGGCAAAATGCCTGGACGCTTGTCGTTTCGGTGAGGCCACACAGGCTTGGAAAGGGTTCCCTTCTAGCGCAATGCTATGACGATCGAGCGTTGGCGGCCCCGATTATGCCATGGAAAGGTGCTGGGGACGGCATTCGGCTAAGGTTTTAACAAACACCCGCTGGACAATACGCGCATCGGTGCTGGCGCGATGACGCTGCTCGCCTATACCCTGCATTACGTTTTGTTTCATTCGGCCCCAGGTGAGATATTGACACTCCGACTGAATACGCTCTATAGGTTTTAACTCAAACGTGGGCGCTATGCTGGCCATCGCATAGATTTGATTCAACCAGGTTTTATCCACCACCCAGTTGTCTGAAAAGAGCACCTGACCACTCAAGCGGCGGTTCAAGCTTCGGGCGACGGCAGCGAGGCTTTGGCCCTTCTCCAGCAGCAATTGACGCGGAATCTTATGCAGACGCTCGGCGCGCTGATCCCAATGCTGCCAGGATTCGGCCGGACGAATTAAGGTGCTGTAACGCTCCCCTGAGCTAAGACAATAGCCGACCTCTATCGGAAAACTGTCGGTGCCCAGCCCAGAGGCTTCGAAATCCATAATATTGGGTAAATGTTTCATAATAGCCCTCGGTCACGGCAGCCATCGCTGGCCGACCGAAGAGTGCCGCCTTTGGCTTAGGCACCCTCAAATTGCTCAGTCCGTATAGATCGGACCAATGCCCATGCCCCAGACCACTGTGGTCACCATCATCACCGACACAATCAACACCAAGCCGATGGTGATGATGGATGATGCATACATATAAGCCCGCTCCCGAGGGATGTTCATCAGAATCGGGGTACCTTCATACACAAGATAAATCGCATAGCAAGCGGCGAGCCCCATGGCTCCCACCACCACCCACAATTGCGGATAGAGGTTGGCAAAGCCCGCGATAAGCACCGGGGTGGCAACGGCGACCGCAAGCGCCATGGACCCGTAATGTCGCTGCTGATCGGGGTCTTCGGCTCCGTAGGTCTTGGACATCCAATGAATAAACACACCTAAAAAGTACACGGCGGCGATTACGGCAAAATAAGCCAGCGCGCATAGAGTGGCCGCACTGGAGGCGGTCAACTTCACCGTATGACCATCGCCAATTCGCCAACCGACTTGGGTCACGCCTATGTAGGCGCTTAACGTTGGGATTAATGCCAAAAACGGAATATGTGTAACGAACACCTCGAGAGCATTGCGGTTCTTCTTTCTAATGACTTGCCACTCATTGGTGGGGCTGAACATTATTCCAAGTGTATGTTGCAGAATGCTCACGATAGCTCCGAAATTATTATAATTTTTAGAAACGATGACATCAAAGGCGAAACATACTCCGCTTTAAGCAGACGATTTCAACACGAACCCCTTCACACGGCTAGACACGACCAAGAACAAATACTCATTTATATGTATGTTTTTATAACTAGAATGAATATGACACTGACTGACGCGAAAGGCCCACTCGACGAGCTGGCAACCACCCCGTCATTTAACGACCCTTAGGCTTGGCTTGCGCTCAGGCAGATGCGTCACTTGTCTTTTAGTTTTGGGGCGCTCGGGCTTGGGAGGTTCGGGCGACGGTGGGTTTTCAGGGTCGAACATCATTCCCTGACCGTTTTCACGGGCATAAATACCCAAAACGGCGTGGCACGGGACGTAAATATCGGTGGGAATACCGCTAAAGCGCGCATTGAACGCGACAACGCTGCCCTCCAACTTCAGACCGACGACAGCGCGAGGGGCTATATTCAAGACGATCTGGCCGTCTTTGTTCACGTATTGCTGCGGCACCGAAACCTGTTCTGCGCGCGCATTAACCACCAGGTAGGGCGTCAGGGCGTTGTCGACTATCCAGGCGTACAAAGCCCGAATAAGGTAGGGTTTACTGGAGGTCATTTTGGTGTTCATAGACCAAGGCCGCCAGAGCGCAGTTCTTTCTCGGCATCGGTGAGGCTGGCCAGAAACGAGTCGCGCTCAAACATTCTGGCCATATATTCCGTAAGCGCAGCGGTCTGTTTGGTCTTTGGCAGCTCGATGCCAAGACTGGGCAGTCGCCAAAGAATCGGTGCGAGGCAGCAATCCACCAAGGTAAACTCGTCACTCATGAAAAACGGCTTCTCGGCGAAAATCGGCGCTATAGCGGTTAAAGTATCGCGTAAGTCTTTGCGCGCCTTGGTCACAGCGTCTTTGCCTTCGCCGGCGATTATACTGTCCACCCAAGGGCACCAATCGGTTTCGAGTCGGTAAATGAACTGACGTATTTCTGCGCGAGTAACCGGGTATACCGGCAGCAATGGCGGGTGCGGAAAGCGCTCGTCCAAATACTCCATCATCACCCGCGTTTCATAGATCGTAAGGTCTCTGTCGACAAGCGTGGGCAGGGTGCGATAAGGGTTTGCTTGGCTGAGCTCCCGTGGGATTTCGGCGGGGTCGACATCGACCACGTCGACCGCCACACTCTTTTCAGCCAACACAATTCTAACCCTATGACTGTAATGATCCACCGGATTAGAGAAAAAGGTCATAGTGGCGCGCTTAGCGACTACTCCCATGTAAAACCACCTCTATTGTCTCTGTAAGTACCCGAGGACACTCACCAAGTGACCACCGGGACTACCCGCGCTTCTTTAAATGCGCAAATTGGCTTAAGAATTCAACCTCACAAACCGATTGAACACGAGACGCAGGACGGCACCCGGACAGTCTTAGACGATTAAACGTCAAAGCACAGACCGTCTGGTTTGGCTTCTGGTTGGTTTACACTCGCCACGCGCGGGCACCTTGCACTGCAGGCGCTTCGGCGTGGGCACGCTGACACCGGGCGGGTCGACTGCCGGGCGTCAGTGTACATCTCTCCAGTATTCGCGATTCAGCAACCACGCAAACATCAGGAAGATCACGAGGAAAAACATCACAAAAACACCCATGCGCTTACGCTTTTCGGCACCGGGTTCGGCCACGTACTCGAGGAAGTTTACCAGATCGTAGACGACGGATTGGAACTCTTGTTCGTTCAGGGCGCCTTTCTCCTCGCCAACCACCAGAGAGCCACAAGACACAGACACCTCTTCACCGACACTGTTGCGCTCTTTTTGACCGTGGCTGTTGTAGCTGGGGCCGGGCGCGCACTCTGGAAGCCCTTGCAGCTCCATCATTACATGCGGCATACCGACATTGACAAAAACACGGTTGTTCACCCCGAGCGGTCGAGAGTCGTCGCGGTAGAAGTTCAGCAAATAGGTGTAGAGCCATTCCGGCGAGCGCGACCGGGCAACGAGACTCAAATCCGGAGGCGCGACACCGAACCAGTCCTTCGATTTCGCGGTGGACATGGACGTGGTCATCAAATCGCCAATTTTTTGGTCGGTAAACACCATGTTCTGCATCATGACTTTCTCGGGGATACCGAGGTCCTCGGCGACGCGCCCATAGCGGGAGTAGTCTAATGAGTGGCAACCCATACAGTAATTCATGTAGTACTTGGCGCCGGATTGCAGCGAGGCCTTATTGCTAAGGTCTGCGTCAAATTCCTCGCAAGGGACGGTGCCGCAGGCGCCACCCTCGGTGGCGCCAACCGCTTTGATCGGCGCTACCACCAAGAAAATAAACAGGGCCAGCCCGCCGAGAACCAACGGCCAACCCAAACCTTTGGTTTGCACACGCTCGGGCACCGGCAGACATTTTTCTCTGCGAGTCCAAAATGGCATGCCGATAAAATAGGCAAAATAGAGCGCCGTACACACCTGGGCGAGCACCGTACGCCCCGGGGTTGGCGGCTGCACGCCCAGATAGCCCAAGATTACGAAGCTGGCCGCAAACACCAGCAGGGCCACCCTACTGAAAGTGCCTTTATAGCGAATCGACTTCACCGGGCTTTTATCCAACCAAGGTAGGACAAACAAAATAGCGATGCCGCCGGCCATTACGATGAACCCTAAGAACTTCGAATTCAGAGGCCCAATATCGATGGTGATGGCTCGCAACATCGCGTAGAAAGGCGTGAAATACCAAACGGGTGCAATGTGCTCGGGCGTTTTCAAGTTATTGGCTTGCTCAAAGTTCGCGAACTCAAGAAAGAAACCGCCCATCTCGGGTGCGAAAAAGATGATGCCGCAAAATACAAAAAGAAAGACCGCGACGCCGACCAAGTCGTGAACCGTGTAGTAAGGGTGGAACGGAATACCGTCCAGGGGAATGCCGTTTTCATCCTTGTTCTTTTTAATTTCGATACCGTCAGGGTTGTTGGAACCGACTTGGTGCAGGGCCAGAATGTGCAGCACCACCAGCGCCAAAAGAACGATAGGCAAAGCCACAACATGCAGCGCAAAGAATCGGTTCAAGGTGGCGCCAGAGATAAGATAATCGCCGCGAATCCACTGAACCAAATCGTCGCCCACCACGGGAACCGCACCGAACAGGTTGACGATCACCTGAGCCCCCCAGTAGGACATTTGCCCCCAGGGCAGCACATAACCCATAAAGGCTTCGGCCATAAGCACCACGTAAATGAACATACCGAAAATCCACACGAGCTCTCGAGGGGCTCGATAAGACCCGTACATCAGGCCTCGAAACATATGCAGATAGACGACCGCAAAAAATGCCGAGGCCCCGGTTGAATGCATATACCGAAGAATATCGCCGTAAGGCACATCCCGCATAATATATTCGACCGAAGCGAAAGCTCCTTCGGCAGAGGGCACGTAGTTCATCGTAAGCCAGATACCCGTCAATAACTGATTGACGAGCACCAAAAGGGAAAACACCCCGAAGAAATACCAGAAGTTGAAATTCTTAGGCGCGTAGTATTTACCCATATGGGTATCCCAGGCGCGCTGTACAGGTAAGCGATGGTCGATCCACTCCCAAAAATTTGATAACCATTTAGTCATTGGATCACGCCTCCTGGTCTTCGCCGATGAGTATTGTGGTGTCGCTAAGGTATTTGTGCGGCGGTATTTCGAGGTTAACCGGCGCCGGCACCCCTTTGGTTACGCGCCCAGCAAAATCAAACTTAGACCCGTGACATTTGCAGAAAAAGCCGCCCTGCCACTCCAACTCACCGATATCAACAGCCCCCACTTCAGGCTCAAAGCCCGGCGCACAACCCAAATGGGTACACAAACCCAAAAGCACCGCGTACTCGTCTTTAATGGCGCGAAACTCGTTGGTCGCATAAGCGGGCTGAACGGATTTCTCGGACATGGGGTCGCGCAGTGCGGGCTCCATCGTCTTCAGCCCCGCGAGAATTTCAGGTGTACGACGCAAGATGTAGACAGGCTTGCCTCGCCACTCAACGGTAATCATAGAACCCGGCTCAAGCTTGGAAATATTGACTTCAACTGGCGCGCCAGCGGCCTTTGCGCGGGCGCTGGGATTCCAAGATCCGACAAATGGCACGGCGACGCCGACCACCCCCGCGGCCCCGACAACCGACGTCAAGGTCGTCAAGACACGACGACGTCTCTGGTTTACACCGTCATTATTCATGACGCATTCTCCCGTGATAGCTCTATATAAAAAAGATGTGAAGTTGGAATCTGTTTGCCGTTTACGAGGTTTAGCGCCTCGTTATTATAAATTTTGACAAACTGATATGAGGCGCCCAAGGTCCCGCGCAAAATGGGCACATGGTAAAGAAATTCGTAAATTCTGACAAGGACAATAACCCCTTGAGCACAAACAAAAAAAGCCCGAACGAGTCGGGCTTTGAAGGAAATCCAATAGCTTCGAAACGCGATTAACGCTTGGAGAACTGCGGCTTCTTGCGAGCTTTGCGCAAGCCCACTTTTTTACGCTCCACTTCACGAGCGTCACGGGTAACGTAACCGGCTTTTCGCAGGTCACCGCGCAGGGTTTCATCGTAAGCCATTAAGGCTCGGGTAAGTCCGTGGCGAATAGCCCCGGCCTGACCGAAACTGCCGCCGCCTTTTACCGTGATGTTAATATCGAATTTATCGACATTGCCGGTCAACTCAAGCGGTTGACGGACAATCATCCGAGCCACTTCGCGACCGAAATAGCTATCGAGGGTACGACCGTTGACGTTGATCGCTCCGCTGCCCTGCTGGATAAACACTCGGGCTGTGGAAGTCTTGCGTCGACCGGTTCCATAATACTGTTCTGCTGGCATATGCGACTCCCTTAAATGTTAAGTTCTTGAGGTTGTTGCGCCGCATGAGGGTGCGCATCGCCTGCGTAAACTTTCAGTTTTTTGAACATTGCACGCCCAAGTGGACCGCGGGGCAGCATACCTTTAACGGCGATCTGAATCGTGCGCTCGGGAGCCTTGTCGATCAATTTTTCGAAGCTGATCGATTTGATACCACCGACATAGCCGGTGTGGTGATGGTACATTTTGTCGGTCGCCTTTCTGCCCGTCACGTGGACTTTTTCGGCATTGATTACAACTATGTAATCGCCTGTGTCCACATGCGGGGTGAATTCTGGCTTGTGCTTTCCGCGCAAACGGTGGGCAATCTCTGCGGCCATTCGACCCAAAGTTTTGCCTGAAGCATCAACAATGTACCAATCACGGGTTACTGTTTCATTTTTGGCGCTGTATGTCTTCATGTTATGGCCTACGGTGATTGGTTTATTTCTTCCCGGGCAGGCTGGGAAGCCTGCCCGCCAGGTCGAGCCAACAAAAAGGTTGGCAAACCACAGAATTGGCCTGCGCCAATGCCCGCAGCCGACCCGGCGTTTTGGGAGCGCGCATACTACAGAAGCCCAGCCTGCAAATCAAGTCGCCGAAGCCGTAACCTGCGGCACGGCAGCTGTGCTGTGACCCCTCACGTTATGTGCCCGGCCCTTATGTTCCGAAGCTTGGTAAGCTAGGGCTTATGCCCCTGCGCCAGATAGGCTTCGCTTTGCATTTCCAGCAGGCGACTGACGGTGCGTTCGAATTCGAATTTCAATCGGCCGCCCTTGTACAGTTCAGACAGCGGCTTTTGCGCGGATAAAATCAATTTAACCTTACGGTCGTAGAATTCATCGACAAGATAGACGAATCGCCGCGCCTGATCGTCCATCGCCTCGGTAAACTCCGGCACGTCCGAAAGAATCACGGTGTGATACTCCTTGGCCAGCACTATGTAGTCGTTCTGGCTTCGCGGGCCGTCGCACAGGGCACTGAAATCGAACCAAGCCACATCATCACATTCGCGCCTGACCCGGATCGGTCGCCCCTCAATACTCAAAAGCGCGTCTGTCTGCATCGCGGCGGTATCCGGCACTAAGTGCGCAAACGCGCGTTCGAGACCGGCCTTCGCGGCGGCGTCGTTGGGGTGGTAGAAAAGCGGCACCTGTTTCAATTCTCGCAACCGGTAGTCCGTGCCGCCATCGAGGTGCACCACATCCGCACGCGCTTTTAGCAGAGCAATAGCAGGCAGAAAGCGCGCTCTTTGCAGGCCATTCCTGTAGAGCCCGTCGGGTTCAATATTGGAGGTCATCACCAGTACCACATCCCTTTCAAACAGCGCCTTCAGCAAGTTCGCGAGGATCATCGCATCGGTGATATCGGCGACAAAAAACTCGTCGAAACAGATCACGCCGGCCTCTTGGGCGAGGCGGTTGGCGACCTTTTCAAGGGGATTTTTTTCACCTTTAAGGTCTGTCAGCTCGGCGTGCACGCGACGCATAAATCGATGAAAGTGGGTGCGCATTTTGCGCTCAAACGGCAGAGTCTCGAAAAAACAATCCATCAGATAGGTTTTGCCCCGTCCCACGCCCCCCCAAAAATACAGGCTTTTAATGGGTTCAGAGGAGCCGAGAAGCCTACGAACAAACCCAAACCGGGCCGGCGCCTCTCGTTTGCAAAGCGCTTCATAGAGGCGCTGCAATTTCGCCACCGCCAACTCTTGCGCCGGATCGGGGATAAAGCCGCTTTGAGCAAGGTCTTGCTGATAGCGGGTTCGGGGGGTCAGTTGGCTCATATGGAAATCGCTGGACGGCGGCCTTAAAAAGGGCGCCACTGTACCGCGAGCCCGCAAAGCCACTCAAGCGGCGCGACCCCACAATTGGTGGCCGACAGCGGTAAGCGGTTTGGGTTATCATGCCATGCAGCAACGCGCGTCGGCGTCGCTGCGTGTTTTGCCGCTGTCTTTCGTGACTTTTCATGCCATCAAGGAGAATAACGTGTTCGCTGTGGAATCCCTGATATTAACCGGATTAATTGCTTTGGCTGTCGGCATCGGTTTAGGCGTTGTGCTTGGCCGGCGCAGCGGCTCTATAACCCAGCAGCGCCACCTTGAGCAAAATCTGGCGAGCGTAAAGCAGGAATTGAATGCTTACCAACAGGATGTCGCCCGCCACTTTATGGAAACCGCGCAAAAAGTCGGTGAACTGAGCCAAAGCTATCGCGACTTGAACCAACACCTGGCCGAGGGTGCGATGCGCTTGACCAGCACCGAAATTACTAAAGATATGATTGCCGCCAGCGACAACCGACTGAACAACCCTTTGGATTTGTCCGGCGTTGAGCCGCCCAAAGACTGGGCGCCAAAAATTCCGGGCTCCCACGGCATGCTAAGCGAAGAGTTCGGTTTGAAAGATCATGACGAGGACGCCGCGCCTTCGGGCCCCCACACCGAGCCCCTAAGCGCTGCCAAACCAAACGATTCCGAGAAGAACTAAAAACAGTTCGCAGTCATAAGAAGGGAGGCACGCGGCAGCTCCCCAGAGAGTTGAACCGGTGACGCGCATGATTGAATTCTTGAAGTGGCCAGTGGTAATCGGGCTGCTCTGCGGCTTGGTTATCCTGCAAATCTTTCCAGAGCTAAACCCACGGTTTGCGCCCCACCAGCTGCCAACCCCGAGCAGCAGCGGCAAGCCGATCACTTCTTATGCCGAGGCGGTCAACCGCGCCGCGCCGGCGGTGGTCAGCATCTATACGCGCAAACGCGTCCAAAGCGCCCGCCAGCGGATGTTCAACTACCCGCTGTTTCGCTACTTCTACAACAACGCCGACATCCCCCGACAACAGCGTATGCAATCGGCCTTGGGCTCTGGGGTCATTGTCACGCCCGACGGTTATCTGCTGACCAACAACCACGTAATCTACGGCGCGGAGGAAATTGTCGTTCAGATGTTCGACGGCAGAGAGGCGAGAGCGCGCATTGTCGGGGTCGACGACGATAACGACCTGGCGGTGCTTAAAATCGAACTGGAGCACCTGCACGTGATACCGTTCGGCAACCCGCAAGCGGCGCGCGTCGGCGATATTGTACTGACCATAGGCAATCCGTTTGGCATGGGTCAGACGGTCACTCAAGGCATTATTTCGGCCACGGGCAGGCACGGCTTGGGCATTAACCCTTTCGAAAACTTTATCCAAACCGACGCGGTGATCAACCCCGGGAATTCGGGCGGCGCGCTGGTGGACATTCACGGCAATTTGCTGGGCATCAACACCGCGATTGTCGACCGCTTCGGCGACACGGATCTCGACGGCGTGGGCCTGGCCGTGCCTGCCGATACCGCCATGCGCACCGTCAACGACATAGTGGAGTTCGGCAAGGTGGTCCGAGGGTGGCTGGGCGTGGAAGCGGTGAGCTTGACCCCGCAACTGGCCAACATCTTTCGCTTGGACACCACCAATGGCGTGGTCATCACTCGCATCGACGATTCGGGTCCGGCGCGACTGGCCGGTCTGCAGCCGGGCGATGTCATAGTCAAAATTAACGGCGAACCGGTAGGCAACGGCCTTCGAGGCCGTCAACAAGTGATGGAGTCGCGCCCGGGAGACGTCGTGGGCATTGAGTATGTTCGCGACGGCGCAGTGTTCACCACCGAAGCGACTCTCGAGAAAAAGCCGCTCACAGAGTAACGCGCGGGCGCGCCACCAGCGCCTCGCTCAATGGCCTGGAGCTTCAGCGTTTGATTCGATATTCCGCCGCCCGGGCATGGGCTTCAAGGCTCTCGCCTCTTGCCAGGGTGGACGCCACTTTGCCAAGCTCGCTGGCGCCTTGCTCGGAGCAGTAAATCAGTGAACTGCGTTTTTGAAAATCGTAGACACCGAGAGGCGACGAAAAACGCGCGGTGCCGGCCGTGGGCAGAACGTGGTTCGGCCCAGCGCAATAATCGCCTAGGGCTTCGCTGGTGTGACGCCCCATAAAAATGGCGCCCGCGTGTCGAATCGCAGGCAGCGCGGCTTCTGGGTCGGCGACGGAAAGCTCAAGGTGCTCTGGGGCGATAAAATTCACCAACGCCAGGGCCTCGTCCAAATTTCTGGTCAGAATCAACGCGCCTCTGGCCGCTAACGACTTAGCGGCAATGGTTGCGCGCGCCAATGTCGGCAGCAGCCGCTCCATGCTGGCAGCCACCGCCTCCAGGAATCCGAGATTGGGCGTCAGCAGAATCGCTTGGGCGTTCTCGTCGTGCTCGGCTTGCGAAAAGAGGTCCATCGCGATCCAATCGGGGTCGGTGTCGCCGTCGCAGACGATGAGTATCTCGGAGGGGCCGGCGATCATATCGATGGCCACCTGACCAAACACCGCGCGCTTGGCGGTGGCGACGTATATATTGCCCGGACCGACGATTTTATCCACCTTCGGAATCGATTCCGTGCCGTAGGCAAGCGCCGCCACGGCCTGCGCGCCGCCGATACTGAGCACGCGATCGACGCCCGCAATATACGCCGCAGCCAACACTATGTCACTGACCTGCCCGCCCGGTGCGGGCGACACCATCACCACCTCTTTTACCCCGGCCACTTTCGCGGGAATGGCCGTCATCAGCACCGATGACGGGTAGGCGGCCTTGCCGCCGGGCACGTACATGCCGACGCGATCCAAAGGTGTGATCTTTTGACCGAGCACTGTGCCATCGCTTTCGGTATACCGCCAAGACGCCTGAAGCTGATGGCTGTGATAGTCGCGAATCCGCTCGGCGGCAAGGCCGAGCGCATCGCGTGTGTGCGGGTCGATGCGCTCGAGCGCCTGTGCCAGGTCCTGCCCCTCGATGACCAACTCTTGAAACCCGGCCACCTCGCGGTTATCGAAGCGATTGGTGAGCTCTATCAGGCTTTGGTCGCCGTGTGCCCGCACAGCGCGGATGATATCGTCGACCGCAGCTTGCACCTCGGCGCCACCGGCGCCCTCCCAGTCGAGCAGACGTTTAAGGTTTTCATCGAATCCGGCCTCAGCCGTCGACATTCTCTGGATCATCGGCGCCTCCGCTTTGTCATGGTTCACTCCTGGCGCCGCCTCTCAACCACAGCCGACTCGACGGCGTCGATCAGGGCTTCAATTTGAAAGTGCTTCAGTTTCATTGACGCCTTGTTTACGATCAAACGAGAGCTGACCATTGCGATGGTTTCACGCGGCTCCAAACCGTTCGCCCTTAAGGTATTGCCTGTATCGACTATGTCGACGATTTCATCGGCAAGTTCCAACACCGGTGCCAACTCCATTGCCCCGTACAGCTTAATCACATCCACCTGGCGACCTTGCGCGGCGTAAAACCGTTTGGCGACATTGACGTATTTGGTGGCGACTTTCATACGCCCGACCTTGGGCGCCTGGCCCTGCAGCCCCGCCGTCATCAACCGACAGCGGGCGATGTTGAGATCAAGCGGTTCGTAATAGCCGTGGCCACCGTGCTCAAGCAGCGTATCTTTGCCCGAGATACCGACATCCGCAGCGCCAAATTCGACGTAAGTCGGCACATCCACACCGCGAAGAATCAGAATTTTCACCTCGTGAGAGGTGGTATCGAAGATCAGTTTGCGGCTATTTTGGATATCTTCAAGCGGTTCAATTCCGGCCGCGGCAAGCAGCGGCAGAGTTTCATCTAAAATTCGGCCCTTGGTCAATGCGATGGTGAGTTTGGCCACTTTACCTCCTAGCCCGGTACGCGCTGGATGTTGGCCCCAAGCGTGTGGAGCTTCTCTTCAATGCATTCGTAACCGCGGTCGATATGGTAGATTCGGTCGATAATCGTCTGACCGTCAGCGACGAGCCCCGCAATTACAAGGCTCGCAGATGCCCGCAGGTCCGAGGCCATGACCGGCGCGCCCTTAAGGCGCTCGACCCCTTCTATTATTGCGGTGTTGCCTTCGAGCTTGATTTTCGCACCCATGCGGTTCAACTCGTGAACTTGAATCAGACGGTTTTCAAAAATCGTTTCGGTCACCGCGCCGAGGCCGCTTGCGACCGCGTTCATTGCGGTGAACTGCGCCTGCATGTCGGTGGGAAACGCTGGGTAAGGCGCGGTGCGCAGGCTGACGGCTTTCGGCCTGCGGCCTTCCATATTGAGCTCGATCCAATCGGCGCCGGAGCGAATCACGGCGCCGGCCTCCTCCAGTTTTATTAAAACCGCATCCAAAGACCTTGGGTCGGCGTCTCGAAGGTGAACCCGTCCGCGGGTAGCCGCGGCCGCGGTGAGATAAGTGCCCGCCTCTATGCGATCGGGCATTACCCGGTAATCGCCGCCGTGCAAGCGGGGCACGCCCTGAATCGTCAGAGAATCTGTGCCTATACCTTCGATCTGCGCGCCCATCGCGCTCAGACAGTTGGCCAGGTCGACAATTTCGGGTTCGCGCGCCGCGTTCTCAAGCACCGTGACACCCTCGGCCAAGACCGCGGCCATCAGCAGGTTCTCGGTACCGCCGACGGTAACAGTGTCCATTAGAAAATGCGCACCCTTTAGCCCGTCGGGGGCGCGGGCGCGAATGTAACCGCCGTCGATTTCAATCGTCGCACCCATCGCCTCAAGCCCTCGCAGATGGATATCCACCGGACGACTGCCGATCGCACAACCGCCCGGGAAAGACACGTCGGCTTTACCAAAGCGCGTTAACAGCGGACCCAAAACCAGAATAGAAGCGCGCATGGTCTTTACGAGCTCGTAGGGTGCTTCGCAGTCAATGTCGCCGCGGCAATCGATTTCAACACACATGTTTTCATCGACCGTGACACCCACCCCCATACAGCGCAACAGCGCCAGCATGGTGGTGATATCGTTCAAATGGGGAAGATTGCTGATGCGCATCGGACCTTCAGTCAGAAGCGTGGCGGCAAGAATAGGAAGCCCAGAGTTTTTGGAGCCGGAAATGCGGATATCGCCATTGAGGCTGGCGCCGCCGGTAATAATCAGTTTGTCCATGCGAAGGTCTTGAGCGAAAAGTGGATAGACCGGAAGTCGGTGCGGTTTATTGTTGGTCGGCCCACTGTGCGGGGGTGTAGCACTTCATGTGTACCGCGTGTATCGCGCCGCTGGCGATCGCCTCGGCGAGCGCGGCGTACACCAGCTGCTGTCGCTTGACGGGCATCAGACCGTCGAACTGCTCGGCGATAACGCTCAAATGCGCGTGGCTGCCCTCCAAATGCACCTCGACTTTCGCCCCGGAAATGGCTTGAGTGATGGTATTGGCGATTTCTTCAGACAACATATATAACTCTGGTTTTAAAGGATGTAAGAGCCGCAGGGCTCAGAATACGAGGGCAGTCGCGACACACTGTGGTGGTGCGGTTAGTAATTTCATCAACGCGGCCCCCGCGAGGGGCCGCAATCTTAGCTAAAATGCCTGCCCGTTAACACCCCTTATCAGGGCACTTCAACGGCGTTGTTCCAATTGGTGATGACCGTCGCGTAATCCCCGCTGTTTTGCCCCATATCGGCCTTGAATTGATTTCGGAACGTCTCGCGCAGTTTGACGCCCTCGAGCACCACATCGATCAGTTTCCACTCGCCTTCTTTGGAGCGGGCCATCCAATAGGAAATGCTGATCGGCTGGCTGCCGCCCTGCACCGTTTGTTTGACGATGGCGACGTTCTTTTTAGCCACCACGTCATCCGGCGAGATGCTGAGTTTTAAATCGGAATAGTTCGCCAGGCCTTTGCCGATGGTTTCAACCATGCTGCGTTTAAAGCGGCTGCTGAACAATTGCCGTTGCTCGTCGGTGGCGCCATCCCAATAATCTCCCATCACATACCGCGAGATGTAATCGAAGTGGACGGACTTCTCTAAAATGGTTTCGAGCTGAGAAAAATAGTGTTCTGGCTGCGCCTCCAGGTCTTTCGCGCCCGCCTTAATGACCGCCATCATCTCGTCGGTCACTTGCTGGACGACCTGAGCGGGCGGCACTTCAACAGCGGCCTGCTCCGCCACGTTGGCGGCTACACCTTGATGCGCCCAAAGAACTGCAATAACCGCCCAAACGCCCCAGAAATTTCGTACTGAATTCAATATACCCACGCCTATTCCACCCCAATTATTAACACCATCGGTTCGCCGCTCACGAGAGTAACGCGCCACCG
>CAZING010000026.1:0-4181 GCA_964540505.1 uncultured Cellvibrionaceae bacterium | reverse complement strand
TGGGCTCAAACCTTGCCAACATCGGCATGGTGCTGGGCATTACCGCCCTAGTCGCGAGGCTCCCCATACAGGCCCAACAGCTTAAGCACGAATGGCCGATATTGCTTGGCGTCACCGCCCTTGCCGGGGTGATACTCGCAGACGCCAAGATGGCGACCTGGGAGGGCTGGCTGCTTCTCGCGCTGCTTATACCTGCGGTCGGCTATCTTATACTTATGGAGAAAAAAGCCGTCTCCCCGGCCGCTTTAGTCGCCGAGGAACAAGTTGCGCCCATGTCGACCCGCCGAGCGGTCTTTTGGTTTACTCTCGGGCTCGCCGTCTTGGTGGTCAGCTCGAGAGTGCTCGTTTGGGGCGCAAGTGAGCTGGCCACTTTCTTTGGCGTCAGTTCATTAGTTATAGGCCTAACGGTCGTCGCCGTCGGCACCAGCCTGCCGGAGCTTGCCGCCTCGGTGACGAGCGCCTTAAAAGGCCGTCACGACATCGCGCTTGGCAACGTCATAGGCTCTAATATGTTCAACCTTATGGCGGTGATGTCCATTCCGGCGCTGTTCAAACCGCAGGTGCTGTCGCCGGAGGTGTTCTCCAGGGACTTCGTCGCGACCGCTGGCCTGACGCTGCTATTGTTTGCGCTTTGTTGCTTCAGTTTATTTTTTTATAGAGGGCGCAAAAAGCCGGGGCTTGGTAAAGTAGCCGGAGCGATACTTCTGACCTTCTATGCGGTCTACTATTATTTCCTGTTTTGAGGGGGCTTCGAATGGCAAACGGCTTGGCGCTAATTGCCTCGGCGAAACGAACCGTTGAGCTCGAGCGGGATGCGGTCGGCGCCCTGCTGGCGCGCATAGAGCAAACATTCATCGACGCCTGCGAGTTGATTTTGCAAAACAAAGGCCGGGTCGTGGTGACCGGCGTCGGCAAATCCGGGCATATAGCCCGCAAAATCGCCGCAACTCTGGCGAGCACCGGCACACCGGCCTTTTTCGTGCACCCTTCCGAGGCGAGCCACGGTGACCTCGGCATGATCACGCGCCACGACTTGGTACTGGCGTTGTCGAACTCGGGGAACACCAACGAAATCAACAATCTTCTGCCGATGCTAAAGCGCTTGGGCGTGCCCTTGGTGGCCATGACGAGCAAATCGGCCTCAACCTTGGCAAAGGCGGCCGATGTTCATATAGATGTAGGCGTGCACCAAGAGGCCTGCCCGCTGAACTTGGCACCGACCTCCAGCACTACCGTGATGCTGGTCGCGGGTGATGCGCTGGCGGTGGCGCTGCTTGAGACTCGAGGCTTCACCGAAGAGGATTTCGCGTTTTCCCACCCAGGCGGTATGCTCGGCAGACGCTTACTTTTGCACACCGGCGATATTATGCACGGCGGCGATCGCATTCCGCGTGTCCACCCGGACACCTCGCTGATCAATGCTTTGAGCGAAATGTCCTCCAAGGGCTTTGGCATGACCACGGTCGTCGATGACCACAATTCGCTTATAGGTTTATTCACCGACGGTGACTTGCGCCGGGCACTCGACGCGCAAATCGATGTCCACAAAACACGCATCGGCGAGGTAATGACTCAAGACCCGGTCACCATCACCCGCGAGACGCTCGCAGCCGAGGCCTTGAATATCATGGAGCAACGCAAGATTACCGCTTTGATTGTGGCCGAACATAGAATACCTATCGGCGTGCTGCATATGCACGATCTGTTACGTGCAGGCATCGCCTGACCCAACCCCAGTTTTGAACCGAACTCGATGATGGCACCCGACCTGAATGACATTGCCAGACACATACGCCTTTTGGTGTTGGATGTAGACGGCGTTTTAACCGACGGCAAACTGTATTACGGCGGCGAAGGCGAACAGCTAAAAACCTTCAACACCCAGGACGGTCACGGCATTAAAATGCTGCGACGCGCGGGCGTGGAAGTTGGCATTATCACCGGCCGAAAAAGCCGTGCGGTCGAATACCGAGCCAAGGAGCTGGGCATTCACTTGGTGATCCAAGGCCGCGAAGACAAATTCGTCGCGCTCGGGGAGCTTCTGGTGCGCTACCCTTGCGAGCTCGAACATATAGCGTTTATGGGCGACGACTGGCCCGACCTCGGCGCTATGACCCGCGTCGGCCTTGGCTTGTCCGTGGCCAATGCGCATCCGAATGTGCAGAAACTCGCCCAGTGGACCAGCCGCGCCAAGGGTGGCGAAGGTGCCGTTCGGGAGGCCTGCGATTGGCTGCTACAAGCCCGAGGTGCGTTTGACTCGGCGCTTGCGACCTATCTGACCGATGAAAAATAATTGGGTTTACGTTGCGGTTATCATCGCCCTTGGTATCGTATTCACGCGACTGTGGGACTCTGCGCCAAAACTTTTGAGCCCCGACGATGCCGAACAAAGTGCACGAAAAAGCTTCCCTTATGCCATTATCGAAGCGCCGCACTCCAAGCATTTCGATGTTAATGGTCGACTCAGCTACGAATTCATCGCAAACAGCTTGCGACACTTTCGCATCAAAATCGATACCATCAGCGAAGGCGATTACACCTTGATCGACACCATTAAAGTGACGCTACACACCGAGCAAGACCCCTGGTTTGTAACGGCGGACAGCGGCCGACTGACCGAGGCCGGCAATACGCTGACGCTGTCTTCAAATGTGCGAATTTGGCAAGCCCAAGCCGAGGGCGCCGAGACCGAACTTACCACGTCGCGACTGGTGATTTACCCGAAGCAAAAAGTCGTCATGACCGACCAAGCCGTGAAGATCGTAGCCCCTCAGGGCGAGCTCGAAGCGGTGGGCATGGTTGTGGATCTGGAAACTCAACACATCGAACTGAAAAGCAATGTTCGGGGCATTCATGAACCCATCTAGTGATTTCACTGAAAATTCACCCCGGTCGGCACGGCCCGGGAAAAGCGCGGTAAAAACCACGCTCGGCAAGCGCTTGCGGCTTTTGTGGTTGGCGATCATTCTCGGTGCGGCGTCGCCTATGGTGCAGGCGCTTAGCAGCGATCGCTCGCAGGCGGTCACCATTCACGCGGACGCCGCCGAGCGCGACGAACTCAAAGGCACAATCACTTATTCGGGCAATGTGGTAATGCGACAAGGCACCATGCAAATACGCGCCGAAGAAGTCATTATTTACAACGACAAAAACAAGGTCACCAAAATCGTCGCCCGCGGCACGCCCGCGCGCTACCAGCAAAAGCCCAGCGAAGACCAAGAGCTGGTGGTCGCCGAGGCCAACACCTTGGAATACGACTTAAGCGCCGATGCGCTTCATCTCATTGAAAACGCATCGCTGAAACAAGAAGGCACCAGCCTGACCGGCAATTTCATCAATTACGATGTCAAAAAATCGGTGGTCCGAGCGGGCGGCAACGCCGCCGAAAACGAGCGCGTCCGCATGGTGATTCCAGCACGATCTCTTCAGAACAACGACGAATAGCAGCATGGCCACACTCGAAGCAAAAAATCTGGCGAAAAGTTACAAAGGCCGACAGGTGGTGATCGATGTGTCTCTGTCGGTGAACAACAACCAGATAGTGGGCCTTCTGGGGCCCAACGGCGCGGGGAAAACCACCTGTTTTTATATGATTGCAGGGCTGGTTGCGGCCGACAAAGGCGAGGTTTCTATCGACCAGCAAAGAATCACGCATTTGCCCATTCACGGTCGCGCCAAGTCCGGGCTGAGCTACCTCCCCCAAGAGGCGTCGGTATTTCGCAAACTCACAGTCGCGCAGAATATTCTCGCCATCCTTGAAACCCGGAAAGACCTGAACCGCGCTGGACGTAACCAAGAACTCGAGCACCTTCTGCAAGAGTTTCACATCACCCATATCCGCGACAATCTCGGCATGGCTTTGTCAGGCGGCGAGCGCCGGCGTGTAGAAATTGCACGCGCAATCGCCACCGACCCCAAATTCATCCTCCTGGACGAGCCGTTTGCAGGGGTCGACCCAATTTCGGTCAGCGACATCAAATCGATTGTCACCCATTTGAAAAGCCGAGGTCTGGGCGTTTTGATCACCGATCACAATGTGCGGGAAACTCTGGATATCTGCGAAAAGGCCTATATCGTCAGTGAGGGCTATATCATCGCAGAAGGCACGCCGGCCGAGGTATTAGATAACTCAAAGGTTCGCAAAGTCTACTTGGGCGATAACTTTCAGCTTTGAAATCAGC
>CAZING010000025.1:0-25141 GCA_964540505.1 uncultured Cellvibrionaceae bacterium | reverse complement strand
GTTGCTCAAGATATTCGCTCAACGGCTGATCTTTGGCCTTGGCCAGCATCAACATGCTGAGGATTGCCGGGTTGGTTTTGTCTTTACCGTCTTTGGCGCGCCCTTCTCGCTGGGCGATCCAGATGTTGGCGCGGTCGATCCGAATCGAGTGGAGGATGTAGGCGCTGAGTTTTTTGGCGGTTTTGAGCTTCTCACGCGGGCTCGGTGCCGATCGTTTGACAATGAAACTTTTGTTAAGACGCATCAAATCAGAGGCAAAAGGTTTGCTCAACAGGTTGTCGCCAATCGCGATGCGCAGAGTATTGAAACCGGCGTGAAACAACGCCCAGTTGACAAAAGCCGGGTCCATCGCGATATCGCGGTGATTGCTGATAAAACAGTAAGCGCGGTCTCTCGTCAGGTTGTCCAGCCCCGAGATGCTCAACCGCTCCGTGGTTTTGGCGATGGTCTTCTCTAGATAGTCCTTGACCCGCATCTGAAAGGAGTTGACGTCCACCACGCCGCGAATCTCCCGTTTCAGCGCCTGGCGGACCAAGGGTCGGGCAAAGCGTTGCGCGAGGCGGCCAAACCGTGGCAGCTTCAATCGCGCGACAGTGTCGAGAAACTCGTTGTCGTGGAGCAGTCGATTTAATACAAGTTGCACCTCATCGTCTTGATAAGGGCGGATGTCGTCGAATTCCGATGGGGTAGCCATAT
Source organism: uncultured Cellvibrionaceae bacterium (assembly GCA_964540505.1). Taxonomy (GTDB): domain Bacteria; phylum Pseudomonadota; class Gammaproteobacteria; order Pseudomonadales; family Cellvibrionaceae; genus CAYZQH01. Next base: position 24,445 of record CAZING010000025.1, on the reverse strand, counting down.
ACTGCACAGTCATAAAATGATCGCCAAAATACCGAAAACCCACGGTAATTTCCACCCGGGTGCAAATTTAGTTATAAGACGCAGTGTCGCACGCAGAACGGGCTTATTAAGCGACAGGATGCGGGGCGATCGTCCGCCCTTGTGATATATTTAGCTCGTGTGGAAGCAGCGTGCGAGCGTAATGTCCTTTGTATGAAAATACTGATCGTTGAAGACAGCGCAACCTTACGCTATCGAATGTGTCAATTCGTCCGCAAAGCGGGTCACGAGGCTATTATCGCTGAAAATGGCGAATCCGCTCTACAGATTCTCGATACCACGGACGTCGACATGGTGGTCATGGACGTGGAAATGCCCGGCCTGGACGGCTTTGAGACCACCCGCTGTATCCGCGACTGGTTCGGGGAGTTCTGGATTCCCATCATTTTCGTCACCGGCAAAAACGAGGAACAGGACCTGCGCCAGGGCATAGACGCCGGCGGTGACGACTATTTGATCAAACCGGTTTCTGAAACCATCTTGCTGGCCAAAATCAGAGCTATGGAGCGCATCATCGAGATGCGCGACGAACTCAGCGAGCTTAACAAGGAACTGAAAGAGCTCAGCGAGCGCGACAGTCTCACGCGGTTATACAACCGTCGTACCTTCGAAGAGCGTTCGGCTCACCAATGGCGTATCGCCACTCGCAGCAAAGAACCTCTGGCCGCGTTGATCATGGACATCGACCACTTCAAGGCCTACAACGACTTTTACGGTCATATTGCCGGCGACGACTGTATCAGAAAAGTGGCGAGCACGATCGAGCGCTGCCTTTCGCGGCCGGGGGACCTGGTCGCACGCTACGGTGGCGAAGAGTTTATCGCGCTATTGCCCAACACCAATGAAACAGGTGCAATTCATGTGGCCGAGCGCATCCGCGGTGCGATTGAAGCACTTGAAATCAAACATCGAGAATCCACCACTCACCCATTCATCACCATTAGCATCGGCGGCACGGTGGTCACCCATACCGCCAACACACGTTTCTTAGACCAGATCAACGCCGCAGACAAAGCGCTGTACGCGGCCAAACTGGCGGGGCGCAATCAGGTTAAGGTCAAGCAGTTTTCGCCGCGAACGACTATATTGGTCGCCGAAAGCGGCTCTCACGCAACCCGCGCGATAGACGGCCACCTCAGTCATCACTGCGCCGTTATGCAAAGCAAAACCGGCGAGGAAACACTCGATATAGCAGTGCGCAACCGGCCCGATGTTTTGGTGATCGACGAGGAGGTCACCGGCATGAGCGGGCTGAGCCTCGCGCGCGAGATTCGCCGCCATCCAATGACCGCGCACACGCCCATAGTGATGCTGGTCAATGCCGCTAACGACCAGTACACCGCACCGGACGCCGGTATAGAGGCAGAAATGTGTTTTGTGAAGCCCTACGCTGAAAACGAGCTGGTCGACGTCCTGAATGAACTGCTGTTCATGCCTTAAGCTCGACTAGCGGGTCTCATTGCTTTCCCAACCCACAAACGAACGCTCCGGCCCAGTGAACCGTTACTCAATTTTACGCCTGGCCCCACTAGGGTTCTTGTGGCCGTACACGCAACCCGGTTACCATCAGCTTTCTCGAATATTTACACCAGAATAAAAAATGCGCTTGAAAAGCACCTTTAAGGCCGCCAACAGAGCCGAAAAATTCACAAACCGAGCTGCCCCCGAACGACCTAATTGGGCTTCAACAGCCTTCACCCTCTTCGCTATATGCGCTGTCACCATTTTTGCGCATCACAGCAAGGCCCAGCGCGAGCAAGCAAACCCCGACCACACCTTTTTTATTGGCGGCAAGACGGTAGGCAGCTGGCACTGGGTGCTCGCGGACCCGAAAAACTGGTGGATGCCGCTGGGCGCCAATGAGGGCAAATCGGTGGCACGGAAGGTTTCGATGCGCCCGGTCGACTACCAAACCAAAAACGACGCCGTGCAAATCACCTGGAGCCGCAAGTCGCTTTATGGCAGCGTCGCGCTTGCCGGCCATACCGCCAACCTCGCCCCGTTCGCCAAAAACGCCGAGTTAATTTTGGTCGCCCGAGTCGACAGAGCGCCAAACGCGCCGGTTAATTTGGCGCTTGGCTGTGGCGAGGACTGCGAAGTCCAACTGCCCATTGCCGACATGCTGGACAACGCACCTTCGAAGGAATGGTTTGTGATGCCGTTTGCGCTCGAGTGTTTCGAAAAAGTCGGCGCCAAGCTTGAGGCGACCACCATTCCGGTGAAAATCTCAACCACCGGCCGACTTCAACTGAGCATCGCCGCCGCGTTTATTCAAGCGCAAGCCGAAGGCCCGGAGGGCTGCGCGCATAACTAGCACCCGGGCATTCGATACAACAAGGCGTGCACCTTTCGCGTTTTGCGAACGTGGCAATATTGCCAAGCAAACGGTATGCTTCGCTGGACGCGTTTCACCGCTCGGCTATTTTCCACTTCTCTCATAAGCTTTGACATGCAAACCTTCGCTAAAATCAGAGGCACCCTGCAGCACTACGCTTGGGGAGGGCAACATTTTTTACCCAAGCTTTTTGGCGTAACACCAGAGCAACACAAACGCTACGCAGAGTACTGGCTTGGCATTCACCCAAAAGGCGTCGCCACTTTGGTAGACGGTGTCGGCGCGCACGGCGCCGCGCAATCGCTGACGCAATGGCTGGAGGATCGCGGACAGCGCAGTTTGCCGTTTCTGTTCAAGGTTCTGGATGTCGCAAGTATGTTGTCCATTCAGGTGCACCCCAATCGCACCCAGGCCATCGATGGCTACCAACGGGAGGAGCGCCTCGGGATACCGCTCACCGCGGAACATAGAAATTTTAAAGACACCAACCACAAACCCGAGTTGATGTTCGCGCTGACCGACTTTTGGCTGCTGCACGGTTTAAGCGACCCGCAAACGCTCGCCCAGCGACTGCGCGCACGCGACTATCTGGCACCCTTAGCCGACATTTTAGAGTCGCAGGGTTTGTCGGCTGCCTTTCTGAAAACGCTCGATGACCAAGATGCCGAGCTTGCCCGAATGCAACGGTCGTTGCGGGCAGAGCTCGACAAGCTCAGCACAGTGAATAAGAACTCGCACGATTTTTGGGCCAAGCGATGGCTGGCCGCCCATCCGGCCACCGATAAAGGCCTACTGACTTTGTATTTAATGAACATAGTCAACCTAAAAGAAGGCGAGGTCATTTACCAACCCGCCGGGCTTCTGCACGCGTACCTGGAAGGTCGGAATATTGAGGTGATGGCAAACTCCGATAACGTCCTGCGTGCAGGCCTGACACCCAAACATGTCGATGTTGTCGAGCTTGCTCAAATTGCAAGCTTTTCGGCAAGCGACCCGAAGCATTATTTGGTGCCAAAACGAGCACTATCGAGCAGCGAATGGACTTTCCCAACGCCCTGTCCGGAGTTTGAACTCGGCGAGGTTTATCTCGACCGCGAGCTTACCCGCAAACTTGGGCATCTCGAACTCGTCTGGTGTTACCAGGGTTCGCTGCAACTTGAGGAACAGGGGCGAGAGCTTCGGTTAGAGGCTGGCGAGGCGGCCGTAGTCGCCCCAGGCTTTAACGGGCGGTGGCGAGCTTTGACAGGCCCCGTCAGAGCCTTTGTCACGCGCGCGGGCGAAGATACTGCCACCGACGCCTAGCTTGCCCACGGGCATTACCAATGCTTGGGGAACGGCTTCAACACGGTGATATGCTTTTGCTCCACCTGAATGTAGCCCCCAAACACCAGCTCTTTCATCACGCGACTGACCATCTCGCGGGAGGCGCCCACCATATTGGCAATCTCTTGGTGGGTAAGCTTCGGGTGTGAACTGCCCTTGCCACAAAATCGATCCAAGCTGCTGGCGACGCGACCGTAGACATCCAGCAAAGCCATGTCGCGCATCGACTCAGTCAGTGCTCGAATTCTTTGCACCAGCGCTGTCATCATCGCTTGGGCCAGAGTGGGGCTCGCGCGCATCAAATCCCGGAACGCCTCGCGCGAAATGCAAACAAATTCGCTGGCGTCGACTGTAGTAACCGTGGCCGAGCGGGGTTTATCGTCCAACAAACTCAATTCGCCAAAATATTCACCCTCGCCCATGTAGTTGAGCACCAACTGGCGCCCTTCGCTGTCATTGGTGTAAACGCACACAAGACCTTTGCGAATGGCGAACAGCTGCCCGCTCGAGTCGCCCTCCATAAATAATATTGTATTCTTTGGATACTTTCGCAATGTGGCGACTTTTTCCAATTGCTGTAACAATTCATCCGGCAGGTCTTTGAACAAATTGACTGTACTTAGCATATTCAGTTTCGACATTCAGAAGCAGTGGAGCAGCATCTGCATTCGGTTTTTGGTTTGCGCTGGGTCGCAACGGCTGACTTGTAATGAGGTGCCACCCGGCGCTCTTGTTCCGCATTTTGCGTCAATTGCCGACAGATTTAAACCGCCGAGGTCAAGCTTGGCTATTTTTGGTGGTCGAATGATCGAATTTTCGATGAAATATCGCGAACGCCTGTTTGATTTGGAGCGTTCGCGAACACTAAGCATCGCGGCGCCAGAATGCCGCTAACAAGAAGTATTACGCGTGGTGGGGCGTCCGATAACCGCAGCTTGTCGGTCTTACGTTAAAAGCACCTGCGCGCGCAAACGCCAAGTGTCTGGCAGTCTTGGCGTGTGCTTGCATTGTTAATCGCCTTCCTTCTTTGCAAGCCATGCGTGTAAATCGTGGCGCGCCATCGGTCGCGCGTAGTGGTACCCCTGCACCTCGTGACAACCCATTGCTTTCAGTAAATCGCTCTGCTCCTGCTCTTCAACGCCCTCGGCGATCACATTAAGGCCGAGGGTGTTGCCCAAGTGAACGATCATTTCGACTATATCGCGGCCGCTTTTGGTGTCGGAGGTGTTGACGAATGAGCGATCGATCTTAAGGCAATTAATGGGCATTTTCTGCAGATAGGTTAAGGACGAGAAGCCCGTGCCGAAGTCGTCCATCGACAATCGAAAGCCGAGATCGCGAATGGCCCGAAGTTTTTTCAAGTTTCCTTCAATATCGCCCATAGCTATGGACTCGGTGATTTCAAGCTCTATGTAACTTGGGTGAATATCGCTTTCTCCAGCGACCCGTCGCAACATATCCAGAAAATCGGGGTGCTCGATCTGAGCGACGGAGAGGTTCACGGCCATATTTAAATTATCGAAGCCACGGGCGCGCAACAAGGCCAACTCGGCTATGGCGTTGCGTAAAATCCACTCGCCCATGCGGATGATCAATCCAGACTGTTCGGCAAGCGGTATAAACTCGGCCGGGGCGACAAAATCACCGCGGCTGTCACGCCAGCGTATCAAAGCTTCGAACCCGGTGACCGACAGGTCTTGAAGTTTCAATTTCGGTTGAAATACGAGAAACAGCTGGTTGAGTTCAAACGCCGCGCGGAGGTCTTTCAACATCCCCAAACGTGCTCTCGCGAGGGTAACCATCTCTTTACGATACTGAATGACGTCGCCGCGGCTGCCGCTTTTGGCCTGCTTTAACACTATGCTCGCATCTTTTATCGCGCCGGCGCCGCTGCCATCTATCTCAAAAAGCGGGACAACGCCTGCGGTGACAGTCAGCATTTGTTGTTCGCCGTTGATCTCAAACGGGTTCGCAAAGGGCGCTAAAAGCCGATTGCGGTCAATATGAGAGGACGGCCCATAGATCGCAAAGGTATCGCCGCCGACTCGGGCAACAGTCGTCGGTGCTCGGAACCGGTTCTTCAACCGATCGGCCGACGCCCGCAACAGTTGATCGCCATACTCCTGACCGAGAACCGCGTTGATCTCTGCAAAATTATCGATATCAATTAACGCAAGAGAATGAGGCACACTGGTTTGTTTATGCAAATGTGAATCGATGATTTCTTCAAGCGCATTGCGATTGGGCAAGCCGAGCAACGAATCGGTAAATGCGTAGCTTTGGAGCTTTTCCATAAAGCTGATATTGTCAGCGCAAAGAGAAATATTCCCACAAAACATTTCCAGAAGACCTTTGTCGACATCCGAAATCATCTGGTCGTTTGCGATAAAGCAACTCATATCGCCGCGCTCGTGACTGCCAAGATAAACCGCAACGCCGAGGCGGTCGTAGACATTCGCGCGACTATCTAGACTTTCGGTCAAAAGCGCCTGCAGAAGCTGTTGGTCCATTGCTTCAAGCGGACGGTTTGTCAGACCGCAATAGTCGCCGGCGGCGGCAATGATTATTGCACTGGGCTCGTCTTGACTGGGCTTTCGAACGCAAATGACCCCTTCTGGCGGCACCCCTAGAAGCGCCGCCATGTGCACTATTACACCCTCGGAAAACTGATGAAGGCCCTTGGTGGTCATAAGTTCGGAGCTTGACCGGATGATTTTATCGAGACCTTTTTTGCTGCTCTCAATGGTGCAAATATGTTTGTAGCTTCGCACCGCCGCTGTTAAAGAGGCGTAAAGCCCTCTGTGCGTGATGTCCGATTTCAATTTGTAGTCGTTGATATCGTAATCGTGAATTACCTTGCTCTCAGGTGCCTGGTTCGGTTCGCCGGTTCGCAGAATAATTCGGGTATCGTGCAACTTCATGCGATTTCGAATTTCGTTTACCAAATCGAGTCCGGCGCTGGGTGTCTCCATTACAACATCAAGCAGAATCACGGCAATATCGGACACTTCAGCGAGCACTTTAACAGCTTCTTTAGAGTCGTAAGCGTGCAGAAATTCAAGTTTTCTACCGAGTATTTGCGTGTCTCGCAGCGCAAATACTGTCGCTTGGTGGACATCAGGTTCATCGTCAGTAATAAGGATTCGCCAGCGGTTGCCCGTGTCGCGACTGGCCATGTCAATCCCCGAGTGTTGGGTTTCAGAGGCAGCAATAGGCTCGACATCGTCGAGAAAGCTCACCAACTCATTGGGGTTGCGCTGATCTAATGACATATAAAACCTAACTATTTAACACGCTAATTTATTTATTTTTTGCATTTCTAGAGAGTTCAATTCGACCTGCACATCCTCTGGCGCCGATATCGGCAACACAATGGTGAACGTGGTGCCCTCGCCTGGAGTGGAGTGCAAGGTAATTTGACCGCCCATCATGCCCGTCACTATATTGTGGACAATATTCATCCCAAGTCCGTTGCCGCCCTCACCCATCTTCGTAGTAAAAAACGGATTAAATATTTTGGGCTGGTTTTCATAGGCAATACCGACACCATCGTCACTGACAACAAGTTCGACGTGGTCTTCAAGCTCGCGAACAGCCACTCGCACCGCGCCATGGTCACGCCCGCCGAAGGCGTGAATAATGGCATTGTTCAACAAATTGGTGACCACCTGCCCTAAAGGGCCTGGGTAGCCGTCCATCAAGGTGTCCGCGTCCATCACCAACTCAACAGAAAAGGGTGTGTGTTTGTATACCGGCGAGGCCGTTAACAGAGTTTCTTCTAAAAAGGCGCGCAGCTTGTACTTGCGCCGCTGGACATTGGTGCGGTCCACCGCCACCTGTTTAAAGCTACTGACAAGTTCTGAAGCCTTCTCAAGGTTGCGACACACCAGGCGACAGCCCTCGTCCATATCGTTGCGAAACTTATCAAGTGCGCCTCGGGTAAGCCCGATTTCGATGCTCCTGTTGAACTCGTCACAAGCATCGCAAAGCGAAGAAATCACCGTAAGACCGTTGCCTATAGGGGTATTGAGCTCGTGCGCAACCCCTGCCACAAGCGAGCCAAGCGCCGCCAGTTTTTCGGATTGAACCAAGCTGTCTTGGGCTTGGCGTAATTGATTCAATGCCCCTTGAAGGGTTTCATTAACGGTTACAAGCTGCGCGGTTCGAGTTTCCACCCGACCTTCGAGTTCGGTAAAGTTCTCCTCTAAAACGCTGCGCATGCGCTCTAGGCGCTCGGAAAGGCTGCCGAACTCGTCGTCGTTTAGATAGGGAATTTGCGTGCGCAAATCCCCTTGCGCGATACCAGCTGCGGCCGAGTCGAGTTTCTTTAAAGGCAACAGCACACGCCTGTGCAACATAAGTGAGATGGCCGCAAGCGATACAATCAATTGCACACATATAATAATGGCAAGGGTCTTGGCCTCTTTACTCGCCTGGGTGCGGGCTTTATCGAGACTGTAGCCAAGCTGAAAGCTACCTATTATCTCACCACCGTAGCGCACATCCCGGCTGACCGTGACCACCGGCTCGTTGCTACTCTGGTCGTTGGTGCGCGCGTATTCCAGAAACTTGCTCGCAGACTCGGTATACACCACCACCCATTGCACCGAGGGGTCGACAAACACATTCTCGACTATAGGCCGCCCAAGGTCCGGCGAAACGTTCCACAAAGGCACCGACATGCCCGCCTCCAACACATCAGCGTAGCCTTCGGCCGTCGTGCGGCTTTCGTGGTTCACCGTGCGTTCGTAGTTTGTGTAGATCAACATACTGCCGCTGATCAATGCCGGAAGGGCAATGCACACCAGGACCACCACCGCAAGATACCGATAGAGGCTTGAACTTCTCTTCTGCCTGTTCGCGCGCTTCGGCGTCGACATTTCAATTGCCTATACTCAATGCAGCGTTGGGTAGCTATGGGGAATATCTATTGCCGCACACCCAACTCTGACAGAGGTTCGGTCGCAGGCAAACGGTAAACCCGTTAAGCACCGTTGCGCGCTTCGGGAAATTTGTGCCCCCGGCCGCGTGGGTGGATTCCTAGTAACTATAGATGAGCCCCCCAAAGCACGCCGCCATAAGCATCACCTATCCCACGAAAGCGTTAATTTGTCGACTAAACGGTCAACATCTAACCAGATCGACATTAATCTAACCTATAGTTATAAGAAATCGTAATAAATGGTCGGGCGCGTGCTCGCACTTCTTCGCAATTTTCTGTAGCCGACCTGCGGGTGGTCTACCCTTATAAAACAAATAAAAATACAAACCCATCGGGGTGCGAGCTTTGGTTGAACGTCGCCGCACGTTCAGCTCCAAGCCGGCCAACCCAGCAGACGTCAGAAATTGAGAACTCTTTTGTTAGCTCGTTACCACTTAATTCTCGCCCTTTGGCTTTGGCCCATAGCCGCACAAGCGGCTGAGACTGTGGTCAAGCACTTTGATTTCGCCTATTCTTCCGCATTGCGGCCCTACCTTTATGAGGTTCTGGAACTGGTTCTGGAGTTGACCGAAGAAGAATTCGGTCCCTATAGAATAGACACCAGCCAAGAGAATTTATCGGCCGCAAGGGCCAAGCTCGAAACCGAAAAAGGCGAGATACTGAACGTCCTGTTTGCATCCGGTTGGGACGGCCAGTTGGTCGACAGCGAACGGGTGGCGGGGTATCGATTTGGCGCGTTTAACGATCTGCTCGGGCTGCGTAGCTTGCTGGTGCTTCCGGAAAACAAAATCGTGACTACTCCCCCCGCGAACCGCGCCGATTTCCTGCGCTACACCGCCGGACTCGGCTACTTTTGGGAAGATGTTGGCGTATTGCGAGGCGCTGGCATCACAGTCGTGGAGGCTCATACTTACGATGCGCTCTTCCCGATGCTGCAAAAGAAGCGGTTCGATTATCTGCCGCTGTCGGTACTTGAAGTCGAGCCAGCCCTTAGAAGCAAGGAACGCCAGTTCGGCCAGATCATGCCCCACCCGGATATTGAGTTGTTTTATCCGATGGATTTTCAGCTCTACGTGAATAAACAGACCGCGACACTGGCCGAGCGCATCGGCAAGGGCCTCAAAAAAGCTGCAGGAGAACCCCTTCAAAGAGTTTTCGAAAAGCATTTCTCATCGGTCATCCCAACCGGACAAACCAAGAAACAGCTTTATATAATCGACAATCACGCCATAAGCGAAACACTCAACAAAGCGACGATCGAGCGCTTTCTTGGGATCTATGGCGAGCACTTCGAGGTTATTGAATAAATACGCCGATGCTTAAATAAAACGCACGCGTTTTTAAAAAGATAACAAGCCTGGCACGTTAAAGCGGCTGCAAGAATACCGCAAGCCGGCTACGCCTCTGCCAGCTTACGGTTTTGGCACAGTGGCGCTTGTCACCGTCAAAACTTCTATTGCGAAACTACCTTCGCGCTGCCCGGCCGGGTCTTCAACCCATGCCCAGGTGACGTTCAGATCCCAAATTAAAAACCCATAAACGCGCTTCGTGTCGCGGCCGTGATAAGCGGGGCTTGGGTTCTGTTGCAGCACTTCGACAAGCACTTGCGCCAGATCGCGGTGCCAACGCGACTGATAGTCTTTACAGATCGCCGTAATCGACGGCGACAAGCGCACCGGGCATACCGCAGGCGCCTCGGCCGCGTTGGTGTTGGTCGCGTCGATTTTGTCGGCGTAGGGAACGTAAGGTTTGATATCCACCACCGGCGTGCCATCGACCAAGTCCGCACCGACAATATTCAGAATTAGCTCGCCCGCGCGCTTTGTGATTCCGACCAGACGAACGGCCGAAAGGCCTATACCATTAGGGCGGTAAGGCGACCGCGACGCAAACACGCCAAGGGTACGATTGCCGCCCAAGCGCGGCGGTCGGATGCGCGGCGTCCACTTATAGGCGCGGTTGCGATGGAAAATAAACTGCAACCAGATGTGGCTGCAGTTTTCTAACTCTGAAAACGCCGCCGGGTCGTTGTAAGGCGGCAATATCACAAGTTCTGCAGGCACACTCGGCGCGAGACCCGCTTGTCTCGGCACACCAAACTTTTCTTTGAAGCACGAGCGCACTATCGCGATCGGTTCTATTGAATAAACCAATTTTCAGGAAAACTCTTTTGTGTAAAAACCCCAACCGCTGACATCACCACACAGGTAAGAACCGCAGCGCCAACACCAGCCAAACCCCAAAAAGCGCTAATACCGAACACCAGAACGCGACTAAGCGGTGCAACACCTTGTTACCCCGCATATGAATGCAGGTGTGCACAACCCTGGCGACAACAAACGCCCAGGCAAAAAACACCATCAAGGGGCTTTGCAGGTTCACTGCAAGGGCGGTGCAGCAGGCCGCGTAAAAAAGCACGGGCAGTTCGAACAGGTTAGCGTAATGGCGCGTGCCGGCTTTTATATGAAGGGGTGCATCGCCTTCGAACACTTTATAATACCCGAGGCGAACCTGCCCCGAGCGCACGCTTTTGTATCGCCAAGCAAAATTGATCCCGAGGACCGCATAGGTGAGCACCACCATAGCGAACATAGGCCAGAACATTGTGTTTACCTCGAGCATTCACGATTTCTCATGACGTTGTTTGTTTTTGAGTTTGGCGCTTTCGCTCTTCTTTAAAAGCACGTAAGTGGCGCCGCTGCCGCCGTGGTGTTTTTGCGCCGAATGAAAAGCCAACACCGGTTCAAGTTGCGGCAGCCAGAAGGCCACGTAGGTTTTAAGCACCGCCTGACGCTGCCTGCCTTCGCCCTTGCCGTGGGTAATCAATGCGGTTCGAATATCGTTGGCCACGCAGTCTTTGACAAACTGAAACACCTCTTGCCTCGCCTGCTCTACCGTCAATTTGTGCAGGTCGAGGCGAGCATCGAGGCTGTATTTGCCGAGGCGCATCTTTTTAAACACGCCGTGCTGAACTCCCGACCGTTTAAAGGCGAGCAGACCATCGGGTCGCTGCATCTGCGGGGGTTCGCCCGCCAGTGGGTCTTCCAGAGGTTCGCTCGATGTTTCTGCCGCCTGTCGTCGGCTTCGCAAGAGCGCCTCATCCCGGCGCTGCTTCACGACGTTGACTTTGGCTTGCGACTTTATCGGCTCGACTCCGTCGCCTACAAGCGCACGGAAATCATCCTCCGCCATGTTCGTCGACAATTCTATAGCAGGGGACGTACTCCTGAGTGGGAATTTTCATTCGCTGCTGCTCGACGAACGACCGCAACAGCAACTCCAACGGTGCCATGATATCCGGCGCGCCGTTGATTTCGTACGGGCCTTTTTCAGCCACGGCTTTTATGCCGTTGGCCTTGACGTTGCCATCGACTATCCCCGAAAAGGCTTTGCGCAAGTTTGAAGCCAATTGGTGATCTTGCTGATTTTTATGCAGGTTCAGAGCTTTCATATTGGCGTGGCTGGGAATAAACGGCCGCTGAAAATCGATATCAATATTCAACGTCCAGTTGTAGAAATAGGCATCCTGACGGTCGCGGCGAAAATCCTGAACCTCGACCATTGCCCCGTGCATATATTGGGCAACCCCTACAGGATCATCGATGATGATTTTGTACTTCGACTGGGCCTTCTTGCCCAAAGTGACGCCAATAAATTCATTTATTTGCGCGAAATAGGACTCCGCGGAACGCGGTCCGGTAAAGACGAGCGGAAATGGCATACCCGCGTTTTCCGGGTTAAGCAGTATCCCCAAGATGTACAAAATTTCTTCGGCGGTACCCACCCCGCCAGGGAACACGACTATGCCGTGGCCCGTGCGGACGAAGGCTTCTAGACGCTTTTCGATATCCGGCATAATCACCAGGCGGTTGACAATCGGGTTCGGCGATTCAGCCGCAATGATGCCGGGTTCGCTAATGCCGATGTAGCGACCGAAAACCCGCTGCTTGGCGTGGGCGATGGTCGCGCCTTTCATAGGCCCTTTCATAGCCCCAGGACCACAACCGGTGCAAATATCAAGACCGCGCAAGCCCATTTCGTAACCGACTTTCTTCGAATATTTGTACTCTATATCGTTGATGCTGTGCCCGCCCCAGCACACCACCAAGTTGATTTCATTGTTGCCTTTAAGCACTCCTGAGTTACGCAATATGTGAAACACGGCATTGGTAATTCCGGACGAAGTATCCAGAGTGATGTCGCGGTTTTCTTCGAGCTCGTTGTGTATATAAACGATATCGCGAAGCACCGCGAACAAGTGCTCCTTGATGCCTTTAATCATCGTCTTATCGACGAAAGCACTGGTCGGAGCGTTGGCAATTTCCAACTTAATGCCCCTTTCCTGCTGGATCACCTTGACCGCAAAGTCATGGAAGGTTTCCAAAATCTCCTGGGTGTTATCGGTCTCGTTGCCGGTGTTGAGCACCGCAAGGGCGCACCGACGAAATGTCTCCGACATCTCAGGGGAGTGCGCACTGGCCAAGCGGGAGACTTCCACTTGCGAGAGTAAATTGAGGCTTCGTTCTGGGGTGACACGCGATAATGCGAATTTTTGCACTGTGGAAATCCTTAGTAACTTTGCAAAATAATTGCGCCTAAATGAAGGCGCGGGGCAATGAGTTTTTTTAACAAAACCGTACTTTTAATAATAATAGCAGCCTTGATTTAACAATCGGATCGAATAGGAACAGCCTCACAGTTCACCTCCGCCGACTCCGCCGGACCAAGGCTCCGCTGCCGCAGCGGTTAAGGTTAAACAATAAAGCCGATGGCGCGGTCCATTACCGGTAGCCCATCTGAGCGAATGAACCCTTGTTCGACAGCGCCGGGTTCATAGGGGTTTGCGCCAGTATTTTGCCAAACGTTTATGCCGGTCGGCGAAAGGTTCCGTTTGGCGCACGCCACTGAGCCCGTCCGCGCACGTATAAAAAAAGCGCAGTCAATGCGCTTTTTCTCGGATAGAGGAAGGTCTCAATGAACATGGCCGTGTTCGATTTCCTCGGCCGAGGCCTCGCGGACGTCCTCTATGGAAACGTCGAAATTAAGAACCTTACCCGCCAATGTGTGGTTCGCGTCTATGGTCACGCCTTGGTCGTCCACCGCCGTCACTACCACGTATTGAGCCTGGCCGTCCGGCCCCTGGGCCTGGAACTCCATGCCGACTTTCACCTCTTCAACGCCGGTGAACGCGTCCAGTGGTAACGTTTGTACCAGGCCTGGTTCGACTTCACCGTAACCTTCTGCCGGTGGCACGGTGACATTCTTGGCATCGCCCTTTTCACAGCCGAGCAGCTCTTTTTCAAGCCCTGGAATGATATTGCCCGCGCCATGGAGATACTTCAGCGGATCCCGCCCCGACGAACTGTCGATCACGTTGCCCTCGTTGTCCGTCAGGGTGTAATGCATGGTGACTACGCTGTTATTTGCTATTTTCAATCGTCTCTCCCGGCCGGTGGCCATAAACGAGTAAGCCAGCTTGACCGGCTAAGGTTAGTTTTGACGTTTTACCCTACTCAATGAGCCTTTATTTGTCCAGTTGCGGCGCTTAGCCGCCGCGTGACATTTTAGGGACCGAAGGCTCCGAGCAAGGGTTATGAGTTGACTCTGTTGGCGATCAGATCTTCGACAACCGCAGAGTCCGCCAAGGTGGAAATATCGCCAAGGCTGTCGATCTCACCGCAGGCGATTTTGCGAAGAATGCGCCGCATAATTTTGCCAGAACGGGTTTTTGGCAAACTCGGCGCCCATTGAATACAATCGGGCGTGGCAATGGGGCCGATCTCGTCGCGACACAGTTGCTTCAACGCCTGTGCCAGCTCTTCTGACGCCTCGCTGCCGTCCATTAACGTGACGTAGGCGTAGATGCCCTGGCCTTTAATATCGTGGGGGTAACCGACCACGGCTGCCTCGACGATATCCGCGTGCAATGCCAACGCACTTTCGATTTCGGCAGTGCCTAAGCGGTGACCGCTGACGTTTAACACATCGTCCACGCGCCCGGTGATCCAGTAATAACCGTCTTCGTCCCGGCGAGCACCATCGCCCGTGAAATAGTAGCCGGGAAACGCGGTGAAATAGGTCTTCAATAGTCGGTCGTGGTCACCGTAGACCGTGCGAATTTGGCTTGGCCAGCTTCGCTTGATAACGAGCATCCCTTCGGCGGCGCCGGAAAGCTCTTTGCCGTCGCTGTCGACAAGCGCGGGCTCGACGCCGAAAAACGGTCGTGTCGCCGAGCCGGGTTTCAAATCGGTAGCACCCGGAAGCGGCGTCAGCATATGCGCGCCGGTCTCGGTTTGCCACCAGGTGTCCACGATCGGACAGCGCGATTCACCGACCACCCGGTGATACCATTCCCAGGCCTCGGGGTTGATTGGCTCGCCGACTGAGCCCAGCACTCGCAGACTCTCGCGATTGCTGTTTTGCACAGCGGCGTCGCCAAACCGCATCAGCGCCCGCAAAGCGGTCGGCGCGGTATAGAAAATTGCCACCTTGTGTTTATCGACAATCTCCCAGCATCGAGACGCTGAGGGGTAGCTCGGAACGCCTTCAAACATTAAAGTGGTGGCGCCATTGACCAATGGCCCGTAAAGGATATACGAGTGCCCGGTGACCCAACCGACATCGGCTGTGCACCAGTAGACCTCGCCGTCACGGTAATCAAACACCCATTTGTACGTCATGGCCGTTTGCAGCAGGTAGCCCGCGGTTGTATGCACGACACCTTTGGGCTTACCGGTAGAGCCCGAGGTGTACAGAACAAACAGAGGCGCCTCGGAATCCATGGGCTCGGGGGCGCACTCGGTCGAGGCATCGGCGACCGCCTCGTGGTACCAGATATCCCGAGGCGACTGCCAATTCACCTCGCAGCCCGTGCGCGCGACCACGATAGACGTATGGACATCGGGGCACTCGGCCAGCGCTTTGTCGGCGTTGGCCTTAAGCGGAATACGTTTGCCGCCGCGGACGCCCTCGTCGGCGGTTATCAGTGCGCAACTGCCGCAGTCGAGAATTCGGTCTTTCAAAGATTCCGGGGAAAACCCGCCAAACACCACCGAGTGCACGGCACCGATTCGCGCGCAAGCGAGCATCGCGTAGGCCGCCTCCGGAATCATAGGCATATAGATACAAACGCGATCGCCCTTGCTAACACCGCGTGCGCGCAGAGTGTTTGCCAACTTGTTTACCGCTTCTGAGAGCTCGCGATAGCTGATGCGCAGGTCTTCGCCGGGTTCGTCTCCCTCCCAGATGATGGCGGTCTGGTCGGCGCGTCGGGGCAGGTGGCGGTCGATGCAGTTGACCGAAACGTTCAGGCACCCACCGGTGAACCAATTCGCGATGCCCGCGTTGAAGTCGTAGTCACATACTTTGTCCCAGGGTTTATCCCAAGTGAGAAATGCGTTTGCCTGCTCGCTCCAAAAAGCGTCTGGATCATCGATGGACTTTTGATAAAGACTTTCATAAGTGGCGGCGTCTATATGACTTTGCCGCGCGAATGCTGGCGAGACGGAATAGATGTGTGGCCGATGTGGCATAGCGCCCCCTTTGCGTAGTTATTATCCTAGGAGCGCATGATACAGCAGTAGTTCGGCTGTTCGTAAGCCGAGCGCCGCGCCCAATGAGAGATCAAAAGACAAGATGACTCATGAGGCGCCTTGGTTGGGGTTAGGCCACTTGGACGGGAACTGTATTGGCCGTGCGTTCGACTCGGTTGTTGTCGCCCAAATACACAAGAGTGGGTTTGAAATTCTCGGCTTCCGCGTCGTTAAACCGGCCGTAAGTGGCGATAATCACTCGATCGCCCACCTGAACTTTACGCGCCGCAGCGCCGTTCATCGAGATGGTCCCCGAACCCGGGGCGGCGAGTATGATGTATGTGGAAAATCGCTCGCCGTTATCGACGTCGTAAATCTCGATTTGCTCAAATTCTCTGAACCCGGCAAGTTTTACGAGCTCGGCGTCGATGGCGCAGGAGCCGTCGTACCAGAGCTCTGCCTGGGTGACCCTCGCCATATGCAACTTTCCTTTAAGTAGCGTAATCTGCATTTTTTTCCTCAAGTGGAGCCGTCTGGCCCAGTGAACACAACATTCTATAACGAAAACTGGACGTTATCGATCAGGCGCGCCGATTTGGTGTACATGGCACCGAGAACGGTTAAATGTCCGTCGTCGTGGGCCGCGGGCTCTAGGGTTCTGCTGTTGCATACGCGGATGTAATCGGCGCGAAATCCGGCCCCCGAAATCTGTTCGCGCGCACTGCGCTCTAGTGACTTAAAGTTGCGCTCCCCGGCAATAATGCGCTCGGCGACCCAGGTCAGGCTCAAGTGCAACTGGTTCGCGTTGGGGCGCTCTTGCGGCAAGATGTAGCGGTTGCGCGAACTCATCGCCAAGCCGTCGCTCTCGCGCACAATCTCGCCTGCGACAAGTTCAACGGGGATACAAAGATCTTCGACCATTCGCCGAATAATCGCCAGCTGCTGAAAATCCTTCAACCCGAAAACGGCGAGATCGGGATGCACTATATTAAAGAGTTTCGCCACCACCGTAGTGACCCCTTCAAAGTGCCCCGGCCTCGATGCGCCGCAGAGTATATCGGCCATCACGGGCACTATAACCCGCGTCTGCCCCGCCATTCCATTGGGGTATATCTCCTGCTCGGACGGGCAAAACAACAGATCGCACTGGGCCTCGCGCAGCTTGGCGATGTCCTGTTCAATGGTCCGCGGATAGGTGTCCCAATCTTCGTTTAAACCAAACTGCAGACGGTTTACAAAAATGCTGGTGACCACCAGATCGGTGCGTTGCTTGGCGGTTCGCACCAACGCCATATGGGCGTCGTGAAGATTACCCATCGTTGGCACGAAGCCAATGGTCTTGCCTTCTAGGCGAGCTTTGGCCAGGGCGTCACGCAAACCGCGGTTCTGATGAAAAATCTGCATAAAAAACCGCCAAGTCGGATAACGAGCGGCATGATAAAAGTAAATTTCGTCGCATACAAGCGACTTGCTCTGCGCCCGGCGGCTCAGTGAATCTGGGGTCGCAGATCGCGCGGCCGCAGGCCGAACGCAAACAGCGCCGACGCGTAGACCGTGAGGCCCAGCGCGCACAAAGCGAGCACTTGAGCAATGCGCTGCCACCACTGTATGACCGCGAAATCGGGCAAAGCGCTGACCGTCAGACCAAGCGCTATCGCCATCAGCACCGTCGCGCCACCGGCCTGCAGTAAAAATCGGCCCCATTTGTCGCCCGGTTGGTAATGACCTTTTACGTGCAGGCCTCGCCAAAGCAACCCGGCGTTTAAAAATGCCGAAGCCGAGGTCGCCAACGCGAGTCCGACATGCCCTAACTGCCAAAGAAAATGAAATGGGACCACTAGAATTACGTTGAACACCATGTTGGCGGCCATAGCCGTCACACCGATTTTGGTGGGGGTCCGAGTATCTTGACGAGAGAAATACCCGGTCACCAGAACCTTAATTAACATAAAGCCCGTTAAGCCCAGCGCGTAAGCCTGCAAACTGTAGCTGGCCATACGGGCGTCGGTTGGGCTGAAGCGTTCACCGTGCTGAAACAGCGCCAAAATGATGGGCTCGGCCAGTAGAATCAGTGCGACGGCGGCGGGCAGAGCAATCAGCAAGATAGTCCGCAAGGCCCAGTCGAGCGTCTGGTGGTAACCGCGCCCGGCAGCCGAGTGCTGACGCGAGAGCGCCGGCAGCACCACCGTCGCTATCGCGATTCCGAACACGCCGAGCGGCAGCTCGATCAGCCTGTCCGAATAGTAAAGCCAACTCACGCTGCCATCGGAAATCATCGACGCCAAAATGGTGTCGAGCATTAAATTGATCTGGCTGACCGACACAGCAAACATAGCGGGTGCCATCAGGCGCAGCACCTTAACTACCGACTGGTCTTTCCAGTCCACCTTGGGGCGCGGCAGCAGATCCAGTCGAGCCAAAAAAGGCAACTGAAACCCGAGCTGGCAAACCCCCGCCACCAGGACTCCCCAAGCCAACGCCAGCACCGGCGTTTCAAGTGACGGCGACACCCAAAGAGCAAAACCGATCAGCACGAGATTGAGCAACACCGGTGTCACCGCCGGAATTGCGAAGCGGTCGTAGCTGTTTAAAATGGCCCCGGCGAACCCCGCCAGCGAAATCAACGCCAAATATGGGAAGGTGATGCGGATCATCGTCGAGGTAAGCGCGAATTTCTCTGGGTCTTGCCAGTAGAAACCTGGGGCGAACACCAACGCGAGGAGCGGTGCCGCCAGCACGGCAACGCCCGAGATGCCTATGACAGAGGCGCCCAAACAACCCGCGACGCGGTCGATAAAATGACGAATCAGAGCTTGATTGTTGCCCGCGCGGTATTCGGAAAGCACAGGCACGAAAGCTTGCGCGAACGCGCCCTCGGCAAACAAGCGACGCAAAAAATTTGGGATTTTAAAGGCGACAAAAAAAGCGTCAGCGCCACCAGCGGCCCCTATAGTCACCGCAAAGACTACATCACGAGCAAGCCCCAGCACTCGCGAGATCATGGTCATAACGCTGACCAAAACACTGGATCGCAACAATCGGGGGGCGGAATTTTGAGGGTGATCGCCGGTCATGAACCTCGCCTGTAAATGGAAGGCGGCATTGAGCCACGAATCCGTTCGCTCGGCAAGTCAGACGCGCCCGCCAGCAGCTACACCGCGAGTAGACCGGTGCGTGGAAAATGACGTGATTTTATGCGTTCCCCAAGCAGGAGCGTGACAACGACACAATGAGACGCAATGCGGTCGTCTTTCAGCCGCATAGGGCCGAGACCATTTTCTGCTCGGCGCTAGCGTCGGCCACGCAGGAGGTTAGGTAACTGGGCGTTGCGCCAGAGCGCGCAAGCTATGGTCCTTAGTCATCTGACTTCCTGCATGAGCTATTAGTGGGCCATGCAGGAAATTAGAAAACTGTCCGCTGCGCCGGAGCGTTCATCTCGGCGTTAGAAAAGCTTGGAATAGACCCACTATTACCGCGCTTTCCCGCCTTGATCTGAACGCTCGGGCTGGGCTCCTTAGTTACCTAACTTCCTGCATCCCCCACTAGTCAGGTAGAATAGCTGTAACCGATTACACGGGCATTGCCAGTCTGCCCGCATTGGGCTTTAACGGTTTTGGGGTTTATTCTAATAATTGAGCCTATGTTATTCTGGCCGGTCAAACAGTAAGGTGCACGTATGTCAGAAACTACCGTCTTGTATGGGATCAAAAACTGCGATTCTGTTAAAAAAGCCAGAAAGTGGCTGGAAACGCATCAGCAGGATTACACCTTTCACGATTTCAGGGCAGACGGCTTAAGCAAGGATCGCCTTCAAGCTTGGATTGACCAAATCGGCGCCGACCGGCTGATCAACACCCGCAGCACCACTTGGAAGCAGCTCTCGGCTCGCGACCAGGCGCTCGCTCTGAGCAAAACGGCGGCAGCTGTGGTGCTCGCCAACCCGACGCTCATCAAACGCCCGGTATTAGAATATGCAGGGCAGATACAAGTCGGTTTTACCCCGGAGGCGTACGAAACACTCTTCTCGAATTGACGGTCCCGGCATTCGTCTAACCGGCGAACCCCACTTTGTAACCGGTCGGCCGAGCGGTTGACCGCGAGCGCAGCGCTTAAGCGCTGCATACCGCAGGTCTCCGAGCCTTTGACGCCTATTCGGCGGTCGAACGAAACGGCTTCACTCGCCAAGCCAGCCGACTGGCCCAAGCGCGAGCAAACCCGCCCGGGCGCAAATATATACCAACTGAACACATAGGATTTTTTATGTCCCACTTGTACGCTATTGGTTTAGGCGTAGGCACTCAGAACACGAAAGGCGAGTGGCTGGAAGTTTACTTTCCCCAGCCGTGGTTGAACCCGCAAACCGCAAGCGTGCAACCGGCGCTTGATGCCATCGGCTACGAAGGCGGCAATGCTTGTCACAAGCTCGACTCTGCACAACTTGGCGCAATGGCGCAAATGGCAAACGAAACGGGTCACTGGGCGTCGCAACTGGCCGATTCAAAGCGCCCTGTGGTGTTGGTGGTGCTAGGTGGCGACGAGGCGCCGGCAAACGTGCCGGAAGCCTACCTCAAACTGCATTTGCTGAGTCACCGTCTGGTGAAGCCGCACGGCACAAAACTCGACGGTTTATTCGGTGTGTTAAAAAATGTCGCCTGGACAAACAAAGGCGCCATTGACCTCGATGAACTGCCTGCCGCACAACTGCAGGCGCGGATGCGCGGCGAACCCCTCAGCGTCAACTGCATCGATAAATTCCCCAAAATGGTCGACTATGTGGTGCCCGCCGGGGTGCGCATTGCCGACACGGCGCGCGTGCGCCTGGGCGCCTATATAGGCGAAGGCACCACCATAATGCACGAGGGCTTCGTCAACTTTAATGCCGGAACCCTCGGCAAAGGCATGATTGAAGGTCGCATTTCCGCCGGTGTAGTCGTTGGCGAGGGCTCCGACCTCGGCGGCGGCTGCTCGATAATGGGTACGCTTTCCGGCGGTGGAACCCTGGTGATCGGCGTCGGCAAAGAGTGCCTGATCGGCGCCAACGCCGGTCTCGGTATTCCCTTGGGCGACCGCTGCACAATCGAAGCGGGTCTTTATGTGACCGCCGGCACCAAGCTACAAGTGCTTGACGACAACAACCAGCCGGTCAAACAAGTCAAAGCGCGCGAACTGGCCGGTCGATCCGACTTGCTGTTTCGACGCAACTCGTTAACGGGCGTCGTCGAGTGCAAAACCAACCGCGCCGCCGTCGCTCTGAACGACGAACTCCACGCGCACAACTGAAGCCGACATTCGATGAACTCAAAGCCATTGCCCTCGAGCGCCACCATCGACCTGGCGTGTGAATTAATCCGCAGACCTTCCGTCACACCTCGCGATGAGGGCTGCCAACAGTTACTGGCCACCCGGCTGCAACAAGCGGGGTTTCGCATCCAGCATTTGCGCTTCGAGGACGTCGACAACCTCTGGGCGGTTCACGGCGAGTCGGGCCCCTTATTCGCATTCGCAGGCCACACCGATGTAGTGCCAAGCGGCCCGGAGGGCGCCTGGCGGTATCCCCCTTTCGAGGCTACTCTAGCCGATGGGTATCTCTGGGGTCGCGGTGCCGCCGACATGAAAGGCAGCCTGGCATCCATGGTGGTTGCCAGCGAGCAATTTGTGCAGCGAGCGCCCGATCATAGCGGCCGCATCGCGTTTTTGATCACCAGCGACGAGGAAGGTGTCGCGCGCAATGGCACTGTAAAAGTCATGGAGTGGCTCGCCGAGCGCGAGGAGAAAATCACTTGGTGTGTGGTAGGCGAACCGTCCTCTACGCGTGAGGTGGGCGACACTATAAAAAACGGCCGCAGAGGCTCGCTCGGCGCCGAACTCACAGTGATTGGCAAGCAGGGCCATGTCGCCTACCCGCATCTGGCTCGCAACCCAATTCACTTAGCGGCCCCCGCGCTCGCCGAACTCGCGCAAACGACTTGGGACCATGGCAACGACTTCTTTCCAGCGACAAGCTTCCAAATTTCCAATATCCAGGCGGGCACCGGCGCCACCAATGTTATTCCGGGCGATTGTAGGATTTTGCTGAACTTTCGGTTCTCGACAGAGGTGACCGATACCGAGCTCAAAGAAAGAACAGCGGCCATATTGTCCAAGCACGGCCTAAATGTCGAAATCCGCTGGCACCTCTCTGGACTGCCGTTTTTAACCGCTGAAGGCGCCTTGGTTGAGGCGGCGCAAACGGCGATCCGCAAGGTCACAGGCCGCACCGGCCAACTGTCCACATCAGGTGGCACCTCCGATGGCCGCTTCATCGCGCCGACCGGTGCGGAGCTTGTCGAGTTGGGTCCGGTCAACGCCACCATTCACCAGCTGAACGAATGCGTGCGCGTGGACGACCTTGAGCAGCTAACCCAAATGTATTTCGCGATTCTCTGTGAATTGCTGGGCGGGCCTGATGACTGACACGCTCTCGCATATAGACTCGGCCGGTCACGCGCAGATGGTGGATGTGGGCGACAAGCGCGTCTCGCAGCGCCGCGCCGTGGCACGAAGCTACGTCACTATGGCCGAGCACACCCTCGCGATGATTCTTGAAGGCTCTCACAGCAAGGGCGACGTTTTCGCAGTGGCCCGCATCGCCGGTATTCAGGCGGCGAAGAAGACCAGCGAATGGATACCGCTGTGCCACCCATTGATGTTGACCTACATCGCAGTGGATCTGAGTCCCGAACCCGCCCACCTAAGGGTCAAAATAGAGGCTACCGCAGCGCTCGCGGGACAAACGGGCGTGGAAATGGAAGCCTTGACGGCCGTTTCGGCCGCCGCCTTGACGCTCTACGATATGTGCAAGGCCGTCGATAAAACCATGACCATAGGCCCAACCTTTCTGCTTCGAAAGTCCGGCGGCAAATCCGGCGATTGGGTGAACAGCGACGCCCCCGATGAAACTTAAAATTCTCTATTTCGCCGCGCTCGCAGACACTTTGGCCACCCGAGAGGAAACGCTTGAAGCGCCCGCAACCGTTCGCGACACCGCGCAACTGCGCGCTTGGCTGGCATCGCGCGGGCCCCACTGGGCCGCCTTAAACGCCGCACACATTCGTATGGCCGTTAACCAGACGATCGCCAAGCGTGAGACACCGCTTAACGATGGCGATGAAATTGCGTTTTTTCCGCCTGTGACTGGCGGTTGATCGCCCGAAATGAATCGAGGTCAGATGAAAATTGCCGCGATCAAGGTTGCCAGCGCCCCGAAAATTTCATCCGACTCAATTTTTTAACGCGGTCGAAACGGGACCGAAGCCCGTTTAACGGCAGGAAAGCCTCTGATTTCTGCCGCGTCGCGCTTGGGCGCGTGGCCTGAAACATAAGGCGCCGCAACGCTAGCAATCGAATAGGGGTTAACCGGCCCTAGGGGTTTTCGGAATCGCCAAACAGATGGCCGAGCTTGCCGCGCTTGGTCTCAAGGTAGTGTTGGTTGTGAGGGTTGCGGCCGGTGTGGTGCTCCTGGCGCTCGACGACGCGCACCCCAAGCGCTTCCACCGCCGCTATTTTGCGCGGGTTATTGGTCATTAGCTTCACGCTCGTGATACCAAAGTATTCGAACATCGGCTTTAAAACCGAATAATCGCGCATGTCGGCACCGAAACCCAAAGCCTCGTTCGCCTCTACTGTATCCGCGCCTTTGTCTTGCAGATGATAGGCGCGAATCTTATTCAAAAGACCGATACCACGACCTTCCTGGCGAAGGTAAAACACCGCGCCACGCCCTTGCGTGGCAATTTTGAACAAGGCCGCCTGCAACTGAGCGCCGCAGTCGCAGCGCAGGCTAAACAGCGCATCGCCAGTCAAACACTCGGAGTGTATGCGCACCAAAAGCGGCTCGTCACCACCGACCTCGCCCATGGTTAGCACCACATGCTCTTTGTCGGTGCTCGAATCGGCGAACCCGTGCATTTTGAACATGCCCCAAGGGGTTGGCAGTTTTGATGATTCCACGTAACGGATTGTCACCCTATACCTCTATAAAGCCCAAAAGTGAAGCCCAAGATGCAGCACGCCGGCGGAAGCCAAACCTGCCAAAACATCGTCAATCATAATACCCAGGCCGCCGTGGACCTTACGGTCTACCAGTGAAATCGGCCAGGGCTTAACCATATCGAACAGCCGAAACACAACAAAACCGGCCAGTACCGTCACCGCGGAGGTTGGCACCGCCACCATTGTGATCCAGTAACCCACAAACTCGTCCCAAACGATACCGCCGTGGTCGTGGACGCCGAG
>CAZING010000024.1:16967-25191 GCA_964540505.1 uncultured Cellvibrionaceae bacterium | reverse complement strand
GCCTTGGCGAGACCGGTTTCGCAGCCTCAGGGCATTCTTAGACGCGTTTTGAGCGGTGGCGATCGCTCGCGTGGAATCCCGGTTAGCAGGCTCAGAAGTGTCGGGTTTTAGTGAGAGGCTGGCGCTATGGGTGGTGCGCGTTTCGCAATTTCGGTGACACGTTAAAAGTGTCGTTATGGTGCAGACGGGAATCAAGGGGCGTGGCGACGACAGGCGGGGTACCGATTGGCAAGCTCCTAACACAACGTGTCTCACGTTGTCACCAAAGTGCGCCGAAACCTGCACCCGGTTGGCCCCGGTATAGACGGCGCATCGACCGCCTGGCGTATTAAACCTGTAGACGTTCCTGTTCTAAAAACCCTTACCCGTTACTTTCGGAGTCCGACCCATAAGGCCGGGTAAAGGGTGTGCGTGCAAGGTGAGCTACTGGGTTCCTGTGCCGGTCATGCGCTCTGCCGGTGCCAAGCTCGGGGCGCAACGCTGACACGGAATTTTGTAAACAAAATTATGCCGCAATCTGTGATAGGCCGCCGCCGGGTTATCGAAGCAGCGCTTCATATGCGCAAGCTCTTCGTTGCGGTAGGCTTGCAGCGGCTTATTGGCTTCTGCTTGGGCTCTCGCCTTTCCCTTATGGACTGCAAATACGGTCCAATCGGTATCTTGTACCATGCGTTCGCAGTCATGCTCCAATTGCGCGTGGTAGGCCTGCCAGTTCTCTGGCAAAAGCGCGTCTATAAGGCCAAGGTCCAAGGCCTCTTTGGCGAGCATCGGTTTGCATTCGCTGGTGATTTGCTCGGCAAGCTCGCGGCCGCAGCGCTTGGGCAGCAAATAGGTCCAGTACTCAGAGCCATAGAGCCCCATGCTTTGATAGTGCGGGTTTAACACGACACCATCGCGTGCCAGCACCGCGTCGCATGCAAGCGCCATAATCGCGCCGCCGGCGCCGGCGTTGTTGCGCAGCGCCGCCACGGTTAACTGGTTGGGGCAGTTGATCATTTCATAGACGACATCATCTATGGCATTGATGTTAAGCCAGGATTCGTGAGCCGGGCTCTCGGCCGCTTCAATGCAGTTCAAGTGAATGCCGTTACTCCAAAAATCGTCGCCACCCATAAAGACAATGCACTTGGCGTCCGATTGTTTTACAGCCAAAAGCCGGCTTTTCAGCGACTGGCATTGTTCGGTGCTCATCGCACCGTTGTAGAAGTTGAAGTACAAATAGGCGATATCGCCTCGGCGCTCGACGCGAATGTCATCCGGCACCGAGCTTGATAAGACGCGTTGCTGGAACTGGCCGGGCTTTAGGAGTTTCTGTAATACCACGCTCGCCGGAAGCTTTATCGGCGGTAACGACGGGTGACTCTTGCACTTCATTTGGCGAATCCAAACGGCGCCATCTTTGGTGGCAAAGCAAGCGGCTCCGTGCTGAATCGCTAACAGTTCGCCCGGTGCACCTTGGGCTTGAGGTTCGTCGCGCGGGCCAAAGAAATACACATCGTGCCCGTTAACCTGCGAGAGCACACCTGGGTTGGTGTCGGCGGCGAAGAGCTTTTGCATGACGGTTTCGGTGGTGTCCTGCTGCCAATCTAGGCGCCGCTCGAGCTGCTTCATAAACGGTCGCAACTGGCCTCTTACGTGCGGCTTCGCGTAATCCAGCGCCCGCGACACATGCTCGCCGCGGGCAATCGCGCCTAGCGTCTGAAGTATCAAGGCAATGGTCGCTTGCGTCACCTCGCGTTTGTAGACGCTCGTTTTTGACGCCTGACGAAGCGGAAACTCGCACGTGCCCCAGATATCCCCCATGTCCATTTCAGCATCGGCCTGTAACAGGGTGACTCCCCAAGCGGGTGCCTTTTCAGAGATTGCCCAATCGAGCGATGACGGCCCGCGGTCGCCTTCAACGCCCGGGTGGACCACAAGGCACAGGTTATTCTGCCAGATATCGTCTGGAATCCGCTGAGTGAGGTAGGGGCACAGGATCAGATCGGGCTGGAACCGCTGAACCTGTTCTCTAAGAAACTCGGGCTCTAGGTTGTAGTGTTCTTCAAGGGTGTGACCTAGCAGAATCAGCTCTCGCTGCACGCGTTGACACAGACCACTAAAGGCAGTGGCGACAAGCAAAATGTTCATAGGCTCCCATCCGTAGTAATAACTACCGATTCGTTTGGCAGGAAAAGCATCCTGGTGACACAGAAATTAAAGGCGCAACCGAACGATGACAAAACAAAAACGCTCAGGCGCGGTATCCGAAGGAGCAGTGCCTCGGATGCCGCGCCTATTTAACGGGTTAGATTCAAATCTGTAAAGGAATTAACGCTTGGTTAAGCCAAAACTTTATTGGATTCGGGTTCATCTTCGTCTTCGGCTTCAAGTTGCTCATACATGCGCTTTTGCAGTTGGCTCAAGGTCACGATTAACGATAACACCAGAAGCATCATGCTGAAGCAGAAGATGAACAAGCCGAGCGTAAGGGGTTCGAGCGTGCGACCGACGTCGACCTGCTCATGAGTCATGGTCATGGTCATGGCGGCCATGCCAGTGTAGTGCATGCCGCAGACGGCAATACCCATAATCACCGAGGCGGCAAGCATCTGCCAGGCCTGAGTCAAATTAAACGCCAACCATAATGCGGCGGTGGCGGCGACTATCGCAATGATTATCGACAGCGCAAACAGGGTAGTGTCGTAGGTCATATCGCCGGCCATAATCATCGCCTCCATTCCCGCGTAGTGCATGGACGCGACGCCCAGTCCGGTGATCACACCCGCAATCAACAGCATCGCTATGGACTTGGGGTTGCGGCTGATCATGTAGATTCCGACGCCAACCACAGTCACTGCAAGTAGCAGCGAGCCAAAAGTCATCAACGGGTCGTAGCCCATCTCCATATTGGTCTCGTAGGCGATCATACCAATGAAGTGCATGGTCCAGATCGCGCCGCCACCGAGCGCGAACGCGGCAGCAATGATCCAACCTGTTTTGGATTTGCCATCGTCGGTGCGAATCGCACGCATCAACTGCAGTGACGTGAACGATCCAAAGATTGCGACAATAATTGAAAGGCCGACAAGAAAGAGGTTGTAAGAGGCCTCTACCATCATGTGTTCTGTCATTTCGGGGCTCCATCACGACTTAGCGTATCAGTGTTAAGACCAAGCATAGACACTGTGCCGAGGAAGGTAGCGACTTGGCGATAAAATGCGTAAAAAAATATTGGTAATGCGGACCAGAACAAATAAAAAAATATTCCGCTACCTTGCAGGTTCGATAAAGCGCCGCTGCCGGATCCGTCGATATAGCTTTTTACTTAATTACTTAACGTGATTATAAAGATAAATTTTAAAGCTATCGTTGTTATGTCTTATTCGGCGGCTAGTATTAAAAAGGCATTCAAAGCCAGTGCGAACGGCTTGGCGGCCAGCAATGAAGCGGCAGGCGATAATATAATGGTTTAGGCGTCTAGTTTCGATGAACAGCGCGCGGGCTCGAAGCGAAGTACCGAAAACAAGGCTAGGGTCAAAGGGGAGTCACCGAACGAAGCGCCGCCCCGTTGGGGTGCGCAAAGACGATGCTTGAACTGGGCATCGGTTGAACAATTGCAGTCAGAGAAGCGATAGGCTACAGGAATTTCCATGCAGTCAGCAGAGAGAAAGGCGCCAAAAGCGCTGCGTCGTTTTCGAGTAGGCGTGGTCGGCGCATCGGAACCCGAGTTCCGTGTCATTGAGCGCATTTTTTCCATTACGCATTGTCGCACCCGTGTCTACGAACCCGTCGCGCTGGCTAAAAACAATCGACATATTCCCAATGACGTCGACTTTATTGTCCTTTGTACGTCCAGCCCCCAGGTGATTGCAGCTTGGCGTCGGCTGCAACGAGAGGTGCGTCAACCAGCGCTCGCCACACCGTTTATTTATCTAACCCGGGCCATAGGCGCAAAGCTCGGTGCCTACCAAATGATCTCGCCGATCAACCCATCGCGATTTATTAAATTGGTTGATCAATACACGATCCGGGAACTTCACTACCTCCCCGAATTTGAAATCGGTCACGATACTCATCAGATACACGATTTTACGGTAAGCGGTATCAAAATGATTAAAGCGGCCAGCGACAAAGCCGCACCAACCAAAGCTCATCGCAGTAAAGCTTTGGTTGTGGATGACAGCCTGGCCGTTCGCAAGCAAATGGAAATTGAGTTCTCGTTAATGGACAACGAACTGGATTCCGTCGCCAGCGCCGAGGAGGCGATTAAAGCCGTAAACGAGACGGTTTACGATGTAATTTTTTTGGATGTCGTTATGCCGGGCATGGACGGCTACACCGCTTGTAAAAAAATAAAAAGGGAATCGCTTAATAAAAAAACACCCGTGATATTGCTCACCAGCCGGTCGTCGTCGTTTGACAGGATTAAGGGCACGCTCGCCGGTTGCGATGCGTATCTGGTTAAGCCAATCAACCACAACGATTTTCTCGGTGTGTATAAAAAATTTGTAAAATCCCACGAGGACTAGGCTATGTCGGTTACCAAAGTTCTAATTGTCGACGATTCACCCGTTGATTTGGCGCACTTGAAAACTATTATAGAAGACGCCGGTTACCAAGTCGTGACCGCCACCAACGGACAGGATGCGCACGCGAAAGCTAAGACGTGTCGTCCGGACGTTATTTTGATGGACGTCGTCATGGAGGGGGTGGACGGTTTCGAGGCCTGTCGCAATATCACCCGAGATCGGGCAACGGCCGATATCCCTGTGGTTTTTGTGACCAGTAAAAACCAGAAGGCAGACAAAGTCTGGGGCGAACTCCAGGGCGGCAAGGGTATGATCTCCAAGCCCTACACACCCGAGCAGATTATCAGCGCACTCGCAGGTGTTTAAGGCGTTATGACCGCGACCTCGGCAGCGTTACAAAATCAGGGCTCGGAGCTCAACGAGTCCGAATCGTTAAAGCGATGGACCCGAGTTCGCGCCTACGGTCTTGTGCTCGAAGGCTATCGGTTGCTGGCCCCTTTGGGGCTTTTTTGTGAAGTCATCGCCGATGCGCGCATCTCGCCTTTACCTAATTCCCCGCCGCACTTCTGTGGCCTGATATCCGTGCGCGGCAAGCTGGTACCGGTCTATCAGTTGTACAGCTTGCTTGAGAAAAAAGTGCCCGCGAACCCCTATGCGTTTGTGATGGGCACCCAAGAGCGCCAGGCAGCGCTGCTTATTGGCGCCAAGCCGCAAACGATCAACTTCGATGGGCTGGTAGCAAAATCTAACGACGCCGCCGCGCTGCCCGAGATATTGCGCAGCTGCGTCAGTAGCAGTTTCTGTGAAAGCGGCAATACAGACCAAACTTGGTGGCAGTTGGAGCACCAGGCATTGTTCGCCAACCTGGCCCGTATGCACTAGCGGGCTTTATGCACCCTTGTCTTATTGCGCGGGCGCTGCCCACGAATAAAACAAAAGGAGTTTCAGTATGAAATTATTTACCAACATGCGCATCTCTCATAAGATCAGCGCATTGATGATTGGCTTGGTGACCGGGTTTATTGCCATTGGCGTGACCTACTATGTGCAGGTACTCACCGAGAACCGACTGCGCGAGCAACAAACCGAAGCCATGGCGCTCGAGGGCGCGGTCACCGATATTCGCTTGCAACAAATGCGCATGCACGCCGCAGCCATTCAGTTGTTGCGTTACCCGACCGAGCGCGCGACGCGCGGTTATGAAGACGCCACCTCACAATTGGATGAACGTATCGCAGCCGCCGAAAGCGCTTCACAAGGCCTTGCCACGAACGAGTGGAGCCAACTGAAAACGTTGGCAACGCAATACCATACTGCTTTCGCAAATGCGCAATCGACTATCGCCTCCGGTGCGGATGAAACCGCACTTGAAGCCTCACTTGAGGTTTTGATTGATAATGGCGAACAAATGGCACAAATGCTTGCGGGCTTAACGACCCAGGCGAGTGCGCGGGCCGCAGCTATAGCGACAGAATCGGCGAAAAAATCCAAAGCGTTACAGGCGGTGGTGGTGGCGATTATTTTTACCGTTGCCATTTTAACGGCGGTTGGAATCTATCTGATTTACCACAGTATTATTTTCCCTATGGCGCATATGCAAAGCGTTATCCGTCGCATTAACAGAGGCAAGATGACGGCGCGGGTGAGATTGCTGGGCAAGGATGAACTTGGCGATTTAGGCACCGCGTTTAATACTCTGTTCGATGAACGCATTCAGCAGCTCGACGACCAATCTCGTGAAAACGACCGGTTAAACAACTCGATTATCTCTTTGATTCGCGCGCTGGGGGCGATTGCCGATAAGGACCTGACCGTGAAGGTGCCGGTGTCGGAAGATATCACAGGAACGGTTTCGGACGCGGTGAATCTGCTCACCACCGAGACTGCAACAACGCTGCACCAAGTGAAAGATATTTCAAACGAGGTCAATAGAGTTGCACAGCAGTTACAAGACCAAGCGCAATCCGTTTCGCAGATTGCCGAAGGTGAGCGTCGTCAGGTGATGGCGACCAGTAAATCCCTGGAGATTCTGGCAAGTGCGATGAATGACATCGCAGAGCGTTCCGAGCAAGCCAACAGCCTCGCAACCCGGGCGATTGACAACACGCGGCTTGCGCGCTCTTCGGTGGTAGAGACGGTCAATGGTATTCGAACCATTCGAGAGACCATCTCTGAAACAGAAAAGCGAATGAAACGTTTGGGCGATCGGTCGCAGGAGATCTCGGGTATTGTAAACCTGATTAACACCATCGCCGAGCGCACCCATATTCTAGCGCTGAATGCGAGCATGCACGCAGCCTCAGCCGGGGAGGCCGGTAAGGGGTTTGCGGTGGTGGCGGATGAGGTTCAGCGGCTTGCAGAGAGTGCGCGAAGTTCCACCGACGAAATTGCCGCGATGGTCAACAATATTCGTGTCGAAACCTCCGACACAGTTACCATTATGAACACCCTGATCGCCCAGGTAGCCGAAGGCAGTCGTACTGCAGAGAAAGCAGGCTCGCAAATGGGTGAAACCGAGCTCGCCACCCAAAACTTGGTGGAGAACGTTAAGGTCATCGCCCAGCAAGCCAAGCAACAGGCCGGCGTTGCCGACCAAGTGCGCGACCGTGCCACGGTTATTCGCAAGTTCACCGAAAAAACCGCACAGGAACTGCAAAAACAAAAAGTGGCCACCGATGGCCTGCGCGAATGTGCGGCCACGCTCGTAGAGCGCGTGAGCGTGTTCACTTTGCCTGAGGGGGCATTGCCGGTGCCCGACACCGCACCTTTACAGTCGGTCGGTTAAAAAGGCGCGCGCCATGAGTGCTTCATGCAATGCACAACAGTTGGAGATTATCCAACTGCTTCGTCAGGAACTGCTCGAGCTCGACGAGACCGCACCGCTGTTACTGCAAGGCGATTCGCCCTGGTCTGGGTGCGAAGACTTGGCAGAGTTGCTGTCGAACTTGGCCGAGGCGGCGCAACTGGCCGACCTGCCAGGCTTTGAAATCACTTGCAGGGCGCTTGTTCAGCAGTTGTGTAAGATCGCCGAGGCACAAATAGGCCTTAGCGACAAAACACGCGCGCTATGCAGCCACGCACCCAGGGTACTCATTGATTATCTCGACTCGATAGGCGGTGATAACGAGAGCGGCGCGGTCAATGCGCTTATGACCTTACTGGTGGATCCTGCCTGGCCAGAACCGATAACCGATACAACATTGGGCGAGCTCGGCGACGCCTTTGCCAAGTTGCAATTGCAGCTGCTCGATGACGGTCCAAGCCTACCAAAGACGGTGGCACCGAGCATGACGTCTTTGGCGATTGCGGAAGACGTTCGTCGGGAATTGATCGACAGTATGCTGCTGGAACTGCCCAACCAGGTGCAGGCATTCGAGAAATCCATAGAGGACTATCTCGCGTCGGGCGCGTTTGTCGAGCTCACCCAGGCGCAGCGCATCGCTCATACCTTAAAAGGCTCTGCCAATATAGTCGGCGTTATCGGTATCGCCAATTTGATGCACTTCAT
The DNA here is from genome assembly GCA_964540505.1 of uncultured Cellvibrionaceae bacterium. Classification (GTDB taxonomy): domain Bacteria; phylum Pseudomonadota; class Gammaproteobacteria; order Pseudomonadales; family Cellvibrionaceae; genus CAYZQH01. The sequence continues at coordinate 17,172 of CAZING010000024.1, read as the reverse complement.
CGAGGATTTACTTGAGCAAGGCGCCAAGCGCTGGCAGAGCGCCCCCGACGGTTTTGCGCAACTGCTGCTTGAGGCTTCCGATTGTCTCGCCGCTCAGGCCGAGTACGTATGCGGTGTAGGGCCGAAGCCTCAGGGCACCCAGGAGGTGATGCAGCAAGTATTGGATTGGCTCAACGAGCTGCAGGCACCGGCCGCCGAGTCGCGG
>CAZING010000024.1:0-16867 GCA_964540505.1 uncultured Cellvibrionaceae bacterium | reverse complement strand
GCGCAGGAGTTGCTGCGCCTTTCGGGTGAGGCCCAGATCGCCAATACGCAGTTGACCGCGCAGCTTAATATGCTTGGAAGCAGCGTGCAGTTAGCCGAGCGGTATCATCAAAAAATACGCCAAATGGCCTCGGAACTTGAGGTGATAGTGCAAACCCAAAGCGCGCTTCGAGCCGCGGCGACCTTTGCGGTGGAAGATCAATTAGACCCGCTGGAAATGGAACGCTATTCCGAGCTTTACAGTTTTTCGAACCAATTGCAGGAGCTCACCGCCGACTCCTATGAAGCGGTCAGTCAAATTACCGGTCAGATTACCGATTTAAACGAACTCGTTTATCAGCAAAAACAACAACATCGAGAAAGCCAGGACCTGTTACTTGAGATGCGCCTGATTCCTCTGGCGACACTGCGTTCGCGCTTCCAGCGCTGCGTGCGTCAAGCCAGTCGGTTGACCAACAAAGCCGCGCGCCTGGAGATACACGGCGATACCGTTCTTCTGGACAGCCGGGTGCTCAACCGTATCGCCGACCCAATCATGCATTTATTGCGTAACGCCGTCGACCATGGCCTCGAGGCTTCCGCCGAAGCTCGCGCCGCCGCCGGTAAGCCGGTCGAAGGCTGTATTGAATTGCACTTCAATCTAAACGGCGAGACTTTGACAATCTCCTGCATCGACGATGGCGCAGGGCTCGATTACGACCGTATTCGCGAAACCGCACGAGCGCGCGGACTGCTTAAGCCCGGTGAGTCGGCAGATGAAGCCTTATTGAAGCAATTGATCATGATGCCGGGGTTTTCGACCCGCGCCACGGCGAGTCAAACCTCGGGGCGCGGTATCGGTCTCGATGCGGTGCAAAGTCAGGTGCGCGCGTTAAAAGGCAACATGGTGGTGCACGCGGGCGAGCAAGCCTCGGGCGCGCGTGCTGGCACCTGTTTTAAATTGTCGGTGCCCACCAGCATACTCACCGCTCATGCGGTATTGGTTGAGGTCTCTAACGGCGCGCACAAACAAAAAATGGCGATCGCCACCCGTAACGTCGAACAGATACTTTTTGCGGGAATCGGGGCCATCGAGCGCGATGACGAGGGCGCCTATTTTATTTACGAGCAACAGCGCCTCGCGCTCTTAGAATTCGGCCACCTGGTGGGCTTTAACCTAAACACCGATGATACGCCCAAAGCGATCATTATCGTTAAGCGCGGCGACGGTACTCGTGTAGCGGTTGCGCTCGAAGCCGTGCTGGCAAGCCAGGACATGGTGGTTAAACCGTTGAACGCTTTCACTTATCACCCGGAAGGGGTGATAGGGGCAACGATCTTAGGCGACGGCAGCGTCGCCCCGGTGGTGGATTTGCAGGAACTGCAAGGGCTCAATTTATCGACTGAGGACTATCAACGACTGCGTGAACACCGCGAAAAAATTGCTACCTTGGAGCGCGCCCAACGTGCGCAGGCGCCTTTAGCTGTGATCGTGGACGATTCTTTAAGCGCACGCCGTTCGCTAGCGCTGTTTATGACCGACCTCGGCATGGACGTTCGCACCGCCAAAGACGGCTTCGAAGCCATTAAAATTCTTTCAGAAAAACGCCCAGCGCTGATGCTGGTCGACCTGGAAATGCCGCGCATGAACGGCCTCGAACTCGCCGCCCACGTCCGCTCTCGTGACGATACTCGTGACGTGCCCATTATTATGATCACCTCACGCACCACTGAAAAACACCGCCAGCTCGCCAGTCGCGCCGGTGTTAACGCCTACCTCAACAAACCTTGGTCAGATGAAGATCTTATGGCAAGCATCGAGCAGCAAATAGCCCTTTAAAAAGGAAGATAGAGGGCAAAGGGCAGAATGAGGCTTCCAGAATCCGCGGGTTGGGAGCCAATACGGCGACGCTTAAAACTGGGGTCGCTCTAGTGGGTATTGCTTTTTAGTTTTCTCACTTCCGACATGGCCAGTGTGGCTACAATAGCAAGCTGGCCTCGTACAGCTGCCGGAACAAACCCTCCTAAAACGCGCATTTGCACGTCTATATAAAAAGAAGACTTAATCACGGCTGGAATACGCCACCACCACGAGCAATCCAAATGGATGCGCGGCGCCTGAAAAACGCATGCCATCGCATGAAAAAAGTAATTTAAAAGCACGTATTTCGATAGAAAATAAAATTGCCTACGGATAACAACGAACGGCATATTTGCACTTCACATGAGGTGCATTGGTGTTTTAGGGCATCCGTCAGTCCGATGAGAAAAACAGCCTCAATTAGAAAACTCCATGCCGGAACGATCGGCTAGAGGGCTTATTATTAATTGAACGATCAGTGGCAGACGCGGCTCATCTGAAACAATTATTGCCAGTTGCATAAAAACATAGACGCTCGCCTTTGAAAATTCAAACCGAGCGCACCGTTACTGCAGCTTGATTTACTCTAATGCCTATCGACTAGGCTTTTTCTAGGGTTAAACCGGAGAAATATTCCATTGCTTTTCGTTCGCTATAAGCATGTCGATTAGAAAATCCTTCGATCTAACGCACAAAATGCGATTACTCAATTCTGTGTCTATACTGGTTTTCAGACCAAAACAACAAAAAAGGAACAGACGCATGAGTAAGTCCTCAAGCGATGCCCGCAATGCCTTTCGTGGCCTTCGGTATCTACCCGGAATATTGGTGCTGGCGGCGCTTGCAGCTTGCACTGACGCAGGCGGCAATTCTTCGCCTTTAGTAGGACCTCAACCTACCCCCGCTCCGGCGCCGCAACCAGCGCCCCAGCCGGAACCAGAACCGACCCCCGAACCCAGTCCTGAAGTGGAAATGATTCAGGTGAAAGGTGGCGCTGTGGACGGTCCGATCGCGCATGCATCTGTTAGCCTATACCGGCTCGATCCGACCGCCGAAAACCTCCAGGGTGAACTTTTGGACGACGGCATCACCGATGCCGAGGCCAAGTTTGCCGATTTAGAGGTGGACAAGGCGGAGCTCGGGCCGTTGCTGTTGGTGGTTACCGCCAATGACAACACCATCGACCTCAACACTGGCGTAATGCCGGTGATCCACCAGGTGCGTACGGTGATCAGAAGCGGTCGTGTGGCCGAGCCCGTTTACGCGACGCCGCTGACGACCATGGCGGTGGCCATCAGTGCCGCAAAGCGCCCCGAGGGCGGCGGTACGGTGGACGATTTTGCTGCGGGACTTCAAGCCTCTGCAAGCGAATTGGTGTCGGCATTCGGTTTTGGTATGACCGACGACATCGATATTTTCGCGACGCCGCCTATGGTCACGGATGAAACGGACACCGACGAGAAACTCGCCCAGGTTGCGGCGTATCGGACTGCGATTTCGGGCACCGCAGCGGTGATATTCGAGATTCAAAAGCACACCTCAAACACCTCCACCAACGATATTCTAAACGCGTTGGCGGATGACTTAAGCGATGGTGTGGTTGATGGTAAAAACGACCGCGACGAAGTGATCGAAGCCTACGATCCAGACGAAGCCGCCGCGATTGTGCAAACGGATCCGGCGAATTTGACCATTCCCGGAACCGATAAAACCGTCCGGGACGTGGGCGTGTTGCTTGGCGAGGAGGCCGCGGACACAGGCACATCGACCGATGTGACAAAGCTTGTCGACGGCACTATTAAAACGGACCCGACACCGGCTGTGGTCAACATCGATCGCGACGGCGACGGTGTGATCAACAGTCGAGATGCCTTCCCCGATGACCCCAACGAATGGTTGGATACTGACGGCGACGGTATAGGCGATAACGCCGACCCGGACCGCGATGGCGATGGGGTACCGAATGAAGACGATGCGTTTCCGCTCGACCCCAACGAATGGCGTGATACCGACGGCGACGGCATAGGTGACAACGCCGATCCGGATCGCGACGGCGATGGTGTACCCAATGAAGACGACGCGTTTCCGCTCGACCCCAAAGAATGGCTTGACACTGACGGCGACGGCATAGGCAATAACGCCGACCCGGATCGCGACGGCGACGGTGTGCCCAATAAAGACGATGCGTTTCCGCTCGACCCCAACGAATGGTTGGATACTGACGGCGACGGTATAGGCGATAACGCCGACCCGGATCGCGATGGCGATGGCGTGTCGGATAAAGACGAGCTTGCCGCAGGCACCGATCCTTTAAACACCGACACCGACGGCGACGGAATTGACGATAACGCGGACAACTGTCCGACTGCAGCCAACAGCGACCAGCGCGACACTGACGGTGACGGCTTGGGCGACGCTTGCGACCCAGACCGCGACGGTGATGGCGTGTCGGATAAAGACGAGCTTGCCGCAGGCACGGATCCTTTAAACCCCGACACTGACGGCGACGGTATAGACGACCACGCCGACAACTGTCCGCTTGTTGCGAATGAACAGCAGACGGATTCAGACGAAGACGGCATAGGCGACGCTTGCGATTCGGGCGCGGTCATCGGCGGTTTCTACCTGTTAGAGACGCTGGTCCGTTCAAATTCCATCGAGCTCCACGATGACAGCTTCACGTGGGCGGAAGAAGCTTGCTCGGCTGCAGAGGGCGACACCTATGCACAAGTAATCTTGGCAGATGTCGAAGGCGGTGATTTTTCGCTTTACTACGCAGCGGGAGATTTTAAGCAGCTTTTGGCAGAGGGCAGTTTCACAGGCGAGGGCGACTTCACCATAAACGACTCAAACCGATATTACGATAGCGGTTCCACGTTGAACTACGTCGGCACGATTGACAGTCGCGGTCGGGTCAGCGGTGAGGCGACCCGGACCCGTGAGTTCTTTAATGGCGATACCAGCCTCGCAGTTTGCACGGGCGTTGAATCTTTCACCATGACGCCAATGACCCAAGTTGACAGCCTGGCGCTTCTGGCCGACCAAGGCGGGCTGGTAACCACCTCGGGTGAGACCACCTATTTCGATCAGCGCTACCGGGAGTGGTCGTTGGCGTACGATCTTATAACGGCCGAACAACAGCAACAGTTTGTCTGGGATACGAGTACGGCGTCCTGGGCGGCGAATGGCGATAAAGAGAGGTTTTTATATCTGAGCCCCGAGGGCTGGCATTCGGTGTCGGTACAAACGACCGAGGCTGCCGAGCAGGCGGGCGTTGCGTTCCTGCAGGAGTTAAGCGCGGACGGCAGCTTGCTGCTGGGTCATGAAATCACAAGTTTCTCTATCGATTTGTCCGGGCAGCGGATGATGGATTTCGTGGATGGGAATTGGGCGCTATCAGCCGCGCTGGATCGCGATGCGTTATTCGATGACAAGGCCGAGGCCATCGCCTTTCAGGCGCGAACCACCCAAGACGTCTACGAGCTCTACTGCAATGAAATCGACTGGTCCGATGGCGGCCTGGATTGTGTCAACTTTGTGCAGATTCCCGACGACAATGGCAACGGTGCATTGGCCTTTGCGAAAGAATTGACAGATGTGGTTCATTCTTCCAGTCGCGATATCCAAAACCGGCTTGATGGTATTTCTATAGGCGGTGACTGGCAGTTTCAACCAATCGTTTATCTGCAAACGTCCGCGGAGGCGTTGAGCGAGGGTACCACAGGCACCGGCGTTTTCTATATCGCAATGGAAGCGAGTGAACCTATGGAAATCGTCGACGACAATGGTGAACCCGTGACGGTCACCTGGACGATCACCGACCCGCTCGATAACGATACCGACCTCGTTCTGGAAGTGCCGCTGCCCCCGTTTCTCCATGACTGGTACGACCTGTGGTACGACGACACTTTGATACTGACGGTCATGGCGGACGCAACCAGTGGCACCGATGTGCTGCGTGTGGGCAACAAAATGAGCGCGGGTCAAGTGCACCATGAGCTTTCGCTTAACCAGGACGCGTTCAGCCAATTGCAAAGCGTCTTCCACTACCAACACCCGACGCCAACAGGCAAGAACCTTGTTCGCAACGGCGGCTTCGAAGCTTTACCGCGTGAATTCCAAGCTTGGTACGGTGGCACGCACAACGGCGCAGAAGCGACCTTTTGGGTGACTGGCGACGAAGCGCACAGTGGCGAGCAGGCCCTGGCCGTGGAGGTGACCAAGGTTGCAACCGACATCTGGGCGATACAGGGCGGGATCGACGCGATAGACGTCGTACCTGGCGCAAGTTACACCTTTATGGCCTGGGTAAAGGCCAGCCGTGACGATGTTCAATTAACACTGTTGCCAACCAAAATCACTTTCCCGTTTATGGAATTCGGCTATTTTGACGCGACGGTCGGGCTTGAGTGGCAACGCATAATCGGCGAAGTACATGTCCCCGAAGACAACCCCGGTCAACTTCGATTGAGCTTTAATTTTTCGATCCCGGGCAACGAGGACACAATCTTTTATATCGACGATATGCAGCTTTGGGGCCCCGAACCCGCGCCCTATACGCCCACCGGCGATAATCTTGTGATCAACGGTGACCTTGAAGCGCACGGCACATATTTCGCGCATTGGTATTCACCGCTGGATGCGGAAGCTGGCGAAATTTCGGTAACCCAAGAGCAGGCTCGAAGCGGTGACAACAGCCTGCGTTTGGATGTGCACTCGCTCGAGCACGGATTGGTCGAAACCGGTATAGCCGAGCTTAATGTAGTGTCTGGGGCCCGCTACACCGCCGTTGCCTGGGTCAAAGGCACCGAAGGGGCGGTCGTGGATTTGGGTATCTATACCCTAGGCGGTGAACCGAGTTGGCCGCTGGGCTTTAGCGGTGAGGTGCGCCTGAACTCCGAATGGCAGAAAGTGCAGTTCCCGGTGGATGTAGTGGAATCTTTCGGTCCTCAAGTTGCATTTCGGGTCGCTGCGACTTACCCCGAAAACGCGGGCGCTGTGATCTATCTCGACGATCTGCAACTCTGGGGCGAAAAATTCCCGGCGCTGCCGACGCCGCCGGGCGAGCCTTTGCTTGCGAATGCGGGCTTCCAAGACGGTTTGAGCAACTGGGAAACCCTTGCCGGCTCGAGCGACGCCCAGTTTGAAGTCCTTGGCGATACAGTGGTTATTGACACCCAACGCGGCGTAGAGGGGGCGGGCGGTGTTACGCTGATCAGCTCGCCCACGTCGGTACACCCCGGTTTTACCTATGCCGTTGATGGCTGGGTACAAGGTCCCGCCGGCACTATTATCGATGTTTACGCAGCGACCGACGAGCTCGGGCATATAGGTTCGCCCGGCTATAAAGTGGCACTTACTGGCGAATGGCAGCAGGTGCGCTTTCTTACCCAAGTACCGGCCAATACCTCCAGCATACGAGTGGGTGTTGATCTGCTGCACGCGGCTGCAGGCACTAGGGTCCAACTGGACGAGTTGCAAATATGGGGCGCACCTGGTGTGTCATGGTCCGAGCTTTCCCCAGTCGGCCTAGACAACGGCAACTTAGAGGACTCGACTTCTATCGTTGGCAGTTGGTTGTTCAACGCTGTGCCAGATTCTACGATTTTTTTGATCGACCCGAACGAAGCATACGATGGCGTTCATTCAATGCGCGTGGATATCGCGGACCCAGGCCTCGATTCTAGAACGACTCTGGCGGCATTGACCGTAAACGCTCTTGAGCCGGGTCACGTTTATCGCGCTCGCGTCGCCATAAAAGGACCACCCGGTGCTTTGGCTTCGTGGGCTGCCATGGAGCACCCGACCTTTCGTGTGTATAACAGCACCCAAACGGTCAGTCTTAACGGCGACTGGCAGATTTTGGAAGTGGACTTTCAAGTGCCCACTCGCAGCCCGGGCGACGTAATTCTGGGTGTTCAAATGGGCTACCCCGAGAACGCCAACGTATCGATTAATATCGACGCGGTGGAGCTCGCGGCCACTGGCGCGGTGGACGTTACCCGACACCTGAACGGCGGTTTCGAGGCCAACGCCGGATATCATGATGGTTGGTGGCTCGGAGGCGAGGACAGTACGGCGAAGGTAATCGATACGGATGTTGTCTCGGGTAACAGTGCGCTCGAGTTGACCGTCGGCGAGCTGTTCACGGACCCGTGGAATGTGACCACAGCAATGGACGGTGTCCCGGTGGCCCGCGGTACTCAGTACGAGTTTGTCGGCTGGGTGAAAGGTAGCGAGGGCGCCACTTTTAAAGTACTCGCCAGCATGATGGCCGAACCTTGGTCCACCTACGGCGAGAGCGGCGAGTTGGTCGCCACGGGGCAGTGGCAACAAGTCACATTTGATGTGACGGTGCCAGCAGACGGCGCCGATCGTCTTATGTTGCAACTGCATGCAGGCTACCCAGGCAACGCTTCGGCGGTATTTCTTGTCGATGAATTCTCGCTTTGGGGCATGGCGCATGGCGCCGGATACCCCACAGAGCCTGTGAACCCATCTTTCGAATCGTCTGATGGTGCCGAAGGGTGGAATCTCATGGGCGACGGGGCGAGCTTCGCGGTCGTGTCCGAGGAAGTTTTCGATGGTGCCCAGGCCCTGCAGATTGACATAAACGATCCAGGGACCGAGGTGTACCACACGCAGGCGTCCGCAGCCATCCTCCGTTTGGTACCAGGGGTACAGTATCAAGTGCGTGCGCACCTGTACGGTTCGCCGGGGTCAACGGCCGAGCTGGTCGCGGTTGAAGATCAGTCCTGGCGTTTCTTATACGGTACAACGACGACCTTTTCGGGTGGTTGGCAGAAGATGGTCTTAGACTTTTATGTGCCGGCTGACAGCACCGGTTTCATTCAACTGGCGGTGAACTTCGGGTTCCCAGAAAACGCCGGCACGACGTTTTACCTAGATGCGTTAGAGCTTGCCGTTACGGAAAGGGTGGACGTTACCCAATATATGAATGCTGGCTTTGAAGACAGTGTTGATAACCTGCACCATTGGGGCACGAATGACTTGGGCGACTCGGAGTTCCACGTCGTCAACTACGAAGCCCAATCGGGTGCAAATGCGTTAAGAGTTGTTGTAGGGACGGTGCCTGAAAACCACTGGGAAGTGCAAGCCAGGCTGGACGACGTCCAAGTGGTGGCCGGAAGCTCTTATACGTTTATTGGCTGGGTAAAAGGCTCGGCGGGCGCAATAGCGCACATCAATGCGGGCGCCGCCCAAGAGCCCTGGCCGAGCTTTGGCGCAACAGGGGAGTTGACCATGACGGGCGAGTGGCAACAAGTGATGTTCGATTTCGAGGTGCCCGAAGACGGTTTTGAGTACCTCGCCCTGTCCTTCGATGTCGGTTTCCAAGGCAACGAGGGCGCGGAGTTCTTTGTCGACAATTACTCTTTATGGGGCTTGGAGCCTGCGTACAAACATCGCTATCACGATGAAGACGGAGACGGCGTCCCAGATGTTGACGATGCGTTTCCGTTCGACCCCAATGAATGGCGTGATACCGACGGCGACGGCATAGGCGATAACGCCGACCCCGACATCGACAACGACGGCATTTTGGATGCGTTCGATGACGACCCTTACGACCCGACCGTCAGCGCGTCTGATTTGGACGGCGACAGTATTCCCGATTTCGCCGACAACTGTCGCTTAGTGGTGAACACAGATCAACTTGACTCGGACGACAACGGTCTGGGCGATGCGTGCGAATTCGCGGGCGTCGGTCCTAGCGGCTCGTACCTGATAACCTTGAGCTATACGGCCGAAAGCGTCAAATACAGTTCGGCGAGCGGCAGTTGCGAGCCCTCGGTGGCAAGTAAGTTTATCTTCGAGGTGCAGATGGAGGGCAACCAGATATATATGTCTGACCCTGTCGACCCTGAACTCGGTGCCGGTATCGAGGCCATAATAGACGAGACCGGGGCCATGACGTTGCTCGGTGACGACCGTTTTGGCGGAGACGGTACTTACAGCGCCGACGACGACAGCTTCACTTTTAGTTTTGTCGAAACCACCGGCCCGGATGACGAAAGCGTGGTCTGTGTGAGACACGGCACAGCTGAGGGCGCGCCGCCGCAAACGGTGGTCGAGAAAGACGCGTTTGACCAAGGCGTGACCGAGGTTTATAGCTTTGATTGGGGTGAAGTCTATTACGACACCTATTTCACCGGCGTTGCGAAAGAGACGGCTAGCCGCATGGGGTTCATAACGTCCGCGGGTATTGGCCTCACCGATTCTGCCTATATTGTTGATAGCTTTGTTGAGGGCGACGAAATCGCGTTGTGGCAACCGACAACCAATGGCGTGGTCGACCCGATCTCAAGCCAGGCGGTGGAGTTGTGGTCGTTCGATATTGCGGGCGTGCCTATGACCGCGCTTGAAGGCGAGGCCAATACGACTCTGGCGGGCTCGCAGGCGACCTTCGGTCAAGGCGCAATAAAATACGCTGCAAATTTCAGACATCGACAAACGACCGTGGAATTCGACTGCGCCTATGTAGGTGAAGAGTCGGGGTTGACATGCGGAACCGTACTCAAGAAATTCCTACAGGGGCCCGATGGTGCATATGTGGGGGCGCCTTTGACGTCTATGGATGACGTGGTTTCGGTTGCAGACGAATTCGACATAAACAATCTGCCCTTCGAGTACGTTGAGGGCATGCCGGTATCGGTAGCGTTCGGAGGCGGAGTAGACCAGGGTGGTGAATACTTGGTTGTTGGGGCTATCGTTTCAGACGATGGTTTTTTGACCGGCAGCAATATTAAGGTGATTTACCTGAAAATCTATGGCGTCCGGTGGGACTCGCGGCCCGATGGTCCCATTTATAAAATCGCCGAAGGCGAGTTGGAGCACCAAACCATTGCCGGTATAGATGTTTACACTTTCGCAGCACCCGAAACTGTCCGCCGACTCGCCGGGACGATGGCCATGAATAAGAGCGCACTTTTTGTCGATAGCGATACAGAAGAAACCCCGATATTACGCTTCGGGAGGTTGTACGAAGAAGGCGCAGAGCGAACGCGTTATTGGTACAACAGCGTAGCGCTCGACAATATGAAAAACGCTGTAGAGTGATTCAGCTAAAGCTTCACGCCCCGGGCGGGCGTGAAGCTTTTCAACTTAAGTAACCAAGTTTCAGCAATGAGCAAAACCCTCCGCCCCTGAGCCACAAGCTTGCGCGTTTTTAAAAGCGGCAACTTACCACCCGTTGCATACCGCCTGCGTTGCTTCTTTGCTAGCGGCACTGCCCATTTAACCTGGTACGCTGAACACTTCGCTATTGCCGCCAAGCTAAGCTCGCGCCGAAACCAAGCGTCGCGACGCATTGGCCGGCGTCCCGAGCGGTGCAATCCATTCGTTAGACATTGCTGACGCAGTCGATTTTGTAGTATCGGCGTCATCGAGCCGGTAAGGTGACGCCAATCCAACGGGGTCTATGCAGCTTTGACGCTACCCATCCTGACGCCATATGCCATCGCACGAAACGGGTGTTGACTATGCTTTTGTTGAAAACAACGGGCCTCTTTTTGCTGACGGCCTTGGCTGAAATCGTCGGTTGCTTTTTACCCTATCTTTGGCTGCGCAAAGGTGGCCCTAGCTGGTTATTAATTCCGGCCGTATTCAGTCTCGCGCTGTTCGTTTGGCTGCTCACTTTGCACCCTGCGGCAAGCGGTCGCATTTATGCGGCTTATGGCGGTGTCTATGTGATGACGGCGCTGGTTTGGCTTCGCGTTGTCGATGGCGTTGCGCTTAGCGTTACCGACTGCGTCGGCGCCGGCATCGCTTTAATAGGCATGGCTGTAATCGTTTTCGGTTGGAGTTCGTAAAGGGCGAAAGACGGGAAGGCAAACAGGTCGGCCTGCATCCATGCAGGCCGTTCCCCTAGAGAGGTTTAAAGTCAGAAGCCCTTATGCTTGACGTCCCACGGGGCGTTGCACAGCCGGCAGTTGTTGCCGATAAACAGCCCTTTGCCGGTGGCTGTGAGGTCGTCTTTAAGCCACCAGTTTAACCAGCCGACGGCGACCTTGCCGAACTCGCCGCCGTTATCCTGGAAATACGCGTCGCCGTGGCCGATCGGGTAAACGCCGTGGTACACAGGCACCCGGGTGATCTCATCGAAAGCTTTTAAGCCGTTCGGGTAGGCGACATCTAACGCGGCGCTATTGCCGTTGAAGATCCCCACCGGCGCGTGCATGCGTGAGTAGTAATCCAGCCTGTCGCCGCCGAACAAGCCGCTGTTTAACGCCACAGTGGTGGTCACGCGCGGGTCGACCGAGGCGTAGTGGGCCATGCCGCCGCCGCACGACCAACCCATGGTCGCTACTTTGTTGACATTAATTTTGCCGACGTACTGACTGCACGCCCGTTCGTTTTCCGCAAAGGCCCAATCTATAGCAGCAATCAGCGGCGCGCCGTGGTCGTCATCACCGCCGGAACCGCCCGGGTTTCCGTGCGCTATGACAAGATAGCCGTGCGAGGCGATTTCGGTTAAGAATTCAGCCTGTGCAGTGCCATCGGATGCGCAAGCGCCGTTGCCCCAAGCCACGACAGGTAGCTTGTCAACGTCTGCCAGATTGGGCCGATAAACCGTTTGGCGGGGCAGGGTGGGGTCGCTTTGAATCGTGACGCTTATGCCGCCGCTTGGCGGTGAACCTTGATTCTGACGATGGACGTCGGTGGGTTGTTCTGTCATGTCCTGCGGTTCGCAAACGGGAACCGGCGGTTCGACAAATTGCCCGCCATCTGCAGAGTAGAGCGCAAACCCGCTGATAGTGGCGTTGTCGATTACCGTGGTCAGAGCGATGGTCAGGCTTTCGTCGGTGACGGCTATCTCGTCGACCACATAAGTGAAAGCGCCAAAATCCCCTGCCTGGCTGTAGAGGTCCAGTTCGCGCAGAACGGTTTCGCCTTCTACCGCCACATTAAACGAGCGGGCCCCGGCTGACGCGTGGTAGCTTTCGACAAAGTGCAGCTCAAGGCTATATGTGGCGTTGGTAACGGGTACCTCGTAACGGGTATCACCGTAGCGTTCAGATTGAAACACAACGTCTTCGGTGACACCGTTAATGGCGTCGGTGAACGAGCGCCGAGTGCCGCCGCTCGCGAAGCGATCGGCCTGGTAGGTGACGCCGTTAAACTCGGCGGTCGCGGTGCCGCCCGCGTTAATGGCATAGACGAGCTCGCCGGTGGTTTGCGCGCCCGAGCTCGAAGAGCTTGAACTGGAACTGCTTGACGAGCTGGAACTGCTGGAAGAACCGGCGCTTGAGCTGCTTGATGAGCTTGAGCTGCTCGAAGCGCTGCTGGACGAGCTAACACCTTCGCCTTGACCGCCGCAGCCACCGACCACCAAGACGGCCATAAACGCGGCACTCAATGGAAATACGGATCTCAATTGCGGTATTTTCATACGGTCACTTCTCTTAAACACTTATTGTTGTCGAAGGCAGTGCCCTCGGGCGGCTCAGTCAGTCCCAGCGGGCGCTTCTTACAATCTCACGCCGTCCAGCTTCATGCGAACTCGATTATAAGGTGATAGCGCTATCAGTGGTGTGAGAGGCGTCAAATTGTGAGTAAGTCCTCATATTGCGAGGGTTCCGCAGCCCCGCTTTCATGGCCTTATGTATGAAATATCGCACAAATGGATTAAGATTGCATGGCTCGTCGCTTGTCGGCCATTGGCTTGCGGCTTGCCAAGCTTTTCGTCAATTAAGCGCATCAACTCCTTTACCAACATATCAGGCTTTTCGGACGTTTTGGGCCGAAGCCCGAAAGGGCCACGCCGAGATTTAGCTGGCTGTTCGCTGCGCCTGCGCGCATCCGGCGTTGGCAAAGCATGAATAGTGAATGGAAATCTCCGCGATACAAGCAAACAACAAAGAAAGACAGAGGGTGAAGATGGTTAAAGTCTTAAAGTCGACCGCACGTTCATTTTTGGTGTTGTCGGTATTTATCGGCCTTTCGATGGGCGCAAGTGCGCAGACATTTCAAACGACCGAGTGGGGCGTTAAAACGACGGCCGCGAACCTTGATATTGAGGTTAAATTCTACGATTCCAAAACCGTGCGAATAATTAAGCTGCCCGAAGGTAACCGACTGGTAAAACAGAGCTTGGCGGTCACCGCTGAACCTGTCCCTATAAAAATTGCAACCGAGCAAAAAGGCAGTTTAGTCACGCTGTCGACGGACGACATTAATGTCTCTCTCGATCTCAAAACCGGGAACTTGACATTCGCCACGCGTTCGGGCGCGCATCTCTTAAAAGAAAAGGTTAATAGCGCTCGGTTCACCGCCTTAAACGACGCTGGACACCAAAGCTTTTCGGTATCGCAATCGTTCGTTCTCGGCACGGGTGAAACCCTATACGGACTTGGCCAGCAGCAAAACGGCAAGCTCAACCAGCGCGACTTGAAATTTCGGTTGGAGCAGAGCAATCACAACGATGCTGTTCCTGTTATTCAATCGGTTAAAGGCTATGGAATCTTTTGGGACAACTATTCGCCTTTGGAATTTTCGGATCAAGAGCAAAGCACCACTTTCAAATCCGATGTCGGCGATGAAATTGACTACTATTTTTTATACGGCCAGAATTCTGATGGCGTGATAGCGGCCATGCGGCGTTTGACCGGAGAGGTGCCTATGTTCCCGCTTTGGAGCTACGGTTATTGGCAAAGCAAAGAGCGATACAAATCGCAGGCCGAAACCGTCGCCGTGGTCGCAAAGCATCGTGAGTTAGGCGTACCTCTGGATGGAATAATTCAGGATTGGCAATACTGGGGCAATAATTATTTGTGGAACGCGATGGACTTCCTTAGCGCCGAATTCCCAGACGGCAAAAAAATGATTCAGCAAGTTCATGACCTTAACGCGCACTTAATTATCTCCATTTGGTCGTCTTTTGGCCCGCAAACCAAGCAGTACCGCGAGCTGAACGCTAAGGGCATGTTATTGGATATGCAAACTTGGCCCGAATCAGGATTGACCGCTTGGCCGCCCAATAGAGATTACCCTTCGGGTGTAAAAGTATACGACGCGTTTCACCCCGAAGCCCGAGACATATACTGGAAGTACGCGAAAGCCGGTTTATACGATCTTGGCATCGACGGTTGGTGGATGGACTCAACAGAGCCGGACCACATAAATCCGAAGCCTTCCGATTACGATTTTAAAACCCACTTGGGGTCATTTAAAAAGGTCCGAAACGCCTATCCTTTGATGACCGTTGGCGGCGTATACGATCGCCAGCGCGAAGCCGATTCTGACAAGCGCGTGTTTATTCTTACCCGCTCTGCGTTTGCTGGCCAGCAGCGCTACGGTGCCAACACTTGGTCGGGCGACGTAACGTCCACTTGGGAGAGCCTTCGCAATCAGATACCTGCCGCACTCAACCTTTCACTGACGGGCATTCCGCATTGGAACTCAGACATTGGTGGCTTCTTCGCGGCGTCTTACAACGATTTCGAATTCGGCGGCACCGGTACCAAGAACGCTCTTTTTCAGGAACTCTACGTTCGGTGGCTTCAGTTTGGTGCGTTCACACCTATGATGCGATCACACGGTACCGACCTTCCCCGGGAGATTTATCAATTCGGTGTGGCGGGCGAGCCGATTTACGACGCCATCGCCAAATTTATCCACCTGAGATACGCGCTTCTGCCTTACATTTATTCAACCTCTTGGGAGGTTACCAATAAGCAGTCCACATTTATGCGGGCCTTGTTTATGGACTTTATCGACGATAAAAACGTTTGGGATATAGACGACCAGTATATGTTCGGTCGGGCGCTGCTTGTCGCCCCGATCTTAAAGCCTCAATACACTTACGAAATTACCATGCATTTTGAGATGGCAACGGGGTGGAACAAGCCAGAGGTCAGAGAGCAGCCAGAATCTGCCGTTGATTTTACCGAAGAAAAATTCGCAGATGTGTATCTTCCTAAAGGCGCCGAATGGTACAACTTCTGGACCAATGAAAAATTAAAAGGCGGGCAGAAACTCACTGTGACAACGCATATTGATACCGTCCCTCTGTACGTTAAGGCGGGCTCTATCATCCCGTTCGGCCCCAAAGTGCAATTCGCCACGGAAAAGAAATGGGATAACCTCGAAATTAGAGTGTACCCAGGTCAAGACGGTTCATTTGTGTTGTATGAAGATGAATTCGACAATTACAACTATGAGAAAGGCGCCTATACCGA
Source organism: uncultured Cellvibrionaceae bacterium (assembly GCA_964540505.1). Classification (GTDB taxonomy): domain Bacteria; phylum Pseudomonadota; class Gammaproteobacteria; order Pseudomonadales; family Cellvibrionaceae; genus CAYZQH01. The sequence continues at coordinate 830 of CAZING010000024.1, read as the reverse complement.
AATCGAGTTCAGCTGGGACGATGATTTAAAAGAGCTCAAGATAGCCGACCGTGTTGGTTCTTATCCGGGCATGCTCGAAACGCGCAAGTTTCGAGTGCTATTGCCATCGGGCAGTGAAAAAGTCGTGGACTATAAAGGCCGAAAGACCAAAATCGCGTTCTAATGGTGGCGCAACGGCAAATCTTCATCTGCCCATTTAACCAAGAGTTCAGAATAGAAAGATGCAGTTGCACGCCCAGCTAAATGCTCGCTCCGGTCAATTATGTGAAAGAGTGCAGGCCAAAGCCAAGTGACATCCAGATGTTGAGCTTGTGAAAAGACAACGCAATGGACAACACGTTTTGCGTTGGCCATTGCGTTAAAGGTTGAACATTAAACGGTTTCCCTTTAAGCGGCGCGAGGTTTAATCGTCCTTACCGATTGGGCCTCCTTTGGTATCTCGACCGTCTTCTGGAATAAACAGTGCGTTATCCATGTGAGGGAAGAAGGCCAAAGGCTTTTGGCTGATCGGCAGGTAAAAATCGTATGGAATCATGCTCGGCTTCTGATCGTCCAAGACCATGGTGCGCTCCATAACCAGATGGTAAGCCGGCTCCATTACGCCCAAGCCGTCGTCATAAAGCACGAGGTCCACCTTGGTTAGCTTGGCGCGCTCGGCCTTCTTCGCCATTGCTGACAGCTCGGCGAGGGCTTGGGCCTGGAGGTCTTTCGGGGTATGTAGCAGCTTCGACGGCAGCTTCTGTGAAGCCTCGACGATTGGCAGCTGAAAGATCAGCCCGGCCAGCTCCGCGTGCTCACCAAAATGCATCACCAGGCGGCTGTCACCCATA
>CAZING010000023.1:16577-25378 GCA_964540505.1 uncultured Cellvibrionaceae bacterium | reverse complement strand
CCGCCCTTGTTCTATCAAATGAATCGCCTTATCAGTATCATGGGCGGTTTATTAGGACAATATGGTTTGGAATTCTAATGACCGAAATTACGATTGCGGCAGCGATGAGACAGGGCATGCGCAGGCTGGCAGCCGGCGTCAGTGTAATTACCCTAACCGGTAGGGATGCTCAGTTATACGCGATGACCGTGACCTCGGTGACCTCGGTGTCGGATTCACCGCCGTCACTTTTAGTTTGTATCAATCAGGCCACGCGACTGCACGAGCAATTACAAGAGGGGCGGAAGTTTGCCATCAATGTGCTTGCCGAGAAACACAAAGCGGTCTCGGTTGCCTGCTCAACGGGCGAGCAATCGCAAGCGCGGTTCGATGTGGGCGAGTGGCAATTGCTGGAAGATTTGCCCCCGACTCTGGTCGACTCGGAGGCGGTGTTTGTCTGTTCAATCCAAAAACTTTTCCCTTACGGCACCCATACCATTGTTGTCGGCGACATAGATGCGGTGAACATACCGACCGCGGCGCCGTCGCCGCTGGTTTACTTGAATGGGGGCTACGCGCGAATCGAACCCGCCTAAGCTCGGGTTCGTTGCGCTCGGTGGTCTTTGTCTAAAGGCGGTGAATCTCGAGACCCAGGTCCTTTATGCGGTTTTCTTTGGTGTAGTCCGCAATAATGGCGGTGTTCGCGTTTTCAGGCGCAAAGTAGGTGGCCGCCACACGCTTTAAGTCGTCAATGCCTGTATTGAGTAGACGCTCGCGAAACCTTTGGCGGACTTCATAAGTGCGCCCGTGCAGGTCGGCATGGAAATCCTTTTTCGCCCCGCCTGCGGGCGAGTCGGGTTTATCGATGCTGCCTATGATGCCGAGAATCGCCTCTTCCACGGCTTGCCATTTTAGGTCGGTTTCGAGCGCCCATTTTATCGATTGATCAAAGTCCTCCAGCGTCTCTTCCAAGCGCGGGTCACGGTAGGAATAAAAGCGAAACGAACCGCTGCTGTTGTCCTGGCTGGCACCGCCGCCGTAGGCGCCGCCTTGCTCGCGTATGGCTCTATGTAAAAAGCCGTTGCGCAGAACATTGCCGAGCACAACGAGCGCGGCCGCGTCGGGGTGGGCAACCGTTACGGTGGGAAACACCCGGGCGCAGAAGTTCACTTGACTGTTGGTCAGCCAGCCCTGGGCAATCTGAGCGCTGTGTTTAGCCAGCTCCCAATCGGGCGCGTTTTGGCTGCGCGCGTCTTTGTCGAACCACTGCCCGAACTGGGCGTTTAGCACCTGTTGTTCGTGCGGTTCGGCAATCAGCAGATACTGCTGTCGGCTGGCCACGACCTTTTGGTGAATTTCCTCGAGTTCCGCACCGAGTTTTCGTGCATTCGCAGCGTCTTTCAGGTCGTTGTCCAGAGCTTTAATTGCTTGTATGCCGGCTAAACCGCCAAGTTGGTGACTTAGGTTGGCCGCCGCGCACATGCCGGAGGCGGCCGCGAGCATCGCCAGTGAGTGGCCGTTACTCGTGACGCTTTGCTCGCGGGCGGCGCGAATTTGAGCCACCAATTCTTTTATGCGTTTGGTGTCTTCGAAGCGCACAGCCGCAAGCGTCTCGTGCATCAATTCGCAGAGCGGTTCGTGGTTGCGCGTCAACGCCTTAGCCGAGAAAGTAATGAATTTATTGGTTTTGTGGATATCGTCCACGTTGCTTCGCAGCGAGTTAAAGGCGTTGAAACTGCCCGACACTTGGGCTTGCCACCGCTGAACTTCAAGGTAGTCGCGGTCACCCACGCCGAGCTCGGTCACGCAATTGGTGTAATAGGGCAGCAGCGTTTGTAAGCGCTCCGATAACTGCGGCGCGTCGATCACAACCTGTTGGTATACAAGCCCGTTGGTACCAAGGTCATAACAGGTGAGCTTGCCTCCCGATCTTGCCAGTTGGGTTACTCTCGGTTGCTTCTTGGGCTCTTCGAGCGGGACATCCTTAAGCGTCACTTTGGGCAGGATATCGGCGTCGTCCACGTTAACCTGCCGGGCGGCTAGAGCTTGGCTGTCTTCGATGATTTGGGTTTTCTCAGACTCTGAAAGCCGGCTTTTAATTTCCGCCAACGTCTGTTGGGTGGCGGCCTCTTTCAGGTCGTTCATTTTGACATCCGGGCGCAGTGTCAAACGAACTCGGTGAGGGTTGTCCAAAAGCAACGCCTTCACCTGATGTTTAATAAAATCGGGGTCTGTAAGCGCGTTGCGAAGGTGGCTCAAAGCGCGGTCGACATCGAGCATCGCCACAGGGTCGCCGCGGTGGGTCGCCGCAGTCAACGCGTTCATAATGATCTGCAAGCCGTAGGGGTAGTGATCGCCGCCTATCTCGCGCTGGTGCAACTCGAGTTGATGCAGCGCAGAGTCGATGTCCTCTGCTGCGACGCCGTTTTCGGCGATCGCGTTTAAGCAGTCGATAATCAGGGCTTCTACGGCCTCGGCGTCTTGTCTTCGGCAGCCTTCGAGCCCACAGACGAACGCCATCTCCTTTTGTGAGTCGTCCAAGCCGCACAGAGGTGAGGGGGCTTTGCCTAAATCCGTGGTTTCCAACGCGTGCAGAAGCGGCGATGCGCTGTTGTCCAGCAGCAGACTGGCGATCAATTGCGCGGTCAGCGCTTGCTCTAGATCGGTGGTTTTACCGAGCAGCCAGCCGATCACTACATGGCATTTGTCTTCCGCCATCTCCGATTCCGATAAAGGGTAAGCTTCTTCGACCACTATAGGTGCGAAGAGGCGTTTTTCATCGGGGACGGAAATTTCATGGGGCGAACGCTCGAAATGTTTTAATGCCAGCGCTTCGAAGGTCTCTTGGTGCTCGAACGCGGGAATATCACCATAGGTCATAAAAATGGCGTTGGTCGGGTGATAGTGCTGTTTGTAGAAGGCCACAAGTTGCTCGTAGGTGAGGTCGACGATGGTCTCGGGGTCGCCGCCGCTGTTGTGGTGATAGGTGGTCGCCGGGTGCAGGTATTTGTTCAATGTGTGCCAGAGCATCGCCGATATCGAGCTCATTGCGCCTTTCATTTCGTTGTAAACCACACCTTTGTGAACCAGCGGTGAGTCGGAATTTTCGGGCTCTGTAAACTCGAGGCGATGGCCCTCCTGGGCAAAATCGAGTGGGTCTAGCCGCGAAAAGAACACCGCATCCAAATAGACATCGAGCAGGTTCGCAAAATCTTTGCGGTTCGAGCTGGCAAATGGGTAGGCTGTCCAGTCCGAACTTGTAAAGGCGTTCATAAACGAGTTCAGTGAACGCCGTGTCATCATGAAGAAAGGGTCGCGCACGGGATAACGTTTACTGCCACACAAGGCGGTATGCTCTAGAATATGAGCCACTCCAGTGGAGTCTTCCGGTACGGTTCGCAAAGCTACGAGAAACACATTTTCAGGGTTGTCGCAGGCGAGGTGTATATGCACCGCGCCGGTCGAGCTGTGCTCGTACTGTTCTACAGCAAGGTTCAGTGAAGCTATGGTTTGCGTTCGCAGCAGTCGAAATGCCGGGTGAGTTTTGGGCATGGCGTCCTCTTGTGTAGGTCATTTTAGGGTGGGGCGCGTTCGGCTCCCGTAGCTCGGCCATACATAAGCAGCGATAATGTTAAAACACGGGTTGGACGCCGCTTAAGCACCGGGCAAGCTTTGCACAGACCGACCATTGTGCGTGGCTGTCGATACGAATTCAACACCGCGATTGCCCGCGGTTCGCGGCGGCTTGACGCGGCCCATGGCGCGTGGGGCGTCGCGAAACCGAGGTTGCATCCGTCATTTGGGCGTATTCAAGGCGCACTCTCGCGGCCGGTTGCGAAATTTTTGTATGTTGCAAGCGGCATACGCGAGCCAAATGAACCATATTCAGTAGGCTTGCATTTAACTATGAGAGGTGACGTTTGAAAGCGAGTTATTTGTTAAGTGCCTGGCCGGACTTGGCCGCGGCGGCCTGGCTGTTATTTTGTTGGGTGGCTTATGCGAAGTTTGCGCGTATGCGGGCGCGGCGCACCTATTGCATCGCCTCGACTCTGCACGCCTATCGTCAGCAATGGGCGCTGGCGATGCTAAAACGTGAGAACCGGATTGTTGATGCATCCTTGTTGACAAATCTCGAGCGCATGGCCAGTTTTCTGGCGTCAACAGCGATCTTAATCATCGCCGGTGCGGTGACCATTTTGGCTTCCAGTGAGAAAGTGCATGAGGTGCTGGCGGCTCTGCCGTTTGCCAATGAAAACCTCGACCCCTTGGCTTTGCAGTTCAAGATCGTTGTGCTTTTGGGGATTTTTATCTATTCGTTCTTTTCGTTTACCTGGGCGATGCGCCAGTACGGGTTCTGCGCGGTGATGGTGGGTGCCGCGCCGCTGCACGATGAACCGGCCGCTCAAGGCGCCAACGCGGAGCGTTACGCCTACTACCTGGCAAAAATAATCGATCAGGCGGGACACAGTTACAACTATGGTTTGAGAGGGTATTATTTCAGCCTAGCCATCCTCACCTGGTTGCTGAGCACGCCACTGTTTGTCTGCTCGGTTGCGGGTGTGGTGTTTGTGCTTTATATGCGAGAGTTCCATTCGTCAACGTTAAAAGCGTTGATCGAAATCGGGGATCTGAGCATAGGCGATCTCAAAACACCGAAACGCTGGCTGCGTTAACACGGCCTCGGCGCCGGATCCCTCTGGCGCGTATCACAAAATGGAGAATAAGCCGCGCTCATTAGGGCGATCTGCCCTTTACACAGTCATTGATAAACGGGTAAAAAGCTTAGACTCTCTGGCGCGTACTCGCGCCGAGAACCGCTTAGGCGAGACACTCAATGAAAAAGGACATTTCACTTTTGCCGGAATGCGAAAAAACCAAAACACCCACTGTGCGAATAAATGAATCGCCTCACCCGGCCGGTGTTGCGTTTCGAGGTGGTGCGAGCGCTCGCATGGCGTCGGGGCGGGCGGAAAACCGATTAGGCGCGCTTGGTGAGAGGTTGCTGCGCGGTCGTTTCCAGTTATTGCGCTTGCTTGGCGCCGGCGGCATGGGCAATGTCTATCTCGCAAAAGATATTTTGCGCGAAGAGATGGAAGACAGCGCTCCGTTCGTCGCCATAAAAATTCTTAACGATCGGTGCCGCAAGCTACCCGGTGCCTTGCAGGCGCTAGCGCGCGAGGCCAAGAAAGCCCAAGCCTTATCGCACCCCAATATTGTGACCGTTTACGATTTCGACCGCGATGCGGATACGGCATTTATCACAATGGAGTACATAGAGGGCAGCGAATTAAAGGAACGTTTGCGCAAAAAAGGCAGGTTAGACCCCTCGGAAGTTATGTTTATTATCGAACGGGTCGCCCGCGGCTTGGCTTACGCCCATCAACAGGGCTTCGCTCATTCGGACATTAAGCCCGCCAATATTTTCTTAAGCAAAGATGGCACCGTGAAAATTCTGGATTTCGGGATTGCCAGGGCGTTTAAAAAGGCGGCAATGGAGAAACGCTCGCTTGCGGATGAGTTGACCGAGCGCGCATTAACACCGCGTTACGCCAGTGTGCAAATGCTCGAAGGGCAAAGCCCAAACGCCTCGGATGATGTCTTCGCGCTGGCCGCTATGGCTTATGAAATGCTCGCCGGCCAGCATCCGTTTTTGGCCGCAGACGGAACCCCGCTGCCGGCGCATTTGGCTAAAAACCAAACTTTGAAAGTAAAGGTGCTTGAACAGGTACCGAAGCGCTTTATGCGCGCGATTATTCGTGGGCTTGCTTATGAAAGACAAGATCGCTATGCGGATGCGGGCTTGTTTATCGATGCCATCAAACCTCGCAACTTTAAAAAAGATCTAACTCTGCTGGCCACGGCGGCTTTGCTTACGGGTGTGCTGATGTTCTCTGCCAGACACGGTCTCGAGCAGGTGGTCCCGGCAATCAACAGTTTAAAGCCGGAACTGGGCTCGGTGGTGGCGTTGATCAAAGAAGGCGACGGGTTTGTGAAAGCCGGGCAGGTGGATACTGCGCATCGTTTGTATTCGCAAGCCTGGGAGCTTGCCAATCACCTCACCGCTGAGGACGTGCGCGAGCGAAAAAAAACGCAAACAATTCTTCGCGACCGAATGGGTAAAGTGGCTAATTTTTTAATCGATGCTTCGCGCGACGGTGACATAGGCGAATACCGGTTAAGGGAGTTGCGCATAGCGCTCCAATTTTTGCTCGAAGATGAAATTACCGATAACGACAAGGCGATTCGATCGGCGTTGGCGGATATCAGTCGACAGCTGGAGCGTTTGTAGCGGGTCATACGGAAATTAAGCCAACCGTTCGGCTGCGCTGGAACGCTCATCTGCGCGTTGGCAAAGCTTGACTAGGCCCACCGGTCGAAGCTTTTTTTCGTCCAGGGTAGGTTAAGTCTGAGCTCACTTAAAGCTTCGCTCCAAGAGGTAAACAGAAATTATGGAAAACAACAAGGAGAACTCTATGCAAGGATATGGCCGGTTAATTTTTAAGAGTGGCCTGCTGCTCGTTTTGGGGCTTCTATTAGTCGCTTGTCAACATCAGGGCCAAGTCGTCGGTGCAGGGCATCAGGAAACATCCGCTCGGCAGACCAGCGACCTTTATATTGTCGACTGTCTGCTTCCGGGGCAGCTGCGGGCCCTTGGAAATATGAAATACCTAAGCGCGAGGCGCGCGGTAAAAACCACCTCGGTGGATTGTCGAATACGCGGCGGAGAGTATGTGGCTTACGATCGAGCGGATTATCGCACAGCGCTTAAGGTCTGGTTGCCACAAGCCGAGCAAGGCGACCCCGAAGCGCAAAACTATGTCGGGGAGATTTTCGAGAAGGGCATAGCCGGTGAACCCGACCATCATTCGGCGCGCATTTGGTACGAGCGCGCGGCATTGCAGGGGTTTTCTCGCGCTCAGGTGAACCTCGGCTACCTTCTTGAAAAAGGCCTGGGGGTGAGTCAAGACACCCCCGCAGCGTTAAATTGGTATAGGCGCGCGGCGGGGCTTTCAGAAGATGAGTTAGTGTTGAGCAGTGACGCCGCGCGTGCGCTCGATGAGCAAAGACAAGCGCTTTCGGGCGAGGTCGAAAGCGCGAGAAAACGCGCCGAGATTTTACGAAAGCAGATGCGCAGCTTAAAGATGGAGGTGTCTGAGTTGACAGCCGCGTCCGGCTCGAAGCCCGCGCCTGAAGCCCAGGATTCGAAGGAAGCCCTGGCGGTAATGCAGGCGCTTTACGACACCGCGGTCGAACAGCGTGATCATCTGCGCGACGAACTCGATAATATTGAGTTGGCTTACCGAAGTTTCAGTGGTGCAGAAGTGCTTTTGCCCGAGCTTGAGCGTCACGATGAACGCGTTTTCGAGGATATCAATTTCGGGCGTTATTACGCGCTGTTGATCGGCAATCAAGACTACCTCTTTCTCGACGATCTTCGCTCGGCGAAACGAGACACAGAAAGGCTCAAAGAAATTTTGGAGCGGCAGTACGGTTTTAGCGCGGTTTTATTGGTCGATGCCAATGAAAAAAACATTCTTAATACCATCAACGATTTCTATGACGAAATCGGCGAAGACGACAATCTTCTGATCTACTACGCCGGTCACGGCAATATATCCGTCAGTGAGCGAAGCCGAACGCAGCGCGGCTATTGGTTGCCTGTGGACGCGGGCCGAGCGGACATCAGCAACTGGATCAACACTGCGGTTATCAGCGATCATTTAGATCGCATTAAGGCTCGAAGCGTACTTGTGATCTCCGATTCCTGCTACGCAGGTTATCTCGGTTCGGCGAAAAGCCCTTTTCTGTTTGGTCTTTCGGGGCCAAGTGACACGCCGGAGGCGATTCGCACGGGGCTATCGCGCAGAGCTCGGGTCGTGATTTCCTCCGGCGGCGTCAAGCCGGTTCTGGACGGTCAAAATACCTCTCATTCCATTTTTGCGGGCGCGTTGATAGAGGCTTTGTCGCAAAACAGAATGACGTTGAAAGACAGCAGTTTGTTTGCCCAGTTGTCGGTGAACGTGCAAAAGCGCAGCGCCCATACCAAAGCGGCGCAGACCCCCGAAATGAAACCGGTCCGCGAGGCCGGCCACGAGGGCGGCGTTTTCTATTTTGTACCCGCCTCGAAAAAGCTGCTTGTCAATCGACCGTAGCTTGCGCGGCCATGCGATGTAACACGCTTGGCCATATGCGCTGCCAACAACACTGGTGATCGAAGTCGTCGAGCAGTTCAAAACGCGCTGCAGGGTCGGCTGCGGCAGCCGCGCGGGTAACGTCGGAGGGTACCTGGCGGTCCAAGGCGCCGGCGAAGTGCCAGCGGTAAACAAGCGGCGGCAATTGAACGTCTAGTGCATTTAGCGAGTTACGCAAAGGGGAAAAGCCGCGAAGGTCCGTCCAGAGTTGGTGATCGAGATTGGCTGCGACGGTCACCACTCCACGCACGTCATGCCGCTGCTCGGCCAATAACATCGCTAAGCTGCCGCCACCGCTATAGCCGATCAACACCAATTCCGAGACCGCCAGTTGCCCCGCAAGCAGGTTGAGCGCGCGATTCATTTGGTCGACAACCTCCTGGGAGTAGCGCCCGTGCGTCCAGTAAAAAGGCGCACATGCTTCGGGCAGGCGGTGCCAGCCGAAACAGGGGCGGTTAAGATAGGCAGCGGGGTCGCTGTCCAAAGCCATAAGCTTTAACGCCCTAAAGCTTCGACCGGTCGGGTTTGTCGGCGGAACGCGCCCGCGCCACCAATCCTTGCCGTCGCCTTCAATGTACACGTGTAAGCGGCCGCCTGATGGTTTCCGGTGACCCAACGCGGCGGCGTTGA
>CAZING010000023.1:8131-16477 GCA_964540505.1 uncultured Cellvibrionaceae bacterium | reverse complement strand
AGCGCGTCTTCTGAGGCGTTGTGCTCGGCCAGATAGGTCGCCACGCCGAAGCTTGCGGTGATTGAAAGTTGCGTCGTGCCCGCTAAATTGATGGTGGCGCTTTCGAGCGCAAGCCGCAACCGCTCGGCGACCTCGGCCGCAACCAGAAGCGGTGTCGCGGGCAGGATAATCGCGAACTCTTCACCGCCGTAGCGGCAGGCTATATCGATTTTGCGTAGGGTTTGCAGCAAAATTCGACTCGTTTGGCGAAGTACCTCATCGCCCGCGAGGTGCCCATAGCCATCATTAATGCGTTTGAAGTGGTCGATATCCAGCATCACAAGGCTAGTGGCTTGGCGGCTGCGCCGGGTTCTTTCGATTTCGGTTTCGAGTGCGGCGCGCATATGGCGTCGGTTATACAACCCGGTTAGGGGGTCGGTGGCGACTTGCCCGGTCAATAATGCCACTGCTTCATGAAGTCGGCCGATCTCGCCGAGGTAAGGGCACTGATTGCTGCCGATAGCGCAGCTAAGCGGTTCGGAATTTGTCATGGGCGTTAGGATAAACGGTGAAGGAAGTCGTCGTAGCAGAATTCTTTAACAATTTCGCATTGCCCAGTCCGGCTGTCCGCCAGCGCAATCGCCGGCAGTGGAATACCGTTGAAGGTCGTGTTTTTGACCATGGTGTAAATCGCCATGTCTTCGAACATCAAGCGTTGCCCGACCGTCAATGGCGCGTCAAAACTGTAATCCCCAATAACGTCTCCGGTTAAGCAGCTCGGCCCGCCGAGGCGATAGGTATGGCTTTTTTCGCTGGGCTCACCGCTGCCGGTGATTCTTGGGCGATAGGGCATCTCCAGCACATCCGGCATGTGGCAGGTAGCTGAGGCATCCAAGATCGCGATGTCCATGGTGTTTTTTAAAGTGTCGAGCACTTCGGTAACCAAAATCCCCGCATTGAGTGCTATGGCTTCTCCGGGTTCTAAATACACCTGAACCTGGTAAGTGTGTTGAAAGGCTTTGCACTTTTCGATAAGCGCGTCGACCTGGTAATCGTCTCGTGTGATGTGGTGACCACCGCCGAAGTTGACCCACTCCATTTGTTTCAACAAATGCCCAAAGCGCGCCTCGACGACTTCGAGCGTCCGCGCTAAGGGCTCAAAGTCCTGTTCGCACAAAGTGTGAAAATGAAGACCCGCAAGCCCATCGAGGTTTGCCCCGGCGATTTGATCGAGAGTTGCGCCCATTCGTGAGCAAGGCGCGCAAGGGTCGTAAATGGGCGTGGCGCCTTCAGAGTGTTCGGGGTTAATGCGAAGGCCGAACGAAAGCTCTGGGCGCGTGCGTTGTGCACTCAGGCACTGATCGCGAAAACGGTACCACTGGCTAACGCTGTTAAAAACGACGTGGTTTGAGACTTCGAGTATTCTCGCCATTTCCTCGGGTCGATAGGCCGCCGCATAAGTATGGACCTCGCCGCCAAACTTCTCGCGCCCGAGCCTAGCCTCAAACAAGCCGCTGGCGCAGGTACCCTTTAAATAACGCATGATCAAAGGCGCCACGGCGAACATGGAAAATGCTTTCAGAGCCAAAAGGATTTTGACACCCGAGGCGTCTTGGACGCGTTCGAGAATCTGTAAGTTGCGTTCAATGGCTGCCGAGTCAATGACATAACAAGGGCTCGGCACCCGATTTAGATCAAACTTTGCGAGACTGTGCGGCATTATCAATTCTCAAGAGGTGAGGCCGGTGGTTTCTATTTCCTTCACCGTCCAAGGCAAACCGTAGCGATTTAGATCGTGCATAAATGGGTCGGGGTCGAATTGCTCCATATTCCACACCCCAGGCTGCATCCATTTATTCTCCAGCATCATCTTGGCGCCTATCATTGCGGGCACGCCGGTGGTGTACGAAATCGCTTGGGATTGGACTTCCTTATAACAGGCTTCGTGGTCGCAGATGTTGTAGATGTAAACGATTTTTTCTTCGCCGTTTCTGATGCCTTTGGCGACGCAGCCGATGCAGGTTCGGCCCTTGGTCAGCGGCCCCAGGCTGGAAGGGTCGGGGAGTACGGCTTTCAAAAACTGCAGCGGCACAACCTCTACGCCATTATAGGTAACAGGCTCGATGCCGGTCATACCGACGTTCTGCAGTACTTCTAAGTGTTTAAGGTAATTCTGAGAGAAAGTCATCCAGAATCGAGCGCGCTTGATCTCGGGAAAATGCCGGACAATGGATTCGAGCTCCTCGTGGTACATAAGGTAAATGTCTTTCTGGCCAATACCTTCGGGGAAATCGTAAGTGTCTTTAACCGACAGCGGGTCGGTTTCGACCCATTCGCCATTTTGCCAATAGCGGCCCTTGGCGGTAACTTCGCGGATATTGATTTCGGGGTTGAAATTCGTTGCAAAGGGCTGACCGTGGTCGCCCGCGTTGCAATCGATGATATCCAGTTCGTGGATTTCATCGAGATAATGTTTTTTAATATAGGCGGTGTAAACGTTGGTGACGCCAGGGTCGAAGCCGCTGCCCAAAAGCGCCATCAACCCGGCCTTCTCAAATTTTTCCTGGTAGGCCCACTGCCAGCTGTACTCGAACTTGGCTTCATTCGGCGGCTCGTAGTTCGCGGTGTCGAGGTAATGGACGCCCGCTTTCAGGCAAGCATCCATGATGTGCAGGTCTTGGTAGGGCAGTGCCACATTGATAACAAGTGAAGGTTTTTCTGCCAGTAATAGCTGGGTGAGCTCTTCGACATTGTCGGCGTCAACTCTCGCCGTTTTGATTGGGCGATCAAGTTGCGCGGCAATTTTTTTACATTTTTCTTCAGTGCGACTGGCGAGAACAATTTCGCTGAAAATCTCGGGGACCTGCGCGCATTTATGGGTCACTACACCGCCGACGCCGCCGGCGCCGATAATCAATACTTTGCTCATTTAAAGCTCCTAAAGGCGTTCGAAACTATTTTTCGTAGTAGGTGTAACCGCGCATGCTGTCGGAGAATGCCGCCATAATCGCCTGACGGTCCGCAGCTGTGATTTTGCCTTCGCGCACTGCTTGCTCGGCCGTGCGGCGAAAGCGCTCTTGCATCCGCTGTGGGTTGTATTCCACGTAACTGAGGACATCGGCGACACTATCGCCTTCTATTTCGTGCACGAATTCGCATTGGCCGTTCTCGGTGACCCGGACGCTCACCACGTTAGTGTCGCCGAACAGGTTGTGCAAATCGCCTAGTGTCTCTTGATAGGCGCCCACTAGAAAGACGCCAATATAGTATTCCTCGCCTTCCTTTAACGAATGCAGCGGCAGTGTCCGACGAGTGTTTCTGCTGTCGGCGAATTTATCGATTTTGCCGTCACAGTCGCAGGTAATATCGGCAATTATGGCTTGTCGGTCGGGCTGTTCCGTTAGGCGGTGGATCGGTGCGATCGGAAATATTTGATCGATTGCCCAAATGTCTGGTAAGGATTGAAACAGGCTGAAATTACAATAGTAAATATCCGCCAATTGCTCTTTAAGTTTATCGAGTTCGCGTAGCTCTTTGGGCGCGTCGCTTGCCAGGGCAAGCAAATGATGCATCACTTTCAGAAACAGGTTTTCTGCGAGCGAACGCGAGCGCAAGTTGACATGACCGCGCTTGAACAGTTCACGCAATTCGTCGCGATAGAATAAGGCGTCGTTGTAGCATTCCTGTAAATTGCGAATCGTCGCGGAACTCACCAAATCTTTTAAATTGTGGATCATCTGATGTTCATCTTGATGAACCACTTCGGGCAATTCGCCCGGCTCAAAACTGGCGACATCAAGAACGTTGAACAACAACACGGACGAGTAAGCCACTGTGGCCCGCCCCGACTCGGTAATAATGTTGGGGTGAGCGATTTCGTTGGGGTCAAGCGTGCTCATGATGACATCGACAATATCCGCGCAATATTCGTCCAGGGTGTAGTTGCGCGAATGTACGTAGTTGGTTTTCGAGCCGTCGTAGTCGACCGCCAGTCCGCCGCCTAAGTCGAGGTAGCCCATCTGTGCGCCTTCGCGTACAAGGTCTCGGTACACTTGGCAGGCTTCGAGCACACCGGTTCGGATGTCGCGGATGTTAGGGATTTGTGAGCCGAGGTGGTAGTGCAGCAATTGCAGGCAATCGATCATCTCGGCTTCTTTCAAAGCGTCGACAACCGTGATCAATTGAGCGATCGATAAACCGAATATGCTGCGGTCGCCGCTTGTCGCGTTCCAATGGCCGCCGACCATGGAGGCGAGTTTCACGCGAATACCGATTCTGGGCCGCACATTCAAAGCGCGGCTGCGCTCGAGAATAATGGGAAGCTCGGTGAGTGTCTCGATCACAAAAAATACCTTGTAGCCCATTTTGCAGGCTTGGAGGCCCAAATCGATGAACTCGGAATCCTTATAGCCGTTGCAGACGATGCAGGCTTCAGGGTTTTCCAGGTTTGCCAGCGCGATCATCAGTTCCGGCTTCGAGCCAGCCTCAAGTCCGTGCGCAAATTTTGCACCAACCTGTGCGATCTCCTCTATAACGTGACACTGCTGGTTTACCTTAATCGGAAACACGCCTCGGTATTGACCACGATAGCCACTTTGCTTAATAGCGTGTCCAAAAGCGTGGTTCAGGCGGGTGATCTGTTGGGCGAGCAGGTTTTCAAAGCGCACCAACGCGGGCATATGGATGCCTCGCTCTTTCATCTCGTTCACCACGCTCAACAAAGAGAGGTGGCGAACGCCCGAATCGAGCTCTGCCGAGACCGACATTTCGCCTTGTTCGGAAACCGAAAAATAACCGGCGCCCCAATCATTGACGCCGTACAGATCCGCGGAGTGGGTCGCTGTCCAAGCATGGTGGACTATCTTATTCAATATATTGAGTCTCTTTAATAAATAGTGTTTCAGTGAGGCTTGCGGCACCCGCCGAAAGCCGGCCTTCGAGCGCGCGAACTATCTCAAATCTGAGGGCAGTTTTCCAGAGGTTGACGCCATTAACCGGCGAAAGCATCAGTAGCGGGAGTGAATTCGGCGCCGCCGAGAGGAGCTCGAGCGCCGCGAGGCCCGTTCACCGCGACGAATGGGCGTTAATTGTCGGGACTTCTATGGCCGTTGCGGTGCGTATACGAACAAGCGTGGAGGGCCGTCGACGCTAAGACCAGACAAAGGCCCTGCAATAAGTAAGGTTAAGGCGGGGTGGGCACTGCGGCAAGTTGGCTTGGACGACGGACGATGATTGGTTTGAACTGCCGGAGCTTTTGTTGTGGCACGCCGTCCCTGGCGAAGCCGAGCAGGCTTAATGGTGCTTCTGGCTGCGAGCCTTATGTGTGACCGATTTGATCTTGCGCTCTGCGGCGGTAAAAGCGTCGCGAACGGCTATGTGAATGGATTCGTGGTCGTGAGTGATGACTACCGGGCTTCCTTTTAGGTTCATCTCTATAGACGCACGGAAAATTCGTTTTTTGCCATTGTGCTGGTGGGGGGTGTTTAACACCACTCTCGAGCGCCCTAATAAGTCGGAGAATCGACTGAGTTTTTCATACTTTTCGGTGATAGTCTGCGTCAAAGCAGCGGATGAATCGATGTCTCGAAATACAACATCCAAACTGGGTGTCATTGGATATCTCCGTTCAAAGAATCAAGAAAATCTTTCGTCATGTTTTGCTCGTCAGATGTGCTCAATTCGATAGCTCACCGCCTGGATGCTTCGGTGTCAATATCGTCCTCAATTTTATTGCACGACAAACAAAACCACGAAAGCGAATAAGTGTTTCCTAGCCCTAGTAGACCATGCGGAAGATTAGGTAACCGTTCGCTGCGCCAGCGCAGCCATCTTTGCGTTGGCAACCGCTTGAGACCGCCCCACTGTTTCTGTGCTTCCACGCCGCGACTTTTTGAGCGCTCGGGCTATGTTCGTTAGCCACTTAACCTCTCTCACGGTCAACTGGAGAACATTTTATTAACTGTCGATAGTTTTGTGTTTTTAAAAACTCTGTTGCTTGGGTGCCGCCCGAAGACGAATACCCTTTATTTCGACAACGCGTGGCCGTGTTGATTCCATAAACCCGTGCGAGCGCAGACGAAACGCAGGCGCTAAGGCTGCGACCATAGAGGCGTCAGAGTTTTCCGATCACTGCATTCACACCTCCAAAAAAATGCAAATTGCCGTTAATTGCTCGGCGAAAGAGGCGTATTCAGGTTGAGCCGAGAATCGAAAGTTAAGACGATTCGAGCACCCACCCTGAGAAGTGAGAAACGCCTATCGAGAGCCAACCCCAGAAAGATTGACGCTCACATTACAAAAATAGTGCTTGAGGCCGGGATTGCAACTATTCACTAAGACCGTTTTTGTCTGGTTAAACGGTTTTTAAGCCACAGCCAAGGATGGTGCGATCATTGACGCTTAAGAGGGGAACGACAGCGGTTTTCGAAGTGCGTGTTCGAGCACTCAACTGACGTGGAACAATTTGGCGCGCACTGTGGTGCGGTACTGTGCCGGCGTGGTACCAAAATGTCTGCGAAAAAGCGCTGAAAAATGCGCGACGTCTTGATATCCCGTTTTGTATGCGGTTTCCGCGATACTTAAATTGCTGGTTTGCAGCAACTCGCCTGCGTTTCGCATTCTGACTTTTTGCAGATATTGGTTGGGCGTTTGCCCGGTCGCCTTTTTAAAGCGCCGATTAAAAGTCCTGAGACTCATCTGCAGGTCTTCGGAAAGCAGTTTAATGGTTACGGCTTTTGCCGCGTTGTCGTTCATCCAGGTCTGTGCTTGTACTATGGCCTCGTCGGTATGGCCGTACGCCTCTTCTTTGGAGTGGTGTTTGAGTTGATAGGCTTGACGTACTTCATGAAAAAAATGCCGCTCGACCGCGCGCGCGGTTTGCGCATCGAACAACTCCTCAATAAAAAAAACGGTCAGGTCGGCTAGCGAGGTGACGCTACCGGTACAAAAAAGATTTTCCGCTTGGGTGATAAATGCGTGGCGCTTGAGTTGAACTTGTGGATACCGCTTTTCGAATTGGTCGAAGTAAAACCAATGGGTGGTCGCGGGTTTATGATTGAGTAGCCCGGCTTCGGCCAAAAAAAAGCAGCCCGTGCCCACTCCGGCAATGGTCTGCCCCGCACGGCATTGATCGCGTAACCAAGCTCCGACCTGTGGATGCGCCCGGAGGACACTTTCGGGGTTGCGCCATAACGCAGGCAGATAGGTGATTTGCGCGCTCGCGACCTGGTCGAGTCGGGCGTCCGGCGCAATTTGCAACCCCGTGTGGGTGGTCACAGGCTGACCGTCTACGGATACTATTCGAAAGTTTAACTCGGGCCCCCGTCTGCGCGGGGATTTCGCTAAGTGAAAGGCTCGTGCGGCCCGAAACAACTCCAGAGGTAAGGAGACACTGGTGGCCAGCATATGCGGAAAGAGAATAAAAGTTACCAGGGACGCGGACACGCTGAGACCTCCGTCGGTTAGGGATTCTGCGGTGGCCAGTTTGGCCTAGACTTTGGCCAGTATCCCTTTGTTGTACTGCGGAATCAACAATACACTTAAGACTTTGTATATCGGCGAGTTTAGCCACCTGATGCGACAGCATTATCCGTGCAAGGTTAGGCTCGCGTATTAGGCGATAAAGTTAGGTATTAGGGTGCTCATGAAACATATTCCGTTGATTGTTGGGTTTGGCGGTTATAACGCCGCCGGTCGAAGTTCGGGTCACAATGCCTATCAGCGGATGATTTTCGAAAGTCTCGATGCGCCTACTCGCGCCGCAACGCTTGCGTCTCTCAACGGCTTAATGGGCGTCGCCGAGCTGGGTGCGAATCTCGCTCAACAAGACCAAGAGAAACTGCTAGCTGGGACTTTGATTCGGCGGATCGAAAAAGCGCATTTTGACGTCGACGCTGTACCTGTCGGTCGTCCGGGCGCCTTGACGGCGAGCCCGGAATCGCCCGTGATCTTGACCATTGCCAATAAAGATGTGCCAGAACAGCTGCCTACGGGCTGGCGTATCCGCTCGCGCTTGGATGGCAAAACCGAGATTGAACTCAGCACGGAGCAAACGGTGCAGTGGCAGTCGACTGCGCCGCTCGCGGTCCAGTCCGCGGGCCAGCTGCCCACAGGGTTCGACCCGAGTCTTTACTACAAATCCACGCATCACCCGAGGGGGCTTCAGCTGACGGTGATGGCGGCATCGGATGCCGTGCATTCGGTGGGCATCCCGTGGCGCAGCATCCACTCGAAAGTGCGCCCAGATCAAGTTTCGGTATACGCCAGCAGTGTGATGAGTCAGCTAGATGGCACTGGGCTTGGCGGCATGATGCAAAGCCGTTTGCGCGGCCAGCGGGTTACCTCCAAGCAGTTGGCCTTGGGGCTCAA
>CAZING010000023.1:3616-8031 GCA_964540505.1 uncultured Cellvibrionaceae bacterium | reverse complement strand
CAGGCACACGGGTCAAGCACGCCGCATAATCGCGTCAGCGAATCGTTGATTTTCGACAAAATGGCGCGCGTGTTTGGCATTGACGGCTGGCCTGTGGCGGCGGTCAAGGCCTATTTAGGGCATTCTTTGGGGCCCGCAAGCGGTGATCAGCTTTCCGCGTCTCTCGGTGTATTTGCCCGAGGCTATTTACCGGGTATTAAAACAATCGACCGGGTGGCCGACGATGTCCCAAATGAAAAGCTTAATATAGCGTTGCAAGACCTCGAGCTGGGCGTCGAGAACGCACAGATCGCGCTTTTGAACTCCAAAGGTTTTGGGGGCAATAACGCTACCGCTGCGGTCTTTTCACCGTTGCTCACGGATAAACTGCTCGAGGGCCGCTACGGCCGCGATAGCCGTTTGGCCTATGAGCGGCAAAGAGCGCTTGTGGATCGGGCGGGGGAAGAATACCAACAGCGCGCGAGCCGTGGCCAACTCGATGCAATCTATCAGTTTGGCGATGGCTTGATCGATGACGCGGAGCTCAACATTTCACCGACACAGATTTCGCACCCCGCGTTCGAACGGCCCATCGACCTATTGCGCGAAGACCTCTGATATGGCCGGTGGTTCTATGTCTGACGATAGGCCTGGCGCGCTCGAGCCCAATGCGGCTGCGGTCGGTCATCGGTTAAGGACTCTGCGTCAAAAACTCGGTATTAGCCAGCGCGAACTTGCGCGCCGCGCGGGCGTTCCGAATGGCAACCTTTCTTTGATAGAGCAGGGCAAGGTCAGCCCGTCGATTTCCTCGCTGGAGAAGATCCTTCGGGCGGTCAAGGTCAACTTGGGGGAGTTTTTCTCTTCGCCTGCCGGCGCTTTCGACCCAATCATTCGCGAAGACGAGTTTGTGCATATCAGGCATAAAGAATGCGACTGGTACATAAAACACTTTGAAAGCAGGCTCGGTTTAACCACTCTGGTGCGAGTTCTTGTTCCCGCCGGGTCTGAAACGTTTCTGCCTATTCCTATTCAGGGCAATCTTTGTGTGGGTTTGCTGCTTGCGGGCGAGCTTGATATCACCTGTCATGGCGGACGGTATCGATTGCAGTGCGGTCACGCTGTGGAGTTGCTGACCATAGTCGATCTCACCCTGACCAATTCGGGCCCCGAAGACGCCAAGCTCGCGTTGTTTATCACCTGATCCGGCAGTGGCCACTGTCACGGATGTCGCCTGCTGGGGTCTCCGTTCGGTTAATGACGGCGCAGTCTTTATGTTCCGCATCCCTCTACGAAGGCGACCAAGCGCGGTCGCGAACTTCCTATGCATGGGCTCTGTCGAAGCCTTTGTCGCTGCGGCACATGCGTGCCAGTCAGTCTGTCATTCAACTTTAGGATGATCCATACTTAACGCCGGTGCCCCCGAGGGGATTGTCAAAACGGGGGCTCACCGAATAGAAGCGTCACTTCGATTCGCCAGTCACAGAGGACGATATGATTTATCAGGGCAAAACGATCACAGTTCAAGTACTTGATTCAGGCGTCGCCTGCTTGCAGTTTGATTTGCAGGGGGAGTCGGTTAACAAGCTCAATATGCAGACATCTCAAGAGTTCGGCGAAGCGCTTCGCGCAATCGAAGCGGGGATTGAAAGCGCCGGTATTCGAGGGCTGCTTATCACAAGCGGCAAATCCGCGTTTATTGTGGGCGCAGATATTACCGAGTTTGGCGCCGTATTCGAGCAAGGCCCAGACGCGGTGGCCGCTCATTTGTCGGCCAATAACAACAACTTTAACCGCTTGGAAGACCTCTCTGTGCCGACCGTTGCTGTGATCGATGGCTTTGCGCTTGGCGGCGGACTCGAAGTGGCGCTCGCGTGCGATTACCGACTCTTATCCAATCGCGCCAAAATAGGTTTGCCAGAAGTGAAGCTCGGCCTGATTCCAGGCTGGGGCGGAACGGTCAGGTTGCCGCGCTTGGCAGGGTTGGACACGGCCGTAGAGTGGATCGCCTCCGGCCAGGAGCAGTCGGCCGCCGAAGCTCTGGCTAAAGGTGTTGCAGACGGCTTATGTGAACCCCAAGCACTCGAGAAGTCCGCGTTTAATCTTATTGAAAGAGCCCTATCGGGCGATCTCGATTATCAAGCCGCG
Source organism: uncultured Cellvibrionaceae bacterium (assembly GCA_964540505.1). Taxonomy (GTDB): domain Bacteria; phylum Pseudomonadota; class Gammaproteobacteria; order Pseudomonadales; family Cellvibrionaceae; genus CAYZQH01. Next base: position 5,907 of record CAZING010000023.1, on the reverse strand, counting down.
CGCGCGCGCAAAACCTCGCCAATGCGTCACAATGACATCGAGAGTTTGCTTGCATACGAGAGCTCGAAAATGTTTGTTAAGGCGCAGGCGGGACGCCATTACCCAGCGCCCGTAAAAGCGATAGAAGTGATGCAGCGCGCGGCCAAGTCCCCGCGCGAAGAAGCCCAGAAGTTCGAGACGGCCACTTTTGTCGAGCTTGCCCAAACCCCACAGGCAAATGCTTTAGTCGGTGTATTTTTGGCGGATCAATACATCGGCAAAAAATCCCGCAAATGGGAAAAGCTGGCGGCGAAGCCAATCCAGAAGGCCGCAGTGCTGGGCGCTGGCATCATGGGCGGCGGCATCGCCTATCAATCGGCCTATCGCGGTGTTCCAATTCGAATGAAAGACATAGCGGAAGAAGGCTTAACCCTCGGTCTTGAAGAGGCCTCTAAGCTTTTGGCTAAGCGCGTCGAAAAAGGCCGGATGACTGTGGGTGAGATGGCGCAAGTGCTCAACCGCATAGCCGCGACAGTGTCTTACGAGGGTTTTGAGAAGGTCGACATAGTCGTTGAAGCGGTGGTCGAGAATTTCGAAGTGAAAGGGGCGGTGCTGCGCGAGTGCGAACAGCGCTTGAACGATCAGGCGATTCTTTGTACCAACACCTCAACTATTTCAATTGACGCGCTTGCGGGGAATCTAAAAAAGCCTGAAAACTTTTGCGGCATGCATTTCTTTAACCCCGTGCACGCAATGCCCCTTGTCGAGGTTATAAGAGGTTCGCGCACGTCCGACCAAACCATCGCCGGTACGGTCGCATACGCCAATGCACTGGGGAAAAAAGCCATTGTAGTTAATGACTGCCCGGGTTTTTTGGTCAACCGGGTTTTGTTTCCGTATTTCGCGGGGTTTTCAACCTTGATCAAGGAGGGGGCGGACTTTCATGCGGTGGATAAAACCATGGAGCGATGGGGTTGGCCGATGGGGCCAGCGTATTTGCTGGATGTGGTCGGCGTGGACACAGCAGTGCATGCGGAATCGGTAATGGCCGAGGGCTTTCCGGGCCGAATGGCAAAATCATTTAAAACGCCGACCGATATTTTGTTCGAACTGGGGCGCCTCGGGCAAAAGAGCCGCGCAGGCTTTTACCAGTATGAGCCGGACCGGCGAGGTAAACCCCAGAAGCTTGAGGCACCGGAAATTAAAGAGACCTTTGCGCAGCATTTCGCACCCTCCAAGGATTTCAGTGAACAGGAGATCATTGCCCGCATGATGGTGCCCATGGCGACCGAGCTGGCTCGGTGCCTGGAAGAAAAGATCGTCGCCACGCCTTACGAGGCCGATATGGCATTGGTCTACGGGCTGGGCTTCCCTCCGTTCAAGGGCGGTTTGTTTCGCTGGTTGGATACCATTGGTTTGTCGACTTTTGTGGAAATGGCAAAACCTCTCGAGCATCTTGGGGAGCTGTACCAACCCACCGAAGGAATGCTCGAGCGCGCAGCGGCCAATCAGAAATATTACGAGTTTTAGGAGGTGGGTGTGAATTTAAAGGCTAGAGATGCAGTTATAGTGGAATACGCCCGCACCCCTATGGGCAGGGCCAAAAACGGTTGTTTTCGACACCAAAGAGCAGACGATCTGAGTGCGAACTTGGTTAACACGCTGCTTGCCAAAACCCGGGGGGTGTCCCCGGAGATGATCGAAGACGTACTTTGGGGCTGCGTGATGCAGCGCGACGAGCAGGGCTTTAACATCGCCCGCAATATGATTCTTCGGGCAGGCTTTCCGCATTCGGTCCCCGCGCAGACGATCAACCGCTTGTGCGGCTCTTCAATGTCGGCATTACACACAGCGGCCGCGCAAATTCAGGCGGGCCTTGGCGATATTTATCTTGTTGGCGGCGTGGAGCATATGGGCCACATCGATATGAACAGCGCCGTCAACCCCAACCCTCTGCTGGGGTTATCGGTCGCTAAAGCGGCCGGGTCCATGGGTTTGACCGCCGAATATCTGGCGCTGTTGCACGGCATAAACCGCGAACAGATGGATGCGTTCGGCGCTCGATCCCACCAACGTGCGGCCGCGGCCACTGAAAAGGGCTATTTCGATCGAGAAATTATTCCTATGCCGGGTCACGATCGTGACGGCGCCCCGATAACCGTAAAACACGATGAAACCATCCGCGCCGATACCACCAAAGAAACCTTAGCGGGGCTTAAACCGGCTTTTAATCCCAAGGGCGGTAGTATTACCGCTGGCACTTCATCCCAGGTAACCGACGGCGCTTCGGCGATGCTCCTTATGTCGGCAGA
>CAZING010000023.1:0-3516 GCA_964540505.1 uncultured Cellvibrionaceae bacterium | reverse complement strand
GCACTTCATCCCAGGTAACCGACGGCGCTTCGGCGATGCTCCTTATGTCGGCAGACAGGGCGGGCAGTCTCGGCTTGCAGCCGATTGCCGTGGTGCGATCTATGGCGGTGGTCGGCGTAGACCCCTCAATTATGGGGTACGGACCGGTACCGGCGACGCAGCTCGCACTGAAAAAGTCCGGCCTGACAATTAAAGACGTCGAAGTGGTTGAACTCAATGAAGCCTTCGCCGCGCAGGCGCTGCCGGTTCTGAAAGACCTGGAACTGCTCGATTGCATGGATGAAAAGGTCAATTTGTACGGCGGCGCAATCGCTTTAGGCCACCCGTTTGGCTGCTCGGGTACACGCATTACCGGGACGCTACTAACCGCGATGAAAAACCAAGACGCGACTTTGGGCCTCGCCACCATGTGCATCGGCTTGGGGCAGGGGATAACAACCGTCTTGGAGCGTATCAACTGACCTTGTGCGACATCGCCACACTCGGCATTCGGCGACGCTCGACAAAGCGCAGCGCCAGTCGATGCCGAAGTGTCGGGTTCGTTCACCCGTTGACGGAAGTTCAAACAATGAACACTGACTCTTATAGGTCAAATCTAAAAATGCAAACCAATCTGTCGTAACGAACAACAGTAGTGCGTACATTCCATTCGGCCGGTCAAAAAGACATTGGGTCAGTTTTGCGGTATTGATCGAAGGAAAGCTAAATCAAATTCATGATGTTGAAAAAACTCTCTCAATCGGCGCTGGGCGCCGTGCTGCTACTGCTTTTGTCGGGTGCGGGTCATGCTTGGGCGCAGAGTACGCCGGCGTTTTGGCGTGTCGAATCCCCGACCACGACCCTCTGGTTGCTGGGTTCCATGCATTTTGGCACCCCCGCCTTCTACCCGCTGCCGGCGCAAGTAGAGCGAGCGTTCGCCGCTGCCGACATTCTGGCCGTGGAGGTCGACATTACGCGTATTCAGCCGAGTGAAGCCCTTTCCGCTATTACCCGACACGGGCGGTTAAAAGGGGGCGAATCCTTAAACAGTGTGCTCTCGCCGAATACGTTAAAGCGCTTGCAAGGGCATTTGCAAAAAACCAGCGTCCCCTTCGATTCCCTGGCGCGTTTTAAACCTTGGTTTGCCGCATTGCAATTGGTGGAGGCCGAGATTCGAAAGACGGAATACGAACCGCAGTACGGTATCGATCAATTCTTCTTGCGCAAAGCCGAAGGCAAGGACGTTGTGCAGCTGGAAACCCTGGATTCGCAGCTGAGTATATTCTCTGCGCTGAGTCTGTCGGAACAAGAGCAATTCCTCGATCAGACGCTCGTCGATATCTCCGCGAGTGAAGGCTATCTAAAGGACATGGCAGAAGCTTGGCAGAGCGGCAATCTTCAGCACTTGGAGTCCACCCTGCTAAAACCTTTTGCGGAAAACCCGGCCACTGAAAAGCTTTACCAAGCGATTTTCACGAATCGCAACCTGCAGATGGCCGAACAAGCCGTGCAATGGCTCAAAGGTGATCGATCCGTTTTCCTTGTGGTCGGAGCGGGGCATATGATCGGTGATCAAGGCATAGTGGCGCTGTTGCAGGACCGAGGGTTCGTGAGTACGCGACTGCCGTTTATCGCAGCGCCGCCAAAGCCTGTTGCGAGCGCGGAAGATCGGCTTTCGGCCAACGCAATGCAATAACACCGGTCGCCCGCACCGAGCGTCGGTCGTCCAAAATCCTATTGAATGCGACTATAACCTGTGGCAAAATGCGCAGCCCTTAAAGGGGCGCGCTGAAATTTATTAAGTTTTGGTTTGAAATCAGCAAGTTATAAATACCTTTGAAAGTAAAGTATTAAGCGGTCGTGGCGGAATTGGTAGACGCGCTGGATTTAGGTTCCAGTGTCGCGAGGCGTGAGAGTTCGAGTCTCTCCGACCGCACCACATGTAGTTCAGAGTACTTCTGCGAAATTTCCTAAATTACGAGGCTAATAATGCAAGTTTCAGTCGAAACGACATCGGGTTTAGAGCGCCGTCTGACAGTTGGTGTACCGGCTGGCGAGATAGACGTCGAGGTGAATAAACGCTTACAAGAGGCGGCTAAATCGGTACGGCTGAACGGTTTTAGAAAAGGCAAAGTGCCCTTAAAGGTGGTGCGGCAGCGTTTTGGCCAAGGTGTGCGTCAGGAAGTGCTCGGCGAATTGGTAAGTCAGTCGCTGCAAGAAGCCCTTAAAGATAAAGACCTGCACCCGGCGGGACAGCCGCGCATAGAACCCAAAACCCTCGAAGAAGGTAAAGATTTTGAGTTCGTCGCGACTTTCGAGGTGTACCCTGAAATCGACTTAAAGCGCATCGAAGGTGTCGAGATTACCCAGTTCGAGACTGAGGTGACCGACGCTGATATCGATACAATGATTGAAACGCTTCGAAAAAATCAGGCCAAATGGGAGGAAGTCGACCGCGCAGCGGAAATGGACGATCGCGTGAATATCGACTTCGAAGGTTTTAAAGAGGGCGAAATCTTCGATGGCGGCAGTGCCACAGGGCACAACCTGGTGTTGGGCTCCAAGGCCATGATCGCTGGGTTCGAAGAGGGCATAGTCGGCATGAAGGCGGGCGAAGAGAAAACGCTTCAGTTGACGTTCCCGGACGATTATCAAGCCGCTGATCTGCAAGGTGCTGCGGTCGAGTTTAAGGTTACCGTCAACAAGGTCTTGGCGCAGCAGTTACCCGAAGTGGGCGACGATTTCTTCGCCGCGCTGGGCGTACAGGAAGGCGGTATCGAAAAATTCCGGGCCGATGTCAGACAAAACATGGAGCGCGAAAAAGACCGGTTGATCCGCAGCAAAGTAAAAGCGCAAGTGTTGGATGCCTTCCTTGAAACCAACACGTTCGACGTGCCTCAGGCGCTGGTCCAGGGCGAAATCAAGGCTCTGCGCGAGCAAATGTTGGCTCAATACGGCCAACAACCCGATCCGAAAATCGATTTCAAAAGTATCCTTCCGGATACCATGTTTCAGGAGCGTGCACACAAGCGCACCGCGCTGGGCTTGCTGGTAGCAGAGTTAGTCAAGCGCGAGAAGCTTTCGGTTGATGCCGAGCGTCTGCGTAAGATGGTCGAAAGCATCGCCGAGACCTACGAAGAGCCCGAAAGCGTGGTCAATTATTACTACAGTAATCGCGAGTTGCTCGCCGGAGCCGAGGCCGCCGTGCTGGAAGATCAAGTGGTCGATCTCCTGTTGAAAGAGGCCAAGCTCGAGTCAGTACAAAAATCATACGACGAGCTTGTGAAGGCGGACAATGTTCCCGCCAAAGCCGACGAATAAGTCGGCCCGATCAGCCGTTTTCAATCGATGCTCGGCAGATAAGTTGTCCGATTTGCTTAAAATTCGAACAAGGTCGACCCGTACGGTCGACTTGTCGGGCAATATCGCGTGGTGAACGAGTCAACGAAGTGGGTGTTCGTGCAGCAAGCGCGAATGTCCGTTTCCCATTCGCTGTTATTTTGTTCGCCTGGACCTGGCATGCAATTGGTTGCCGGT
>CAZING010000022.1:0-25631 GCA_964540505.1 uncultured Cellvibrionaceae bacterium | reverse complement strand
TGAAACGCAGCAATTGACGAGGCAACGGGCAAAACCTTTGTCACCGCTTATATTGTTGTCGATAAACCCCGATTTTGCCAGTTCCAGAAAGGCATTAATATTGGATTTTTATCACCCGTTTAGGCACACTGCGACGATTTTCGGCCAAAGTGAATTATATGTCTTTAATCAAGCTCGAAGCGGTTTCGCTGCATTATGGCGAGCAGGTAATTTTTGATCGGGTCGATCTTGTTGTCGCAAAAGGCGATCGTCTTTGTATAGTGGGGCGCAATGGCGCAGGCAAGTCGACCTTGCTAAAACTGATTTCAGGGGATGTCGAGCCCGATTCGGGCCAGGTATGGCGCGATGGCGGCATTAAGATCGCGGGGCTCTCTCAAGATTTGCCACAAGCCGATAACACGACTGTGGCCGAGTATGTCGGCAGTGGCCTTGGCGGCTTAAGCGAAGACCTCGCGCGCTTTCAGTTGCTGGCCGCCAACTCGGACGCCGCCTCGATGCGCGAACTCTCGCAGGTTCAGGCACGAATAGAAGCCGCCGACGGCTGGCGACGTCAAAGCATCATTGAGGCAATTCTCACGCGTTTGGAGCTCGATGGCGAAACCTTGCTAAAGCACCTCTCGGGCGGTTGGCGCCGCCGAGTCGCGCTCGCGCGGGCGCTGGTGTCAGAGCCGGATGTGCTGCTGCTCGATGAACCCACCAACCATTTGGATGTGGTCACCATTGAATGGTTGGAAGGGGTGGTGGCCGAGTTCGTGGGGGCGGTCATCTTCATTACGCACGATCGAGCGTTTTTGCGCCGTGTGGCCAACCGCATAGCCGAACTCGATCGCGGCCTGCTTTATACCTGGCAGGGCGATTACGACAGCTTTTTGGAATACAAAGCCCAGCGGCTCGCCGAAGAAAGCAAACACAACGCAGAGTTCGACAAGCGACTGGCCGAAGAGGAACGCTGGATCCGCCAGGGCATAAAGGCCCGCAGGACGCGTAACGAAGGGCGAGTGCGGGCGTTGAAGCGCCTGCGCGCGGAGCGGGCGCAACGGCTGGAAGTAGAAGGCACCGCAAAAATGCATCTCGCCGAAGGTCACAAATCCGGCAAGTTGGTGGTCGAATGCCGCGGTTTGCAATTTAGTTTTGCGGATAAGACCATCATCGAACCGTTCGATTGCACCATTCTTCGCGGCGACAAGATAGGTTTGATAGGGCCAAATGGGGTCGGCAAAAGCACGTTTATCAAACTCTTATTGGGCGAACTCGAGCCCACCGCCGGCGAGGTACGCATAGGCACGAACCTTTCGGTTGCCTACTTCGATCAACTTCGAGGTCAGCTGGATTTAAACAAAAGCGCGGTTGACAATGTCTCCGAAGGCAGCGATTTTCTTGAGATAAACGGCACTCGAAAGCACATAATCGGCTACCTCAACGACTTTTTGTTTACCGGTGAGCGCGCGCGTACGCCTTTGAGGGTCTTATCGGGGGGTGAACGCAATCGCGTGATGCTTGCCGCCTTGTTCAGTAAGCCAAGCAATTTATTGGTGATGGACGAACCCACCAACGATCTCGATGCAGAGACGTTGGAGCTGCTTGAAGAGCTGCTCACAGCCTATACCGGCACTTTGATCATTGTCAGCCACGATCGCGAGTTTTTGGATAACGTGGTCACCGGCACTATTGCGTTTGAAGGCAATGCCGAGCTTAAAGAATATGTAGGCGGCTATCAGGATTGGTTACGACAGGGAGGGCGCTGGCCGAGCCGTGCCGAGAGCTCGCCAATGTCTGCCGCCAACAAGCCTTCGCCGGCGAGCGATGCCGAAAACCTGTCGACCGCATCGCCAAGCCCGACAGCCGGTAACCCAGAGAAAAAACTGAGTTATAAGCTGCGTCGAGAATTGGACAGTCTGCCCGGAGCAATAGAAGTGTTGGAAGCCGAATTGGCGGAGCTTCAAGAGCAGTTTAATCAGCCTAAGTTTTACCAGCAGGACGCGAATGAAATCAATGATGCGACACGTGTTGTCGCAGAGCGGCAAGAGCAGCTCGAGCGGTTGTACGCGAGGTGGGAAGAGCTCGGCAATCTTTAATTGGCCCGCCCGCGGTAGTAGAGCATTGCCGCAGACGGGCCCGACCGACTTCGCGCATAGGCGGTTAACGCGTTCAGTCATAGCCTGCGCGAAAGACTTACACTCGTACTGCCAGAACATCGCACTTCGCGCCTCGGATTGCATCGGTCGCGGTCGAGCCGAGCAACAACGCGAGACCATGTCGGCCGTGACTGCCAAGCACAATTAGGTCTACATGGTGGTCGTTGGCAAATTCTTTTAATTCGGTAGCAGTGGGGCCAAGCAATACATGGGCGTCGCCGAGACCCAAGCCGTGGGCAGCGGCAAATTCGTGCAACTGCACGGTTGCGCGCTCTTCAATGACCTTCTGGGTGTTGGAGAAATCTATGGGCACCTCGCCAGCGTAGGCGTACACCAGAGGCTCAATAACATGGGCCAAGCTCAGTTTGGCATTGTAAAGTTCTGCCAACCGCTTGGCTTTTGCAAATACAACGTCGGATTCATCGGGCGTTAAATCCAAACCTACCAGTATGTGTTGATAGCCAGTCACGGGCATTCCTCCCATTTTATTGATTAAAAAACTCTGTCGACCGAAGGCGTCACATGGGTGCATAATGGCCCAAAGTCGCTTCGCGAGCGCACCCCAATACAGTATCGGGGAGTTAAAGGTACCACTAAAAATTACATTACACCTCAAAAGGCGGCTCATTGAGCATCACGACACTTTTCATTATATTTTTGGTTCTGTGCATGGCGGTAGGCCCCGTCTTTCTGATGCAGCCAACGCGGCGGCAGAGGCAAGTGGCGGGCTTTCGCGCGCAGGCGGCGCAACGCGGCTTATCGGTTCGGATAACCGGCTACGAAGACCGAAGCGTCGCGGCTTACGAAATGCCTTGGCCGGGCAACACGGGTCGAAAATACAATCAGTCTGCCTTCAGCCTAACCCGCAAGCCCTACGAGCACGGCCTACACATCGCCGAATTTTGGGAGGTTCGCCCTCCGCAATTGCGCAACGGCTTGGAGGATGCCATGGGCGCGTTTCTCGCCCAGTTGCCGGAGTCGGTTGTGGGTGTAACGGTCAGTTCCCACGGCCTCGCCTTGCAATGGCTCGAGAAGGGCGACCTCACCGAATTCGACAAGCTCGAATCGTTACTGAAGCTCGGGGTAAACAGACTTTGGCCTGCGATGAGCCAGGCTAAACGAGTTAAAGTGGAATCAACCGAGGCGTAACGCGCTTGAGCCACCGGGCGAATCGGCGGTGCTGCCCGCGTCGTTTGGGTTAAACCTCGATTCGGGCATAAAATCCAGGCTGATGGCGGTGCGCTTGCCCAAGACGAGTTCGGTGAGCTCTTCTTTTAGTTTCCGGTGGCACTCTGCTAACGATTGGTCATCGTTTAACAGGTTCAAAGCTTTCTGATAAAGCGCTTTTGCTGTCGCAAGCCCTTCCCGCGCGATGGCTTTATGGCCCTGGCCGATATAGGAAATCACCTCAACCATCAATAACGCCCATTGAAGCTCTTCCAAATATTGGTCCGACGTGCATTTGTCAATGACGCCCAGGCTCTGTTGTTTGCGCACTTGTCGTATAACATCGGTCAGATTGTATTTGCTTTGGGCAATCGCGGCGTCGCTTTCCATGAGTCGGTTCAGTGGTTGAGTGCGACGACCTTGCGCAAAAATCTCGGCCAGCTCGCGTGCCTGTTGAATTTGTTCATGCAAATGTGTGGCTTTCGGGTCTAGCTCAAGAACATTTTGAAAGAGGGCGATGACATCGGCGTTGAGCAATTCTGTTATGGCGGTGGATTCCAGCAGAGGTTCTGCAAAGGCGCGCAACTCCTCCTGGTCGTTCACCCTTTTATACAGCATTTCAAGTTCGGCGCGCTTTTGGCGACGCCGGGCTTGAAAGCGCTTTGCTAAATTGAGCGCGAGTAGCGAGACCAGTAAAAATACCAGCCCGATAGATAAAGCCGTTACAGAACTCATAATGCTCGTGATTCGCGTTAGGTTGGGTTCAATTTCAGTTGTCAAACCGCTGGACAGGGGCGATACCCCGCCACCAAAACCGACAATAAAAGACACACTTCCTATCTATAAGTTAGTTCATGGGCCGCAAACCGCAAAACTCCGCAGCTAAACTCCTCTACAGGGTTTGGCACGGCCGGGCTTTTGTGGCAAAGTGATTCGGTCCTAAAGAAGCTCAAGTGACTTCTAAGATGCAATATTAAGTATTTGATAAATAAGCATTTATGCATGAATTTAGGAGTGCCCAGTTCAAGATTTGGTCAAACATCGCCTTATTTCGCATTTTGACCTTTCGCTTGACCTCGACCAGTTCAAGACTTATATATGCGCACCGGTCGCCCTTCGAGGCGAATCTTTGACCGCACTGACAACCGAGCAGGATCATCAATGGGGAAATCACTCGTTATAGTGGAGTCGCCCGCCAAGGCGAAGACAATCAATAAATATTTGGGTAACGATTTCATCGTTAAATCCAGCGTCGGTCATATCAGGGACTTACCCACAAGTGGCTCAAGTGCCCCAGTGGACCCCAAAGCGCGAGCTGCACAAGCGGCAAAAACCCGCAAAATGTCTGCTGACGAAAAGGCCGAATACAAACAGCGCAAAGCCAAAGACCAACTGATAAAGAGAATGGGGGTAGACCCATACAACGGTTGGGAGGCCACCTATGAGATTCTTCCTGGCAAAGAAAAGGTGGTCGAAGAGTTGCGACGACTCGCCGCTGACGCAGATACCATCTTTCTGGCAACGGATTTGGATCGCGAAGGAGAGGCGATTGCCTGGCACCTGCGAGAGGCCATAGGTGGCGACAACGATCGTTACCGTCGGGTCGTTTTCAATGAAATTACCAAAACTGCGATCCAGCAGGCGTTCAAGTCGCCTGGCAGGCTCGACATCGATCGAGTCAACGCCCAACAGGCCCGCCGGTTTCTGGATCGAATTGTCGGTTACATGCTGTCGCCGCTTTTGTGGGAGAAAATAGCCCGCGGCTTGTCGGCCGGACGGGTTCAGTCGGTTGCTGTGCGCCTTATCTCCGAACGAGAAAAAGAGATTCGGGCGTTTATTCCGGAAGAATATTGGAATGTCACGGCGCATTTGTCGGCTGCAAAGAAAGAGCAGGCGGTTTACGAAGTAAAGAAATTCCAAGGTGAGAATTTCGAGCCCAAGACCGAAGCGCAAGCGATGGCCGCCGTCGACGCGCTTGAGCGCGCGCAGTTCAAAGTGGCCGCGCGTGAAGATAAACCGACCCGTTCCAAGCCCAGCGCACCTTTTATTACCTCGACCTTGCAGCAGGCGGCCAGTACGCGTTTGGGTTTCGGGGTAAAGAAAACCATGATGATGGCCCAAAGGCTGTATGAAGCGGGCTACATCACTTATATGCGTACCGACTCAACCAACCTAAGCGCTGAAGCGGTGGACAGTTGTAGGGCGTATATACTTGATCACTACGGCCAGCCGTACTTACCCGCGGAACCGAACAAGTATTCCAGCAAAGAGGGCGCACAAGAGGCCCACGAAGCGATCAGACCCTCAAGTGTCAGCATCCAGCCGAATCAGCTTGCGGGCATGGAGCGCGACGCCGAACGGCTTTATACGCTTATCTGGAAACAGTTCGTCGCCTGTCAGATGACGCCAGCAGAGTTTACCAGTACGACGGTTACAGTTGAGGCGGTCGACTATCAGTTGCGTGCCAAAGGTCGGGTGATACGGTTTGACGGCTATCTCAAGGTATTGCCGCCTGTGGCCAAAAAAGACGACGAAGGCATATTGCCGGACGTAAAAGTAGGCGAAGTGCTGGAGTTGATCAAGTTGGACCCAACCCAGCACTTTACCAAACCGCCCGCTCGATACTCCGAAGCGGCGCTGGTGAAAGAGCTTGAAAAACGCGGTATCGGTCGACCGTCTACTTACGCCGCGATTATCTCGACCATCCAGGATCGTGGCTATGTTCATGTTGTAAACCGCCGCTTCTACGCCGATAAAATGGGTGATATTGTCTCCGAGCGCCTGACCGAAAGCTTCAAAGATTTAATGGACTACGGTTTTACCGCCAATATGGAGCAACTGCTGGACAAAGTAGCCGAGGGCAAGAAAAACTGGCTCGAGCTACTTGATGAGTTTTACCACGACTTTTCCAACAAGCTGACCAAAGCTCAGGGTGATCAGTTCGGCATGCGTGGCAATAGCCCCACCGACACCAATATCTTGTGCGATAAATGTGGGCGGCCCATGCAAATTCGTACTGGCAGTACGGGGGTGTTCCTAGGTTGTTCGGGTTATGCTTTGCCGCCGAAAGAGCGGTGCAAAAACACCATGAACCTGGTCTCTGGTGACGAAGCGGTTGACGCGGATGCCGATGAAGACGCGGAATCTAAACAACTGCGCAGTAAACGACGTTGCCAGCGGTGCCACTCTGCGATGGATTCTTACCTGCTAGATGAGCGCCGCAAGCTCCACATATGCGGCAATAACCCCGATTGTCCGGGGTTCGAAGTGGAAGAGGGTCATTTCAAACTAAAAGGCTACGAGGGGCCTACTCTGGAGTGTGATAAGTGCGGCTCGCAAATGCAGTTGAAGACGGGGCGGTTTGGCAAATACTTTGGTTGTACGAACGAGCAGTGCAGTAATACCCGGAAACTTTTGCGCAGTGGCGAAGCAGCACCACCGAAAATTGAACCCGTGGCTATGCCAGAGTTGCGGTGTAAAAACGTTGACGATCATTATGTGCTTCGCGACGGCGCATCCGGTTTGTTTCTCGCCGCCAGTCAATTTCCCAAAAACCGCGAAACCCGAGCACCTTTGGTGACCGAGATAATTCCGCACAAAGACGCATTGGATAAAAAATACCATTACCTTCTGGACGCCCCGCAAAAGGATCCCGAAGGCAACCCCACGGTTATTCGGTACAGCCGAAAGTCGAAAGAGCAATACGTACAGTCGGAGATTGACGGCAAACCTTCTGGTTGGCGGGCGACCTTCGGCAACGGCAAATGGGTAAGCTCTGACAATCGCAAGAAGACTAAGGCGAAGACGAAGAAGTAATGGCGAGAGCGTTCGAGCGCAAGACTAATCGTTTTCTCGCCTGCGCGGTTCAGTCCTTGGGTTTGGCGCGCAGTCACCCCGCACACGCACAAACACTGACCACTGCGGCTCTGCTTGCGTTCGAACGAAGTGTCGAGTTCTATTTATTGGAACGCATTGCGCCCTATGCGGGCAAGTCGTTCGACCCGCAAAAGTTGCGCACCCTGGCGGCTTTGCTGGCGTACTATCACTCTCATCAAGAGCAAGTCGGCTGTTCGGAAATAGTCGACTTATATCGCGATAACGCAAGCTGGTTGTCGCAATTGGCCGCGATTGACGCCGAGGCGTTCAATGCTTGCGATACAGGTGTGCAAAGCAGCTTTTTTTCAAGCGATAAAACCAAAGAGGCGGATGAACCGCTGCCAATAGCCAAGGGCCGCGAATCACAACCCGTACGACTGACGCCATTGCAACTGGAAAGTTGGCTCAATGAATTCCAATCTTTGGTTAATAGGCAACGTCTCGAGAGTGACGAATTTTAGTACCACCTATTCGGTTGCTCCGGTGGCGGCAGAAAGGCCGTTGGCGCGCACTAACAATATTTGGACTTTAACGCGATTTTTATAAAGTTGCGTACCTCGGTTGGCTCGGTAGTAGACCTTAGGCGACGTCTGGACTGCTTGGGTTCTTGTACCGCGACCTTAAAGCGCCTGAGCCGGTTAATGCTGTTGCGCGCTGATGACTTGATCAATTGAGGCACTTCTATGAAAGAAAGCTCGGTTTTTGAAATAGTAGAGCTTGAAGACGGCGAATTCGCACTGGCTCGTGTGGACGGAACCGGCGAACCTCTGGTGTGCATCAAATTTTCCGAGGAATCGCTCGGCTTTCTGAAGCATACGAAAATTGACGTCGCAAAAGCCATGATTGAAGCGGGTTTGGATGCGGCGGTGGAATTGAGTGATGAACTGCCTGAACCTGGCACCGAGGTGCTGCACTGACCTTCGCCGGTGCGGGTTGAAAGCCCGTGGCGGTGCCCATTGCGGCCGCCAACCGTGACGCTGCGGCTAAGTGGTTCTAGCGTTTCTTTTGTAGAGACGGCCCGTTTGCGGCTGCCAGTCTTTTCCGGTTGCCCGTGAGGCCAGCGTTAAAGCGCTGCGCGATTGCGCTTTGAACTGGTGGCTTCAGCCGCCGATTTGGCGCCGCAGCACAGTCGGCGCAAGGGCGGCAACGCTTGGTTGCTTAGCTCGAGCGTCTTGCGGCACCTGCGCGGCGGTATTTCAGGCCCAGTCGTAAGGTGGAATCGGGCTGGCGCTGACTTGGTAACGGCGGGTTTTAACGCGGGCTCCATGCGCTGTATTCAGCTTCAAGGCCGAGTGTGCGCCGCGCCGGGGTGTCGGTTTTAGCCTGAACAACGCAAAATTGCCTGCTAACGATATCGGATCATAAGCCCTGTGCTATTGCCCAAGCGAGCCGCATTTTCCAATTGTTGTAAGCGCTTTTTCGGCAATTTACCAAGATGTGCCACCACCGTATGGCTGTTGCCTTCTGTCAGCGCCTCCCCCAAATACCTAAGAGACTGCTCGGCGTTTCGCGAATGAACGATTCGGATATTCTTGAGATTGAAGCCGAACTGAGTTAACAAGTCTTTGGTGAGCCCGGTAGGTGGAAACCAAGTAAACCACCGGTCGCCTGCTTGATGACTCAAGTGAGCGAGGGTAGGCAGCACAACGGCCAGGCTATCGGGGCAGGGCAGTACGATTTCGGTAATGCCGCCGAGCGTGGTTGCGCTGTCGGGTTGACGGTTGGTGAGTTGGGGATAGAAAGGTTGCATGGTTTCAACTCCTGCGGATTACACCGACACATAGACCCTCTACAGAAAATGCCTTATCTCGCAGATCGACCTTGATGACCTCAAAATCCGGATTTTCCGGAAGCAGCTCGACCAAAGCGTTGTTCCGCTCCCTTCTAAAGCGTTTGACGGTGACCTCGTCTTCGATTCGAGCGACGATAATGTCATTGTTGCGAATCTGTTCGGTTTTATGGACGGCGATAAGGTCGCCATCGAGGATGCCGGCATTGCGCATGCTCATGCCGTTTACGGTGAGCAAATAGTCGGCCTTAGGGTAGAAAAACGATTCGGGAATGGCGCAAAACTCTTCGATGTTTTGCTGAGCCAAAATCGGCTGGCCGGCCGCTACGCGACCCACCAGAGGAATGCCGCGCTCGTGACTTGGAAGCCGAATGCCTCGTGAAGCGCCTTCTATGACCTCGATTGCACCTTTGCGCGCCAGAGCTTTAATGTGCTCTTCAGCGGCATTTGCGCTTTTAAAGCCCAATATGGCGGCGATTTCAGCCCGAGTGGGGGGGTAACCCGTTTGCTCAATTTGCTCTTTAATAAGATCGAGAATTTGCTGTTGTCGCGCTGTCAGTTTGGTCATTTCCGTTTCTCCTTGGCTGGCCGGTAAAAGCCGGGGCTAAAAACCGCGAGCTTGGCGTCGCGCGAATGAGTAGCGCTCGATGCGGCTGTTAATTCATACAGTAGCTGTGATTATATACAGTTGGCCGGCACTGGCAACAGCGAAATTAAAAAAATGCGATATAACACAACTTTAAAAGTAAGGGTCTCATTGCCTACCAGGCCTTGGCAGAATTAGAAGGTGGGCCAACACCGCGAGGAAGGCGTCGCTTTTGGGGGTGTTTGAGTGTGTATATTCACCCGCTATAAGTTTGTGCTATAAAAAGTCCGTTTTTGATTTGACAAAATGAGTGCAGACCCCGTATTGTTTTTTCCATCGTTCGATAATAATTATGAGAAGCGAGATGGCAAACAGCGAGACAGTAGAACGGATTTTGCGCGCCGCCACGGTGCTTTTTGCAGAACGGGGGTTTGCTGAAACCTCCTTGCGGACGATTACCGGCATGGCCGATGTCAATCTCGCCGCAGTGAATTATCATTTTGGCTCAAAAAAATCGCTGATCCAGGCAGTTTTCGGGCAGTTTTTAACGCCATTTTGCGATGAGCTTGAAGCGCGTATGGACGCGGTAGAAGCGCAGTTGGAGGGCGCTTCGGTCCCCGAGATTGAATCTTTGCTGCGAATATTGTTTGAAGCCTTGATCGCGGCGACCGAGTCGATAAATGAAAAGCCGCAGCGTTTTATGCGTTTGCTTGGGCTCGCGTATACGCAATCCCAAGAGCATCTGCGAAGCACCATCGCTTTAAAATATCAGAAAACCTACGCGCGGTTCGTGAACCTGCTCAGCGAAACCGCTCCTCATCTGGCTCCCATCGAGTTTTATTGGCGAATCAATTTCATTCTTGGCGCGTCCGTTTTCACGTTAAGCAGTTTCGAGTCCATTCGCGCCATCCTGGCTGACCAACATTCCGTGGATACCGAAATCGACGACGCGGTTCATTACTTGATTCCCGCGTTGGCGGGTATGCTCTCGCAACCAAAACCCACCTCATGACTGCATTATTGGGCCCGGTGGTAGCGGATCTGCAGGGCACAGAATTGTCTTCCGAAGAACGCGAATGGCTTTTGCACCCCTTGCTAGGGGGGCTGATATTCTTTTCCCGCAATTACAACTCCGTTAATCAACTTATCGATTTAGTAGGTGCTGTCCGGGCCTTGCGGCCCGAGCTTGTATTGATGGTGGACCAAGAGGGCGGGCGGGTTCAGCGGTTCAAATCGGGCTTTACACGCTTGCCGCCGCTGCAAAAGATTGGCCAGCAGCTTTCGGTTTCGCCAGATAGGGCGTTGAGTTTGGCTCGTCGACACGGCTGGCTTATGGCTTCAGAGGTGTTGAGCGTTGGCATCGATCTGAGTTTGGCGCCTGTGTTGGACTGCGATTTCAATTGCAGTGATGTGATCGGCGATCGCGCTTTCAGCGCTTGTGCAGAGCAGGTAATAAGCCTAGCGGAAGCCTATATAGAAGGTATGCGACTGGCCGGCCTGGCGGCCACGGGCAAACACTTTCCAGGGCACGGCCTGGTTGTGCCCGACAGTCATCTCACCTTGCCCGAGTCGGACATGTCGCTCGAGGCAGTGCGAGGCAGCCATATGCGAGTTTTTACGGCGCTTGCCGACAAGCTGGATGGCATCATGCCGGCGCATATCGTATTTTCAGCGGTCGACTCGCGTCCCGTGGGTTTCTCGACGCGCTGGTTGCAATCGATTTTGCGAGAGCAACTGAGCTTTCGCGGGGTGATATTTAGCGACGATCTCAGCATGGCAGGGGCCGGTTGGGCAGGCGGTTATCCAGAGCGTGCCGAGGCGGCGCTGACGGCCGGTTGCGATCTCGTGCTTGTGTGCAATCAGCCGGCGGGCGCCCGCCAAGTGCTGGAGCACCTCCTGCGACAAGGGTATCAGGGTAATTCTCGTTTGCACGAGTTGAAACACAAGTTCGAAGGCCCTGCATTCGGGCCCGACAGTCTAAAGTTGACCGATATGTGGCGCGAGTGCGTTCACCATCTTAGAGAAATCTGCTAGAACAATCGAGTGAGAGCTAACAGGCCACGGCCGGACGCACCGAAGCGTGCGCCCGGTTGCGCTTATATTAAATGTAGAAAGACCGGCCAGCGAACAGGCGGCAGTGGGGTGAGAATACAGTGGAACAGTTCGATACGTCTAAGGCTCTTGCGGCTCGCGCCGAATGCATTGTAAGCCTCAAAGAAACAACCTCCGCCATTATCCAACTCGCAGAGAAGATCAACGCCCATTATGGGGGGGAAGAAGTGATCGTTTGGTCGGTTTTAAACGGAGCTTTGGTTTTTACCGGTCAGCTGTTGCCTCATCTCTCGATGCCCTTAAGGGTCGACTACGTTCATGCCACGCGTTATCACCGAAATACGCCTTCTGAAACTGTGCATTGGGCCGCGATGCCGCGGGTGTCTGTGGAGGATCGGCATTTGTTGATTTGCGACGATATATTTGACGCCGGTTTCACGCTCAAGTCGGTCGAAGCGCTAGCGCGCGAGCAGGGCGCCAAGAGCATAGCCACGGCGGTGATGGCGTTTAAAGAGCGCGCTCGAGACGCCACCTTCACAAAGCCCGACTTTATCGCGTTACAGGTGCCCGACAGATACGTTTTTGGAATGGGTATGGACTTTAACGGTTATTGGCGAAACGCGCCCGGCATATGGGTGCTGCCTTAGAGCAGAGCCAAGGTGACAAAACGACGTCGGTCTCTATATACTGCCCGGCTTCTCATCCATCACGTGGCCTTTGGTAGGGGTCACCACTGAACAAGGAGCGGCCTATGCCCCATATTACCCTGCCCGACGGCAGCAGCCGACACTTTGATTCTCCCGTTTCAGTTCTCGAGGTAGCGCAAGCCATAGGCCCCGGGCTCGCCAAGGCTACCCTGGCTGGCATTGTCGACGGCAAAGAAGTCGACGCCAGCTTTCGAATCGAGACGGACGCGCAGCTTACAATCATTACCGAGCGCAGCCCCGAGGGCCTCGATATTCTTCGCCACTCCACCGCTCACTTGCTGGCACAGGCAGTTAAGCAGTTATTTCCCGATGCGCAAGTGACCATCGGTCCGGTCATTGAAGACGGCTTTTACTACGATTTTGCTTACCACCGGACATTCACTCCCGACGACCTGTTGGCGATTGAAACGCGGATGAATGAACTGGTCGCGCAAGCACTGCCGGTGTCTCGACGCGAGCTGACCAGAGATGATGCCGTGGACCACTTCCGAAGTCTCGGCGAGGACTATAAGGCGGAGATCATCGAGTCGATTCCGGCGGATGAAACGCTTTCGCTTTATCGTCAAGGCGACTTCGA
Organism: uncultured Cellvibrionaceae bacterium; assembly: GCA_964540505.1. Lineage (GTDB taxonomy): Bacteria > Pseudomonadota > Gammaproteobacteria > Pseudomonadales > Cellvibrionaceae > CAYZQH01. The sequence goes on along the minus strand of CAZING010000022.1, from coordinate 12,742 downwards.
AGATCTCTGTCGCGGCCCCCACGTGCCCAACACCGACAAACTGAAGCATTTCAAATTGATGAAAGTTGCAGGTGCGTATTGGCGCGGTGACTCCAAAAACGCCATGCTGCAACGGATCTACGGTACGGCATGGGGCAATGCCAAAGACCTGAAAGCCTATTTGCACCGCCTAGCTGAAGCGGAAAAACGCGATCATCGCAAGCTAGGTAAAAAATACAACCTGTTCCATTTGCAAGAAGAAGCGCCGGGGATGGTGTTCTGGCATCCCAAAGGCTGGTCGGTATATACCGCGATTGAAGCCTACATGAGACAGATCCAGCGACTGAACGGCTATGAGGAAATCAAAACTCCTCAGGTAGTCGACCGCAGCCTTTGGGAGCGTTCCGGCCACTGGGAGAAGTTCAGAGACGGTATGTTTACGGTCGAATCCGAATCACGTGATTACGCGGTGAAACCGATGAATTGCCCCTGTCATGTGCAAGTGTTCAATCAGGGGCTGAAAAGTTATCGAGACTTGCCGTTGCGTTTGGCCGAGTTTGGCTCTTGTCACCGCGATGAGCCCTCGGGGACGCTTCAAGGGATTATGCGGGTGAGGGCGTTCACCCAAGACGATGCGCACATTTTTTGTACAGAGGCTATGATCCAAGACGAAGTCGTGAACTTTACCGACCTGCTTTATGCAGTCTATGCGGACTTCGGCTTTAATGACGTGATTGTCAGGCTTTCGACCCGCCCCGAGCAGCGGGTGGGCAGCGATGCGGTCTGGGACAAAGCGGAGAAAGCCTTGGCGGACGCTTTGAATGCCAAGGGTTTGGATTGGGAACTGTTGCCTGGAGAGGGCGCCTTCTACGGTCCTAAAATCGAGTTCTCATTAAAGGATTGCCTCGGTCGTATCTGGCAGTGCGGCACCATTCAGGTGGATTTTTCTATGCCGGGTCGGCTGGATGCGCAGTACGTTGCAGAGGACGGCTCGCGGCAAGTGCCGGTGATGCTGCACCGCGCCATTTTGGGTTCGTTTGAGCGGTTCATCGGCATTCTGATCGAGCATTACGAAGGCGCGTTTCCGTCTTGGCTGGCTCCCGAGCAGGTGGTGGTGCTCAATATTACCGATAATCAGGCCGAATACGCCGCAAATGTCGAGAAAACGCTACGAAACTTGGAGTTCCGTGCAGTTTCTGACTTGAGAAATGAAAAAATCGGCTTTAAAATCCGCGAGCACACCATTCAGAAGACACCATACCTACTGATTGTTGGTGATCAAGAGGTCGCCAATAGCACGGTTTCAGTTCGAGCCCGGGGTGGCGAAGACCTCGGAACCATGTCATTGGACCAGTTTGTTGAGCTCATTTCAGCCGATATTGCCCGTAGAGGCCGCACGAGCCACTAACAAGAGTCGCTGAGTGTCTTTTAATTTACAGAGGAGAGTTAGACTATTAACAATGCGAAGGGCCGAAGCAAAAAGGCCGATATTAATGAACAGATTGAAGCATCGGAAGTGAGACTGGTAGGTCCCGATGGTCAACAAGTGGGCGTAGTTAGTATTAAAGAAGCATTGAGCGCGGCCCAGTCAGCAGGCATGGACCTGGTGGCGATTGCTCCGGAGGCCGACCCGATCGTTTGCAAAGTAATGGATTATGGCAAACATCTTTTTGATATTAAAAAGCAGAAGGCGGCTGCGAAGAAGAAGCAGCGCCAACAACAGATTAAAGAAATGAAATTCCGTCCAGGGACGGATGATGGGGATTATCAGGTCAAGTTAAAAAACCTGATGCGATTCCTGGAGCAGGGCGACAAAGCGAAAGTGTCGCTGCGCTATAGAGGTCGTGAGCTTGCTCACCAAGAACTGGGCATGGAAATGATGAACAGAATCGAGGTAGACCTTGAAGAGCACGGCACGGTAGAGCAGCGAGCCAAAATGGAAGGCCGTCAACTTGTGATGGTTATTGCTCCGAAAAAGAAGAAATAGCCGGGCTTTTTAGCTGCCTTGTTGTTTCAATCGTAATCCACGCATTAAGTTGCATTATGGGAGAGTTCAAATGCCAAAAGCTAAAACGCACAGCGGCGCCGCTAAACGGTTCAAAAAAACCGCGGCCGGCTATAAGCACAAACGGGCCTTTAAAAGCCATATTCTGACTAAAATGACCACGAAGCGTAAGCGTCAATTGCGCGGCACAAGCATTATGAATGCCGCCGACAAACCCTTGGTCGATCGTATGTTTCGAGCCTGTTAGGCTTATTTTAGGAGAATATTGTTATGGCTCGTGTAAAACGTGGAGTCGTGGCTCGCCGCAGTCACAAGAAAATATTAAAAGCAGCAAAAGGTTATTACGGTGCGCGTTCGCGTGTATTTCGTGTAGCTAAACAAGCTGTCATTAAAGCCGGTCAGTACGCCTATCGCGATCGACGCGTTAGAAAACGTAATTTCCGCGCCCTTTGGATCACTCGGATCAATGCCCAGTCTCGTGTAGAAGGTATGAGCTACAGCAGGCTGATCGCCGGCCTTAGAAAGGCGAATATCATACTGGATCGGCGTGTCCTAGCCGATTTGGCCGTACATGACAAAACTGCTTTTGCAGCGATTGTTGGCAAAGCCAAAGAAGCGCTCGCAGCTTAAAGCAAGCTTAAGGGTTCCGTGAGGGGGAAGCGTATATCGCCTCCCCTTTTTTTATTGCGGGTCAAGCCAGAACGTTGCTTGCGCGACCATTGGCTTCGGTGTTTCGGGTGCTAAAGAAGGCTGGCCGCTTTTGAGCGCTTATGGTCTATCCGAACGCTGAACCGTTACCTTGTTGCTATGGCTCTGCCCGACTGCGATGGCGCGTCAATCATCGACTATTCTTTAGCTGTCTCGGGTGTTAATATCAAGCCCGAATCGGCGTCGCCGACGAGCTCGTTAATGCTCGCGGGGCCGTACTTAGAAAGGTATCTAAGGTTTAAAGCCACGCAATCAATAATCCCCGAATCTCTGAAAAAAAATCTCCGATACCGGTATAATCGGTCGCTTTCTCGAGACAGCAATAAGGTTGGTTAATGGAACATCTGGCTTCTTTACTCCATGAAGCGCTCACGCTCGCTGACAAAGCCCGCACCTTGGAGGACCTCGAGAAGGTCCGGGTGGACTTTTTGGGCAAAAAAGGCGGTCTTACCGCTTTATTAAAAACGCTCGGAAACTTGGCCACCGAAGAACGGCCAGCGGCAGGTGCGCGCATCAACGAAGCCAAACAGTCGCTGCAAGATCGGCTTAATCACAAGAGGGTTGAGCTCGAAGCTTTACAAATCCAAGCGGAACTGGCCGCCACGTCTATAGACGTAACACTGCCGGGACGCACGAGCGAGCAAGGCAGGATGCACCCGATCAGTCGAACCTTGGCGCGAATTGAAGCAATATTCAGTGCCTCGGGCTTCTCGGTTGAAACGGGGCCCGAAGTCGAAGACGATTTCCACAATTTCGAAGCGCTCAATATACCAGAGCATCATCCCGCGCGCGCGATGCACGATACCTTTTACGTCGATGACCGACATGTGCTTCGCACCCACACCTCACCGGTCCAGATTCGCTCGATGGAAACGCAAGCGCCGCCGTTGCGCATCATTTGTCCCGGCCGCGTATACCGGTGCGATTCGGACCTGACCCACACCCCCATGTTCCACCAAGTAGAAGGCCTGGTGGTCGATAAAGACATCAGCTTTGCGGACTTGAAAGGGACTATGGATCAATTCTTAAGAGCCTTCTTCGAGCGGGATATGCCGGTGCGATTTAGGCCGTCTTATTTCCCGTTCACTGAGCCGTCGGCCGAAGTGGATATTCAATGCGGTCAGTGCAAAGGGGCCGGTTGCAGGGTTTGCAAACAAACCGGTTGGGTCGAGGTGGGCGGGTGCGGCATGGTGCACCCGAATGTCTTTCGAGCTTCGGGCGTTGACCCCGAAATCTACACAGGGTTTGCCTTTGGTATGGGGGTCGAGCGCCTGGCCATGTTGAGATACGGCATAAACGATTTGCGTTTATTTTTCGAAAATGATTTAAGTTTTTTAAAACAATTTTAATTTAAGGATAATGGCATGAGAGTTTCAATATTCGGAACCGGTTATGTAGGCTTGGTGACAGGCGCCTGCCTCGCGCACTCGGGTCACAATGTCACTTGCGTCGATATAGACCAGAAAAAAGTCGATCGGCTCCTGAATGGCGAAATCCCCATCTTCGAGCCAGGCCTTGAAAGCATTGTTGTCAATAGCGTCAATGAGGGGCGGCTGCACTTTACCGTGGACGCCAAGCAAGCTATAGAGTTTGCCGATATTATTTTTATTGCAGTCGGCACGCCGCCGGATGAAGACGGCGCGGCGGACTTGCGCTACGTGCTCGCGGTGGCGCAATCGGTTGGCGAGCATATCAATGAGTACCGTCTGGTAATTAACAAGTCGACCGTACCTGTAGGAAGCGCCGATAAAGTGAAAGCCAAAATTGCAGAGACTTTGCAAAAGCGCGGTGTGGATATTCCCTTCGATGTGGCATCCAACCCCGAGTTCTTAAAAGAAGGGGCCGCGGTCAACGATTTTTTAAAGCCGGACCGTATAGTCGTAGGCTGCGATAACGACCGGGTTGAGAAACTGATGCGTGAGCTCTACGCACCATTTAATCGAAATCACGACAAATTAATGTTTATGGATCTGCGCTCTGCGGAATTGACCAAATATGCCGCGAACGCGATGCTCGCAACTAAAATCAGTTTCATGAACGAAATGTCCAGAGTGGCTGAGAAGCTCGGCGCCGATATCGAACTGGTTCGCAAAGGCATAGGGTCAGACCCGCGCATCGGTTATCAGTTTATTTACCCAGGCTGCGGCTACGGCGGCTCGTGTTTTCCAAAAGATGTCAAAGCACTGGTGCGCACCGCACAAGGTGTGGGTGAACCCGCACCTTTGATGCAGGCGGTTGAAGACGTCAATGACTCCCAGAAATCTGTTCTGTTCCAGAAGTTGCAACAGCATTTTGGCGACCACTTAGAGGGCAAAACGATTGCCATTTGGGGGCTCGCGTTCAAACCCAACACGGACGATATGCGCGAAGCGCCAAGTCGAGTGTTGATGGAAGCGTTGTGGAGCGTCGGCGCGCGCGTTAAGGCCTACGACCCAGAAGCAATGTCGGAGACCCTACGAATATATGGCGAGCGCGAGGAGTTGGCGCTGAGCGAAACCGCTTACGACGCGTTAGATAACGCCGACGCCTTGGTGATTTGCACCGAATGGCAAGCGTTTCGTTCGCCGGACTGGAAACAGGTAGCCGACCGTCTAAACACGAAAGTGGTCTTCGACGGCCGTAATCTGTTCCAGCCAGAGTGGCTTACCGAGCGCGGTTTCGACTATTACAGCATCGGGCGCAACCCGGCCAAAGCGAGTGCGTAAGCAGTTCGTAGCAAAAGTATAAAAAAACTAAGGCAACGTTCATTTATGAAGTTTAGCGAATCCTGGCTCAGGACCTGGGTGGATCCGGCCATCACCACCGACGAACTGGTGGCCCAGTTAACCATGGCCGGTTTGGAAGTCGACGCCGTAATGCCAGCGGCAGGCGCGTTTAGCGGTGTCGTGGTGGGCGAAATCATCGCGGTAGAGCCGCATCCGGATGCCGAGCAATTGCGAGTTTGCACAGTAGCGGGGGACGTTGAAACCCGTCAGGTGGTTTGCGGTGCGGCCAACGCGCGCGCTGGTATTAAGGTCCCCTTTGCAACCCTGGGTGCCCGCTTGCCGGGTGACTTGGTAATAAGCCAGGCCAAGCTTCGCGGTGTTGACTCCTTTGGCATGCTTTGCGCGCAAACCGAGCTCGGCCTCGGTGACGATGATGAGGGCCTCTGGGAGCTTCCGAGCGACGCGTCCGTGGGCACGCAACTGCGCGAATATCTGGCGCTCGATAGCTTTATCATTGATGTCGATCTCACACCCAATCGCGGCGATTGTCTCAGCATTCTTGGCATGGCGAGAGAGGTCGGCGTGTTGAACCGTCTGGATCTAACCGAGCTTCCCGCAGTCGCAACACCGGTCACCATCGACGATACCCTGGATGTGACCGTCAGCGCGCCCGCGCAGTGTCCGGTTTATGCCACTCGGGTGATAAAAGGTATAGATGCCTCTGCGCCAAGCCCACTGTGGCTTAGCGAGCGGCTTAGGCGCGGTGGCGTTCGCAGTATCAACCTGGTGGTCGACGTCACCAACTACGTGATGCTCGAACTCGGCCAGCCGATGCACGCGTTCGACCTCGATCGACTGGAAGGTGCCATCGAGGTGCGCACCGCGAGAAACGCGGAATCCATAAGTTTGCTAGACGGACAAACGCTCAAACTGCGGCCCGAAACTCTTTTAATCACCGACACCCGAGGCCCGTTGGCCGTGGCCGGTGTGATGGGCGGCGATAGCAGTGCCGTTACCACGCAGACGACCAATGTATTTTTGGAGAGTGCGTTTTTCAGCCCCCAGGCAATGGCCGGCGCGGCACGCTCCTACGGGCTACACACCGAGTCGTCTCACAGGTTCGAGCGCGGTGTCGATTTCGATATACAAGTCCGAGCGCTAGAGCGGGCTACCCAATTGCTTCTGGACATCGCAGGCGGCAGTGCCGGCCCCGTGCAACTGCATAACCACTTGGCCGAGCACTCAGCTTTGACGGACCGGCGCGTCCGTTTGCGACGCAAGCGCTTGGCGTCGGGGCTAGGCATTTCGCTGCCCGACGACCAGGTTCAGGATATTCTCTCGCGCCTCGGTCTTGTATGTCTGGGCGAAGAGGCGGGCGCCTGGGTATTCTCGGTGCCCAGTCACCGTTTTGATATCGCGATCGAAGAAGACCTGCTCGAAGAGGTGGCCAGAATCTACGGTTACGATCGCCTGCCTGTTCGCGTTCCAGATTTCTCGCTCAACCTGCCGGTGCAAAGTGAGACCGCACCGGGCGTTACAGACCTAAGGGCGCACTTGGTCAGCAGAGGCTTCCAAGAGGTGATCACTTACAGTTTTGTGGATCCTGCCCTGCAAAGTCATTTTTCAGCAGGTGTCGTGCCGCTGGCGCTGCGCAACCCGATTAGCAGCGAAATGGCGCAGATGCGAGTCAGTCTTTTGCCGGGTCTGCTGAATGTGTTGAAGACCAACCTCAATCGGCAGAAGTCGCGAGTGCGATGTTTCGAAACCGGTTTGCGCTTTCGATCTTCCGATGGCACCACCGCCAATTTAAACCAAGAAATGTCGTTGGCGTGTTTGATCTACGGCCCTCGCGACGAACCCGGTTGGACATTCGCAAAGGCCACCGATGCGGATTTCTATGATTTGAAAGGGGAAATGGAAAGCCTGATCCGTACTCTGACGACCGACAATATCGTTTGCGAAGCCATTGACGATCTGCCGTATCTTCACCCAGGCCAAAGCGCCGAAATAGTCGTTCACGGGCGCAAACTGGGTGTTATCGGTTGCCTTCACCCGTCGGTGCAGAACGCCCTGGATCTGCCCAAGCCGGTGTGGGTGGCCGAATTAAATTTGAATTTATTGTTGCAGCGTCCTCTGCCGGCGTTCAAACCCATATCCCGGTTTCCGGAGGTCAGCCGCGATATAGCGGTGATAGTGCCTCGCGATGTCAGCTTTCAGCGCGTCAAGAACCTTGCGTTTACCGCCGCTGGGAACTGCTTAACAAACTTAAAGTTATTTGACGTCTATCACGGCGAACACATTGATCCTGAAAGAAAAAGCCTCGCTTTTAGCTTGACCTTTCAGCATCCATCACGCACTCTTAGGGACGAGGAGATCAACGCCTCTGTCGCAAGCGTTGTGTCGTGCCTAGAAAAGGAGCTTAACGCCACTCTAAGGTAAAAACTATGACAGACTCTTTAACCAAAGCAGATCTTGCCGAGCGCCTGTACGAGGAACTGGGTTTCAACAAAAGAGAAGCAAAAGAGCTGGTCGAATCGTTTTTCGACGAAATCCGAGTCGCGTTGGAAGCCAACGAGCCGGTAAAGCTGTCAGGTTTTGGTAACTTTGAGCTTCGCGATAAAAAACAGCGTCCAGGTCGCAATCCCAAAACGGGTGAGGAGATTCCAATCACAGCGCGGAGAGTGGTGACTTTCCGACCGGGGCAAAAGCTCAGAGCGCGAGTTGAGGCTTATGCTGGAACCCAGTCTGAACAATGACTTGCCGGAAATACCGGCCAAACGTTATTTTACGATCGGTGAGGTCAGCGAACTCTGTGCGGTAAAACCGCACGTTCTGCGGTACTGGGAGCAGGAGTTTCCTCAACTTAAGCCAGTAAAGCGTCGGGGCAACCGCAGGTATTATCAGCGCCAAGACGTGCTTATGATTCGCAACATTCGGTCGCTTCTCTACGAACAGGGCTTCACGATTGGCGGCGCTCGATTGCAGATGGTATCAGAGCCCGGTAAACCCAAAGAACCGGAAGACCCGCTCGCTGCCGAAGCCATTGTCAGCGAAACCACAGCTGGCATCCGGCAACTTAAACAAGAACTTAAAGAGCTGCTCGCCATTCTTCGCAGCTGATCTATTGGTCGGACGATAGGCCCGCCGTTCTGGCGCAACACCCCAAGGTCTTACCGCAGCCAAGTTCACGGAATTTGTATTCGGCCCTGTGATAATTTTAACCTTTTGCATCTTAATTTTAACCAGAGCCTGTCAACACGGTTTCGATTGTTCCGTTAGCCAAAATGAAGAGGTGGGAGTCAAAACTGGGTCGGCCGGAAAAGGCGTGGCCGCCTTCTGGCTACGCTTTGACTTCGCTCAGCCGCCGAGTTGTATAGGCGGCGGCGTTCGCCCTTGGTACACCGAGCTTTACACGCGCGGCCATGCCGGACAAAAAAACGGCCCTTCGGCAGGCGCAATCGAATTCGTGTTAACAGACTCCAAGACGTTTTCAGGGACTTGAATCGTTATGACGCCTTTCTTGCAACTTCAAAATACTTCGACCCGCGAAGTCTATCAATTGGACAAATCGCCAACCGTTATTGGCAGGCATTTCGATTGTGACCTGCGCATCAATGCAACTTCGCTCAGCCGTCAACACGCGCGCTTTCAGCGTTCGGGCAGCCGCATAATGCTTGAAGATCTCGGTTCGACCAACGGCACTTATGTTAACGACCAACGAATTCTGCAGCCGACCCGTGTAGGTCAAGGTGACCTAATCCGTTTTGGTAACCAGCGCTACAAACTTATTGATCTCTGTCGTGACCCAGAGGTTGACGCACCTGCAGCCCTAGCGGAAGCATTGGCACGTTATGATGACTATGGCGACCACACCTCCAACAGAACCATGCAGTATTCACATTTTGCGCAATCGATGGGCGTGCTGTCGCCACCCGCAGAGGTTGCCAGCGAACCTTTAATGAAAATGGTTCTAGCTTCCTTAGGCAAAGCTTCATTTGATTCTAAATGCGTGCCGGCTGTTTTCATTATAAAAAATACCAATCGAAAAGGCGCGCTGATTCAACTAAAGCTTCCAAGAGGGGGCGCAAGCGAGTGGGCAATAGGGCGCAGCTCTTTGGCGGACGTCGTCCTCGACGATCCAACCGTTTCCAGTCTGCACTCGATCATTAGCCTTAGAGATAACCGATGGCATATCACCAATAACAGCTCGACCAACGGCATCAAAATCAATCGCCGGCGCGTCGAAACAAGCGAGTTTAATCATTGCGACTTAGTGAGTATTGGCCGGATCGAGTTGATATTCTATTTGTTGGATTCGCAATGCGGATGAAGGCAATGTTACGCCGGCGCTTACGAAGCTTCGCTTACGCGGAACCGGCTTTCGGTTTTCGAATCGCGACCGCTGTTCGCAATTTGTTGCTACCGAAAGCCGCCATCTTGGCAAACTCGTCGCGGGCGATCGGAATGTGCTGGCAATCGAGAGCATCCTGTTCGCCGTCTTCAATATCCGGGTCGTGAACATAAATGCAAACGTCATCGAGGCTGGTCACAGTTACCCAATGCGGTGCCTTTTTACCGTTGAGCCTGTTGGTGCTGATAAGCACGATCACTGCATAGCCTTCGTGCAGCCAACGCACTATATGCTTTTGCTCCAGCTCTTTCAGGCGGACTTTTACGCCCTCTCTTTTCGCTTGTTTTCGAAACTCGCGGTCGACCACCTCCATAATGTGTTTTTTCTCTGGGTGGCGCACGCCGTCGACGAACAATGGCGCGTGTGAGTTGAGTATCACCTCGCACTCAAAGCCCTGGCGCCGGGCCGCCAATGCGAGCCCTAGCGGATGCGAACCGCCATGGCCGGATGTCATATAAATAGTGGTGGCCTGACGCCAGATGCTCAACTCCAGCAGTTGACTCGGCTTGATTCGGCTATCAAGCCCCGTCATTGCCATAATCAAAGCGGCGGGGCCGCAGGTGAATTCCGTGGTTTGTTCGTACCAAGGAATTTTGTAATAACTGGCGTTGGTGTCGGTATCCTGGTATTTGCGAATGCATTTTTGCATGCGCATCGCGTCGGCGTGGTCTTCGTAATAGTCTTGATAGATACCAAATGTTTTGTAACCGAGTTTCTCGTATAACTGAATGGCGACACGATTGTCGGTGGACACCTCCAAGCGCATGTAAATGCGCCCGAGGTCGCGGGCATTCTGCTCGCTGCGCGATAACAATTGCTCGGCTAAGCGGTGGCCGCGCGCCGACGGTTTTACCGCTATCGAATAGAGTCGCGCCAAGCGGGTGCCCCGATGAATGATCGTCAAAGCGTAGCCAAGCAGCTCCTTATCGGACACGGCCAACAAAAACACGCAGTTCGGGTTTTTTAGCCAGTAGCTGAAGGATCGGCGGCTGAGTCGATCGGCGGTGAAGCAAGCCTGTTCAAGTGCCACGAGGTCATTTAGGTCCGCCGAGGTCGGTTTTCGAAAGCTGACATGGGCAAGCGTCATCGAAATCCCGAACGGCCTCGGGCTTCAAGTCGGTGATGAAACTCTGCCATGATAATCATGTAGAGTTCATCTCCTAAGTAGGCGTCTTCAACCTTGTGGTCGATATTGGGGTTGTCGTTTACCTCGATGACGTAAACCTTTTGATCACGTTGTTTAATGTCAACGCCATAAAGGCCGTTGCCAACCATGTTCGCCGCGTTGACAGCGGCGTCGAGCACTCGGTTGGGTGCCTCAAATGTCGGCAAGGTATCAAAGCCGCCCGCCGAGTGGCGTTTCGTCGCGTGGTTGTAAATTTGCCAATGATTTCGCGCCATGTGGTATCGACAAGCGTAGATCGCCCGCCCGTTTAAAACTCCGATACGCCAATCGAATTCCGTATAAAGATATTCCTGCGCCAACACCAACGCGGATTCCTTAAACAGATCGGCGAGCTTGGTTTCCAGTTCACTTCGGTCCTTAACTTTGAATACACCTTTTGAAAAAGAGCCCTCCGGCATTTTCAAAACCAAGGGATAGCCGAACAAAGATTCGATTTCGCTGCAGGCGACCTCGTCTATCTGGCTGACGACTTTTGTGCGCGGACTAGGGATGCGCTTATAGGTGAAGGCATCGTGCAGATACACTTTATTGCAGCAACGCAAAATGGAATTTGGGTCGTCCATTACAATTAACCCAGCCGCTTGCGCTCGGCTCGCCAGCCGATAGGTGTGGTGGTCGATAGCCGTGGTCTCACGTATAAACAACGCATCGTAATAGCTCAAGGATTCCAAGTTTTTCGCGGTAACGGGTTCCGCCCGAATACCGAATTTGGCAGCCGCTTTGACAAAGCGGGCGATCGCGGGGCGATTGGACGGCGGGTCGGGTTCGTCCGGGTTGACCAATATGGCCATATCCCAACGGTGATTTTTGCGAACCAGGGGCGTTCGCCAAACCAGCTGCATAAAGCTGTCGAGCTGGGCGAAAAAAGCCTGCTGTTCGTCTAAGTTCAATTGGGTGAAGGGCTTTCGACGAACGTCGAACTGAATGCCGCTGTCGTCACGCCAGATTTTTAAGTGCAGAATCGGTGCCGGGTACGTATCGAACACGCGCTTGGCGAACTTTTTCAGCCCGGCGTTTTCGACCCAACCAAAGTACACCAAAAGCTCAATCGGCTCGCCTGCCTCCTTCATTGCAGCTGCGTCGGCGCTGGATAAGATATTGGTCGGCTTGTTTTCCGAAATGTCGCGCAACTGATTGATGGTTTGCACGCTGGGCAAGGCTTTGTGCTGGCGCGCCTCGGCCAATAGCGAGCAATAATAACCTTTGCTCAGGTAGCGCTGGGTATCGCAAAGGTTGATAACTCGGGTCTTGGGTTCATTTTGTTTGGGGTAGAGCGTCAGATATTCATCGAACGTTATCAGTTCGAATCGATCGGTGCTGGTTTTCTGTTCTTGCGAATCCACAATAACGAGAGTTTTTAAGGCCATTAAGGCTCCATTTTAATTTGCAAAATTTGTGTGCTTACGCGGGTATGGGTGCCTCTGGCGCCTGTTATTTGCACCGGCGGCAACTTGTAAAATGAGCGCAGGTCGATGCATAGAGCCGACCCGGTGCGATTTTATCTTCCGCAAGGGTAGGGTTTCGACCCTTGCCGGTTGACTTTTGTGAAGCTTGAACGAACTTATAGTACGGTCGGGCCCGACAAACAAGAGGTTTGAACTTTTTAATTGCTGTCGCCACGCGCCGGGTGGTTTATCCGGTATTCACCTCTAAGGGTTTGCGGTATTCTTGCCGCCCGTACCGAGCACGGCTCAAAGTTTGAAATTACCCTGGGGCAGTCTATGAGAATCGCTATTTTATCCCGTGAT
>CAZING010000021.1:2724-26494 GCA_964540505.1 uncultured Cellvibrionaceae bacterium | reverse complement strand
TGCCGTCAAGCAAAATATTTTACCGGTTAATAAAAGCGAGAACACACAGTGCCAGGGGGAAACGCGCGAAAGGTTGAGTACACAAAGCCAAAACCAGATCGCCGCGAAAAATAGGCTGGCGTGCATCAGCGCGCCGTGCATAGCCGAACGCATGCTCCAAGTCATAAAACTTGGCAGATGCCACAGAAGAAAAATTCCGAGTTGAAGCAAGGTGGCCGACCAAAGCCCGGTGGTACCCAATACTGATTCAAGACGCGCCGATAACGATTGCTTTCGCGCAAACCAATAAGCGCAACCGGGTGCCAATACCGACATCACGCCTATGTGCGTGAGCATCTGCTGACTCAAACGACCCGACCAATGCAGATAAGCCCACGCCATCAAGCCCAAAGCAACCAAAGCGCTAAGTTCTAAAATGCGTAATCGCCTGTTGAGACTATGGAAAACCATGCTGGCCTGTTACTCTTCGCTGTTGGTGGCTCACGAGGAACGTCGCACTTCGACTCATATAAAAGCGCCAACGCACCGATTTATCGAAAGCCGGGTGCAGACTTCGTGCCACCTTATGCTGCCAAATCATGAAATATTAACGCGTGCAGGTTATTACGCAAACCCGGTCATAGACAGCTGAATAATGTAAATGCAGTTCGGCTCATGTAAAACTTACAACCGCGTCGACGAGGCGCTACCCGCGACGCTTGGTTTTGCCACTTAGGTCTATGCCTGCGGTGGTGTCGACCCAAGTGTAATCACGAGTTTATATAATCCATTGCCGGCCCGAGTGGTACTATGCCGGTCGGGTTGACGGCCCTTTGGCTGAAATAATAATGGCGTTTGATATGGTCGAAATTCACAGTGCTCGCGACACCCGGCCACCGCAATAGCCTGCGGAAATAATCGCGCAGATTGGGGAAATCCTCTATCCGTTGTTTGTTGCATTTAAAGTGAGAATAATAAACGCAATCAAAGCGCGTTAAGGTGGTGAACAATCGCCAGTCCGCCTCGGTGACTTCGTCACCTGTTAGGAACGGCTTCGAGTTTAAAATCCCTTCTACTTTCTCAAGCGACGCGAACAGCCGTACATAAGCCTGCTCATAGGCCTTCTGGCCAGTCGCAAAACCGCACCGATAAACGCCGTTATTAATATTTTCATAAACTTCTTGGTTTATTTCATCAATCTCGGTGCGCAACCGCTCGGGGTAGAAATCCTGCTGGTCACCGGTGATGCCATTAAACGCGGAATTGAACATGCGGATGATATCGGCAGACTCATTGTTCACTATGCATTCGCGCGCTTTATCCCACAAAACGGGCACTGTAACTCGCCCCGAGTAAGTTGGATTGTGGCGCGTGTAAATTTCGCGCAGGAACTGGCTTTGGTAAAGTGAATCGCCACTGCTGCCGTTGTCGAGGGCGAATGTCCAACCGTTTTCCATCATATCGGTGGCTACCACGGACACACCGATATGACCTTCGAGTTGCTTTAGTTTGCGAAATATCAAGGTTCGGTGCGCTCAAGGACACGCGAGCGACACGTAAAGATGATAGCGGCCGGATTCGGCTGGAAAACCCTCCCCGCCCGTGGGGCCTGCGCTGCCGTCTTTGGTGACCCAGTTGCGCAGCTTTGCCGCCTCGCGTTTGAAATCCCCGCCCGTGGCGTCCGTGTCATACCATTGGTCGTGCCAGATACCGTCCACCAATAAGCCCATAGATCACCTTCGCTTGAATCGTCTGAAAATAAGAACCATTCGCCTCATTCAAACAGCAGTGAGTGGACGGGTCAAGCCCAGGGGGTTAAAGGATCAGCCGGTATTTTTCTTCGTAAAACGCCATTGTTCCGATACTGGTCGCGTGAGCTCGCCTGCTCAACGCGGCGAATAATTGCTCGTCGGCGCTTTGATAGAGCCAGCCCGAAGCGTCGGCAAAGACTTCGCGCCAGGCGCCGTCGTTTTTATACCCACCCAATAAGCGACGGTTCCGTTTGCGCCGAACCCAGGGCAGTATTGTCGGGCACTCATAGGTGACTTCCTGAAGCTTGCGATTCATTACCGATAAATAAAGCCGGCCCTGTTTGATTTGAAATTCGTAAGTGTAAGCGCCGTATACCGAATCGTGCCCGCGAGTGCTCAACAACCGGCCCTGCACATCTTTCGGATTGAATTCGCGGCCCAAGTCAAACAGCGGTAAATCGCCCTTTTTCGTTTTATTCATTGTCAATCAAATGCACCATCATTAATACTCATTCGATTGCTCCTGCCGGAGGCCATTTTTCGTAAGGCGAGGCGAAGCGAGCGCGGTTTGGTTGCTTTAGCAGCGAACGCTAACGAAGAAATGGTCTCGCTCTTCGGTTTGCGTCTGACAGGGCCGCCGCTGCAGGGCGCCCAAAACCTTTGGCCATTATGGCGTAAAAGCTCGACACGGTGAAGAACCGGCCCGCCCGCCGGGTGCTCGATAGCCAGTATAACCTCCCGCTTTGATCAACAACCACGCCGCACTCGGCGCCGGGCCATGGCTTGTCGCAGCGAAGCTGGGGGGAGCTTAGCAGAAGCGCTTAGGTGCGGCGCCTTGCGGGCGGCCTGGGCACAGATCGAATCCGTCCACTGGACCCGTCAAAGCCCAGACGGGCCGCGCGTGGGCGCTTGATCTTACCCAGGGGCTCTTCTCTTGACGGGCTTTTTTCGTCGCTTTCGCTGCCACCAATAAACACGAACAGCAAGTAATGAAACGGCAATCACGCCGTAGACAAAGGACTCAAAATAGCTTGAGCGGACTTGCCAAAATACATGCAGCCAGGCCAACACAAGTGCCGGGTACAAGCTTTGGTGCAGGCGTAGCCATCGCTTGCCGAGCCTGCGCATCATCGCTTTTGTAGAGGTTAGCCCAAGGACGATAAGAATTAAAAAAGCCGGTACGCCGACGGTAATATACGGGCGCTCAAACAACTCAGTAATAAAACGAGAGGCATCCAGACCCAGAATGAAAACAGGGAAGCCCGTTACGTGCAAAACGGCATAGAAAAGTGCGAACAACCCCAGCATGCGCCTGTGTGTCGCCAGCCAATGCCAGCCCAACCACCGCCGCAGGGGGGTGATACAAAGCGTAATGAACATAAAATACAACGCCCATTCGCCAGTAAATGTCACAACTGAACTGCCCGGATCCGGCCCGAGTTTGCGATTGACTACGGCAAGGACCAGCCAAACAAGGGGCAAAAGCGAGGCGCAAAAAATGACCGCGCGCCTATAGACCGGCTTCACGAGACTCGCCATCAGTAAAACGTTTTAAGATCCATACCCTTGTACAGATCGGCCACTTCCTTCTGGTAACCGTTGAACAACTGCGTCGGTAAAATGTTCGGCGAGAACAAGCCTGAAGGCAGCCGTCGTTCTTGTGCTTGGCTCCAGCGCGGGTGGTCGACCTCGGGGTTTACATTTGCATAAAAGCCGTATTCTTTGGGCTGCTGCATATTCCAAGAAGTGGGCGGCTGGTGCTCGGTAAACTCGATTTTCACAATCGATTTAATACTTTTAAAACCGTATTTCCATGGGACAATTAAGCGTAATGGCGCGCCATTTTGATTCGGCAGTACTCGCCCATAAAGGCCCACGACCAACATGGTTAACGGGTGCATGGCCTCATCGATACGTAGCCCCTCTCGGTAGGGCCATTCAATCGTGCTAAAACGGCTGGCCTGACCGGGCATTTGTTTTTTATCCAACAGCGTCGTAAAGGCCACATACTTCGCGTTCGAACTGGGCTCGAAACGCTTGAGTAACTGGGCGAGGCTAAAGCCCACCCAAGGGATGACCATAGACCAAGCCTCTACGCAGCGAAGCCGGTACACTCGCTCTTCAAGCGGAAGGTTTTTAACGAGATCTTCGAAAGTAAATACGCCGGTTTTGGCGGCGTGACCGGCTATTTCAACCTTCCACGGATGGGGGTTAAGTTGGCCACTGTGTTTTGCCGGGTCCGACTTGTCGTAACCGAATTCATAGAAATTATTGTAGTGGGTTACGTCCCGGTAGGGGGTAAGCGCTTCCTCGGTGGCGGGCCCCTGCCCCGCACGCGCTATTTGCTCTTTAAGCCAAGCGGGGCCTTCGACGCTCTTCTCGGCCTGGTGCTTTACGGCCGCCCACGCGTTTGTCTGCTGCAACGCAAACGCCGCTCCTGCTGCTAAGCTCCATTTCTTTATAAAGGCTCTGCGGTCGAAATACACCGCTTCTGGCGTGATCTCTGAGGGTTTTACCCCACCCGGATATTGGCGGTTCATACGAAAAATGTCCTCGAGTTGTGCTTTCGACAGAGCGGTCGCTTGCGACGTCTATCAGCGGCCGCTTTCGCTATGGTCCGGCCTCGAAGACCCCAAAAGATAGACGACGTACACCTTTGCACTGGCTCGTATAACGCCCGGCTCGAAGGGCTCGCTCGCACGTTTTTGATCCATGGCCATCACCCCTAGTTGCGCGGCGTTGAACGTTTGGGCGTTGGGCACCAACCGATACACCTCTTCGCGGCGGAGGTCGAATTCTGAGATGGACCAGACCTTCCCCAAGGTTTCGCCGCTCGATTCGACCACAGCCGTTGCCCGCTTCCGTGCGTCCCCTAGCGCTTCAATGAGCGCCCGGTCGGTCACGGTTTTCTCGTCGCTCACACTTAGGCTTGTGCTGACGGTGTTGGAGACTTTGGCATCCATAAGCGCCTGCATCAGCTCACCGTAATGCTCTAAGTTATTGAGCGTCACCTCCACTTGGCGGTACACCTTATAACCTCGCGGCACCTGCCGACCTTCTACGTAATCAAAAACCGGGCTGATTTGCAACGCGGTGGTGCCTATATCCGAAGCGTCAATCCTTTGAGATTTAAGCGCTTGCAAAAGCTTTCTCGAGCGGTCGTCGACATTTTTCTTGGCGGTCTCCACGTCCATATCCTCTGCCGAGAGGCCGACGCTGATGGTCATTTTATCGGGGACGACTTCGATCTCTGCGCTGCCCTCGATATAGATGTGCGGCCGATTCGGCAATGGCGAAGCCATAGCCAGCCCGGATAATAAGCATAGAAAAACGCCATAGATGAATTTCATAGATTCAACCTTTACGACAAAAATCTGTGACTGTGCGAGTAACGGAAAGTTTAACCTGGATTCGCATTAAACCTTTCGCTTTCTGGCAACAAAGGAGGTACGAAGACGGCAAGTTCGGCTACAGTTGTCGGTGCGCAAGACGCGGTTTATGGTCGCAGCAAAGCAAGAAAGCGTTCGAGCCTTAGGCAATGAACTTATCATATACCCCGTAAATCAGAAGTGACCAAAGCAAAATCATAATCGCAATTTCGATGCCGTTTCGTTCTTTGGATTTTGATGGGCGCGGCGCCTTGTTGTTTACCCGTCTTACAGCAGTCGAGCCGCAGGCCGCACAGCCCCCATGAGCTGCCGCTTTAGGCATCTTGTGCCCGCAGGCACTGCAGCGATAAGACATCGTTCACCTTTCTGTTTGGGTCAGTTTAAAATTCTGAAGCCTTCCAGACCCGTTAATGCCAGCCAGGCCCAAAGTGTGAAAATGCAATGGTAAATTACGTCACGGCACGAACGGTGAGTGATAAACCGTAAAGACTTTGACAGTCGCCTTCCAGCTAACTCACCCAAACCGGTGACGCTGCCGCCCTCGAATATGCGGGCTTCGTTTTGACTATAGTAGCTTCTTTCCCGCGCGGCAATACAATCGGCGTCTCCGCCCGATGGGATAGGCCCGGCCCAATTAACCTAAAAGGGCTGGTGGGGCGTGTGGAAAATTAGGTAACTGTTCGCAGCTCGTTAGTTGCCTAACTTCCGGCGCGGTCCATTAGCTTGCGGGCGCGGTGGCCAGCAATTCAGCTATCTCGGCAAGTGTGACGGGTTTTGCCAGATGGTGGTCGAAGCCGAACGTTTTGGATTGGTCACGCATCTCTTTGTGGCTGTAGCCCGATACTGCCACCATTAGGCCACGGTAGCCTTGCACTCGCAAAGTTTTAGCAACTTCGTGCCCCGATATATCCGGAAGGCCGATGTCCACCAGCATCGCCTGAGGCGCGAAGCTTGCAGCCC
Source organism: uncultured Cellvibrionaceae bacterium (assembly GCA_964540505.1). GTDB lineage: Bacteria > Pseudomonadota > Gammaproteobacteria > Pseudomonadales > Cellvibrionaceae > CAYZQH01. The sequence continues at coordinate 20,415 of CAZING010000021.1, read as the reverse complement.
TAGAAAGTGCGGCTCGCCCGGTTTCGGCTACTTTCACCTCGCAACCCAAATGTTCGAGCAGCACGGGAATTGTCGCGAGGATGTTTTGGTTGTCCTCTACCACCAGTACCCGTAAGCCAGGCCGGATGCCTTCAGGCGCGCGCCTCTCGGGCTTTTGGGGTGTCGGTATAACGCCATCGGAAACCGGTATGCTCACAATAAACTCTGCGCCGCGGTTGAGGCCTTCGCTGCGCGCTTCAACTTTGCCGCCATGCAATTGCGTTAATTTTTTACTTAAAGCCAAACCAATGCCCAAGCCAGCCGCCGCCTGTCCACTCTGTTTTATCTGGAAAAATGGATCGAACACTTTTTCAAGAAATTCCGGTGCGATGCCGACACCACTGTCTGTAATGTGAACTTCGAAATCTTGCTCGCATCGAAACGCCTTTACCGATATCCGCCCGCCCGCTGGCGTGTAGCGACTGGCGTTAAGAATAATATTGGTAAAAACTTGCTCGAGCCTTGACGCATCGCCTCTGACGACCATTGCCTCAGAGGCATCCAAAAGAAGTGTTTGGCGCTTGCGCACGCAACTGCCCCGAGCCACGTCCGCGGCGTGGATTAACACTTGGTTTAAGTCCGTGGATGCCATGTTCAAGCGGATTCGATTCTGCGAAACGCGATTCAAATCCAACAAATCGTCCAAAAGCCGAGACATGGTGTCGACGCTGTGTTCCATCACCTTAAAAAGATCGGGCTGTTCGGGGTTCTCTGCGGCAAGCACCTCAAGACTATTGAGTAAAGCCGCCAGCGGGTTTCGCAACTCGTGACCCAGGATTGAAAGAAATTCATTTTTGCTTTGATCCGCCGCCTGCAGCTCCTTGACGGCTTGTCGCAACGAATCTTCAAGTTTTTTTCGTTCGCTGATGTCGATCGCCATACCGATCATCTTCTTGGGAACATTCGCGTCAAACAGCACTTGACCCGACGCTTCCAGCCATTTTTCGGCCCCGGTTACAGCGTTGATCACCCTGTATACAGCGTGGTATTCGCGGCCTCCTTTAGGGTCTAGAGACACGCCAATCGCTTCTTGAGTTGCCGAGCGGTCCTCCGGGTGTAGGCGCTCTAAGAACCGCTCCAATGAAGGACGGATGTGGCTCGGCAAACCCCAAATTTCACGAAGCAGATCGTCCCATTCGATGGAACCCGTGGCGACATCGTATTCGAACGAACCGATACGACTGGTGCGCATTGCCATGCGCAATTTACTTTCGCTGCGTTTTAGCGCTTCGGCCTGCTCCAGCTTTTCGGTGATATCGGTATTGGTACCAAACCAACGCACCACTTGATTTTGTTGGTTTAAAATGGGCTCGGCTCTCGATAGAAACCAACGAAACTCGCCGCTTTTGCTGCGCAGTGGAAACTCGTCTTCCCAAATCTTCCCGGCTTTGATGCAGCGTTGGTACTTTCTTACGACCCGGTGAATATGGTCGGGATGGTGAATGTCACGCCAACGCCAACCTTTGGCGCCGTTAAGGCCGGCCCCGGTATAGTCGTACCAACGCTGGTTGAACCAGTTAACATGTCCTGACGCATCGGCCATCCAGGCAATTTGAGGGATTGAATTGGCCAGGGAGCGAAACTGCAATTCGCTGTCATGCAGCACATCTTGACTCTTTCTAAGGCGCAGCGCAGAAGAGAATATATTGGCCAGCGACAAAATAAAATTTACATCATCTACTGAAAAAGTATTTTTCTCTTCACTGTGCACGGTAATCACGCCAAAGGGCGACTCGACACCATTAATTAAGCAACTGATCGCGCTGCCGACGGCCTTATTCGATCGCGCTTCGTAGGTAAAACGCACTTCGCTTGCCAAGTCGTCGACTATAACCGCCTCGCGCTTCGCTAGAGTGTATGCGGCCAAAGCTTCGTAGTATTCGCCGCGGGGCAGGTCCTCCCGCACCGACGCAGTGGCAAAAGCGCTTAGCTGGTCATCGCTTGTCAAACGCTTAAACACCGTAACAAAATCGACATTGAGCACTTGAATAATCATTCTGGCGGCGCGCTGAATCAACGCTTCAGGGTCTGCACCGGCGAGTGCAAATATGCTTAATTTGGCGACCATGCCCTGTTGACGCTCTCGGCTTTCCGCGCGCCTGGACAGTCTTTTGGTTTGGGTTATATCGTGGAAGATGATGATTGCGCCGTCCACTTCGTTCTCGAAGGTCCTGTAGGGCGACACCTGTCGAATAAAACTGCGGCCACCGGCGAGATTGACCTCTCTATGTAACGCCTTTCTTTCTTCGATCACCCTTTGGCAATCTAACGATAAGCCCTCTGCTACAGGGCCTGGGACATCGGCTATCGATTTACCGAAGTGCTGGCGCTTTAGGTTCAACAGCCTGATACCGCGCGAAGAACCGCGACGGACTTCGAGATTGTTACCAACATAGATAATCGCAGCATCTGTGCTGGCGAAGAAGTTTTCGACATCGTCCCGCGCTCTATTGAGTTGTTCGAGTGGGCTTTTGGCGTTTCGCTCGACACTTTGCGCATGGCTCGGATACGCATTCGGCACAGGCGCGCCCGTGATTTCACGCGGATTGATCGAGGTGAATACCAGTGCAACGGTGCTTGGCGCTTGGCCGGCCTGCGAACTGTTCTCAGTTGGCGGATTGGTTTTGGTCCCCCGCGAACTGGAGTTAAGCTCCGCAAGCTCTACGACAACTTCAACACCGGTGCGGCTGCATAAAAAATGGAATGACTGCGCCGATGATTCTATTAGCGCGCGGTCCAAGAAAGGCTGCAATTGGTCAATAAATGCGATGGGTAAAAAATCTTGCAGTGCCCGATTTTCGACTAACGGGGCGCGGGCTATGGGAATCTTCTCTGGGTGTAACAGCGCAACCACAGTCAACTTCGCGTCGACCACTATGATGGGCGGCAGAAATTTCGATATTTGAGACGATTCGGGTAATTTAAAATACAACGCGCCTTGCACTCCATTCATCAGTGATCGCTGTAGGTTCGCTACACCCTTTAGGTTTGTTATTGTTGAAATTGCAGCGCTCCCAGGCGCTAAGCGGCTTTACCGCCATCAACCTGTCGCCGGCCTAGAGCATCTGCGCAGGCGCACCAGCTCAGTACCCAAAAGACCCCTGCAATCCAACCGGCGACTATATCCGTGGGCCAGTGTACGCCCAAGTATGCGCGGCTAAAACCAACTACAGCTGTTGTAGAAAAGACGGCGCAAAATATGTAAATTTTACAACGCCGAGAGGCCACGCTGTTCGCAATCACAGCACCAAGCAAGAGATATACCGCGGCTGAATGCATCGCATGCGCACTGGGAAAGCTCGAGGTAAAAACCTGCGTCAGGTGACCACTTGGTTCGGGTCTGGGTCTGTCAAACAGATGTTTAAGAAGCGTGCTGGCGGCAAACGCACTGAGTACGCAGGCCGCCACAAACATGGCCAATTTCAAGCGTTTGAGGGCCAGCAAAAAGCCAACGGCAACCAGCGTTACAAGACTTAACCCGGTGATGCTGCCGAAGGCGGTTACGTCACGCGCCGCCTCCTGAAGCCAGGGTGCACCAAGTGGACCCTCGCGCAGGCGGCTAAACGCCTGAGTCACGCCACCGTCAAAATGTTCGACTAAGCGGCTGCGGGTTGCGCCAGCCAAGGCCAGATAACTTAAAGGAAGCATCAATAAGAAAAAACGGAGTTTGGCTTTATTATAAGTGTGAAAAATAGTCGGCTGCATGATTCAGTTGATTGTTTGCTTTGTTAAAAAGGTAGACGCAACAGACGACTACCGCCACCGTTTAGAATGCAATGATGGACGCCTTCGGCCAGATTTGCTTGGATCGCAGAAAAGCAACTCTCGTCTAGCACGCGCGCTGTTAGCCAAAGATGCATGCGCGACGCCTTTGACAGAGGCAAACTGCAGAGCCATCGGCGCCGAAGCGAGTGGCTCGGTAGCCACTACGAATCAGCCAATCAATAGCGCCGTCAAAGCTCTATCATCAATGAAACACCGGTGCCTATCAGTAAAACCAAGGTAGCCAATAGCCCCAACGCAAAAAAGTAACTTCTCGGACTCGGGTTTTTTTCGGTGCTTATTTTATAGTAGAGCAACATGTGCCCTACCCTAGCAACGAAAACCAGCCATATGCATGAAGCTGTAAACACAGCATTAGCACCGGAGAATATTGCCAGGAAAAAGGTACCCAAAATGAGCGGCATGTTCTCGAGACTGTTCATAAAGGTTCGATGCGCACGAAATACAAATGACTCGTGGCTGAGGTCGCGACTAATTTTTCCTGGGACAGAACTAGGTTCGCGCGCTTTGACCATGCTCGCGACGAACCATTGAACAAACAATAGCGCCAATAACGCCCAGAGCCCGAGAAAAGCGATTGTATAGGAGCCTGACATTTCACCCTCTTTTAGCTATGGTTGATTTGGGCCTGTGAAAACGCCCTGGAAAGCGTGATTCTATGCCCGCGTCCGTCGCCGCTCGGCTGCCTTAGCTGTTAGCCTTACGGAGTTGTCAGCCAAACGCGGCGCTTGTGGCGGCGCTGTATGAGCACGTTAACAAATCGATTTGCCTGCGCCAAACAAGTTATTAGCAAAATATATACCGCATTAAGAATTAAACAGCTAGGCAAAGTGACCGGCCGTTTGGGTTGCGACTGATTGTTTTCCCGCATTTCTCGCTCGGTTGACACCCACCTCAATTCCCTTCAAATTTGGAAGCCTATGCGCGATAACCAAACTCAATCAGTTGCGCGGAAACCAACGCAGCAGTGGCCGATAAAGATAAGAATGGGATTTTTGATGTTCGCGAGACAGGCGCCCCTTCGAAAGACTCTGTGGTCTTGACCACCTTCCGTGAGCCAGCAACCGCTATGCACCGACATAAAAACCAAAGACATCACTCTCACCACAGCCATACGGATGTTTTGCCAGAGAGCTCGAAACGTATTGCCTGGGCGTTTTTTCTTAACTTCGGCTTCTCGATAATTGAATTTATCGGCGGTATTTTAACCAACAGCACAGCGATTATGGCTGACGCGGTGCATGATTTGGGCGACAGTCTGTCCATCGGTATCGCGTGGCTTTTGGATCGACTGAGTAAAAGGCCGGTGTCCAGCACCTACAGTTACGGTTACAAACGCTTCAGCTTATTGGGCGCGATGATCACCGGTATCGTACTCACAGCCGGTTCTATCTGGGTATTGCTTGAAGCCGTACCGCGCTTGACCGAACCCGAGATGCCGGTCGCCGAAGGCATGTTCGCGATGGCGCTTTTCGGCATAGGAGTTAACGGCTTTGCCGCTTACAAACTCAGCGAAGGCAAAACGTTAAACGAAAGAATGCTCAACTGGCATTTACTTGAAGACGTTTTAGGCTGGGTTGCGGTACTGGTGGTATCTGTCGTACTCATGTTCCTGCATTGGCCGATTCTCGACCCCTTGTTGTCGATTGGCTTTACGTTATTCATTCTGTTTAATGTGATCAGAACCTTATGGCAAACTTTGCGGATATTTCTGCAAGCGGTTCCAGACCAGGCATTGGAAATATCGATACGCAATAAATTGCGTGCCAGCGCCTTGTTCAATAAATTCCACCACTTGCATATTTGGTCACTCGACGGCGAGCACCATGTGCTCACTGTCCATATTGTTCTTGACCAAGATCTCGACATACTTGAAACGCAACCACTGAAAGCGCAGCTTGCAGAGCTATTGGCAGAGTTTTCAATTGCGCATTCGACCGTTGAGTTTGAATTTGACAATGAAACCTGTCGCGATTGCCGCTCCGCGCACTGACGGCCAGGGCGTGGGTTAGCGCCACCGCAGCACGGGCTTATTAAGAGGGCAAACAGGTGTTAAGCCAAGTGCGAAAACTCTGGTCATCAAAAGGCCAGTCCAACTCCTGATCGCAGGCGCGGTGGCGCACCACAGGAATTCGTACGCCGTACCGCTCGACCAAACCGGGGTCGGACGCTATATCAATGATGTGTAACTCTATGGCTTCAGTGTCGGCTATCTGCGCGAGAACCCGCTCGGCCTGCTCGCACAGATGGCAACCGAGCGTACTGAACAATGTAAGTTTGATCATGCGAACGCCTAAAATTCGCTATTTTAACTCAAATCAAACCCGTTGCGGTCAAACAACTGGCGCGCAAGTTCGCTCGCGCCCGGTTGCTCGGCTATCAGCTCCCACTGCTCCAGGAAATCCGTGATCAGTTCGACTTTAAAACCCATTTGAACCGTGTGCTCCGCTTGCGCCAATAAGCCCTGAGCGTAAGTCACAAGCTCTGGCGATACAGTTTCGGACGCCTGGGATGAGCTTTCGACGCGCTCGGTCCAAGACTCCTGTATGTTGAGCTCGAACGCGCTAAGCTCGGAGCTGTCGAAATTCAAGCTCAATGCCTGCTTAATCGCGTCGGCGTAATCGCCCTGGTAAAAATCCGTCGCAAGCTTATTGATATCATTCAGCAAGTCGCTGATTGCGCGCAATTCACCCTCGTCAAGATCGCCGTCCACTTCAAACTGAAAGCGGTCGTGTGCGGTCATTGAGGTGCCAAACGCCCCGCTCGCGCCAACAGCTCCGGTGCGGGTATTGCTCGACTGGATGGCGAGCGTAACCGTGTCGCCATCTTGGGTTTTCAAATTTAAGGTGAACGATCTTTCCTGTGATGCGCGATAACCCACCTCACTGTCAGAGGTGCGTTTCGACTTTGCCAAGTGTTCGTAGGTTAAAGTGGTGCGCTCTAAAGTTTCAAGCAGCACCTTGACGTTTTTCAAGTTCGAATCCAGCGTGCGGTCGCTGCTGCCGGCAACTGCGCCTAGCAAACCCGGTGCCTCGGGGACCGCAGGAGGTACACCGGCCTCGCTCGCGTCTGGAGCGGCAGGTTTGGGCGGCAAGGTTGCGACAGGCGGCTCCAAGCCGAGCTTTTCGGCCAGTTCGTTAATGGCCTTTAAGACCTGATATTCGGTCATATCGATTTCGGCTCGCACAGCCCCTGTGAACTGCGGGTTGCCTTCAAGTTGAGCCATGGCCTCAGAAAAGCCCTTCCTGAACCCATCCAAGCCTGCCTGCAAGCGCGACTGCAAAGCATCGACGCCCGCGCCGTCAGCCACGTCCCTTTGCAACTGGGCTTCAATCATGCTGACAATCGTAGCGGCAAAGGGGTTGAGAGGCTCCGACGATGTAACTTTGGTGGCTTCGACTGCAGCGACAGGCTTCTCGCAAGCTTGGGCGCGTTGCGCCTTCGCGGAGATCGACACATTGCAGCTCGCCTCGGCGCCACTCGGGCCCGCTTCCGCTTTGGTTTCGGGCTTAGCTTCGGCGTTGACGTCGCGCTTATTCGTACCTGCGTTCTGTTGGTACACCAACCGCGAGCTTAGTGAATTGGAGATTGTATTCATAACCTGCCACCGACTTAGAATAACTGTAAGAGCACTCGATCTCTGGTACGCCCGTCTCCGGCACAGCCTGCGGTTGCTGGAAGCGCAAGTCGGGCCGATTTCTTTTTATGACCTTTTGTTCGTGTTTAATGTCGCGATATTCAACTTAGGCCCTCGCGCAACATTTCACAGACGAACTTATCAAAAAAAGTCTACGGATTGCCCGAATGCGCGAGCCCTATCGTCCCTTCAGCCACAATAAAGGCGATCGAATGAGTATTAACTGGGGTTATCGGTACCGAGCAGAGAAACTTTAAAAGTATTTTCATCGCGCCTGCGGCTCGCTTTGCGGGCGACCTCCGGGGTGAAATAAATCCACTCGCTCAATCCCCAGAAGCGCACCGGCGTGGTAATCTTCGCTTGTATGCGGCTTTAACCGGCCAGTTCAGTGCGCCGAATGGCGGCCTCACGGCGCCAGAAACGGCACAGAAGTAGAAAAACAACGACAAGGACGCGTCAGATGGAAGACATTACACGCCCATGCGGGTACGCAGCTATCACGGATGTGGGCCTGGTTCGCGCGCAAAATGAAGACGCCATTTTTGCCGACCGCGTGCTGGGGCTTTGGTTGGTCGCAGACGGCCTGGGCGGCCACCAAGGCGGCGAAATCGCCAGCGAATGTGCGAAAGCGGTTATTGCGGCGAATATGCGCGAAGGCGCTAATCTGACCTACGCAATCCTCCAAGCCCACGATCAAATCCGCACGCTCACACAGACCGAGCTCGACAAACCGGAAATGGGCACGACGGTCGTGGCGCTGACCAGTAGGCAGTCGCAATATCAGGTCGCCTGGGTGGGCGACAGTCGGGCCTATCTCTATTCCGGTTCGCAAAGTCCCGCGCTAAAGCCGCTGTCCAAAGACCATTCGTACGTTCAAAGCCTGGTGGATTCGGGCCTTATCAGCGACCAAGAGCGCGCCACTCACCCGAAAAAAAACATCATTTCTCAATGTTTGGGCTCGTCTAGAGAAGAGCCCATTAAGGTCGACCTGACCCAAGGGCAATGGCGGGCGAACGAAAGAATCCTACTCTGCAGCGACGGGCTGACCGATTGTGTATCCGAGGACGTAATAGAGGCGCATTTAGCGCGGACACCAAACCCGCATGACGTGGTTGATGCGCTACTGGCAGCGGCACTACAGGCAGGTGGGCGCGACAATATTTCAGTAATTGTGGTCGATTCGCCCATATCATAGAACCGAGCGCCATAACCTTCGAGTCTCAGTCTTTCGCGCACTGTCGACAGGTTTCGGGCATCAGCGCTTGTAATCTCGCCTTTGTGTGGCGAAGCGCGCATACAAACGCGCGCAGAAGACAAACTGATGCATTGCCGTCAAATGTGACGAATATTTAACCAAAACTCGATTTCTGAGGTGTCGCCCTGTATAAGAGCGTCTGCGTTGATGAATTGATCGACGCCCATCTCCAGCATAGTTCGCTGCTGCTCTGCCAAGCCAATCGCCACTATTGGCAGCAATTCTTCTTGGTTGTTGCTGAGTTCGTATTCCCGTGCAGCTTCAATAATTTCTTGCGCCATTTCGTCGCTGCTGTCGATAACGACTAATTTAATCGAGTTATCCTGAAGCAGTTTTAAAAATTGCTTCTTATCCTCGCTTCGCAAAATATTAACACCTGCATGCGAGCTCACGGCTTCGAAAATCGAGCGCCGCTTTTGTGCTCCGAACCACAAAATTTCATCACCCAGAGCGGCTTTCTGGTCAACGAGAGAGTCTTGGCCGCAAAATACGGGTGCGAACGTCATTTCGAACTCGTAAAGACCCGACGGTTTATCAATAAAATGCAGCGCATCTGTGGAGCTGCTCAGTCGCTCTTGGAAATACTTTCGGGCTTGACGCGAACAGATGACAAACTGATTGATATACTTCATATCATTGTCGCCGAGCAATTCGTTCGCAAACTCCACGGCCTGCTCGTCCCCGGCAAGCGTGGTATACACCACTGTCTCAATCGCGGTTCCCTGGTTGATGGCCTGTGTGAGATAAGTCACCGCTTTTTTGAAGTCGTTTGCCGTTTTTACATCGAAGCCTAAGGTATCCAGCTCAAGGCGTTTGTGGTCCAGCCACCTGGCATTTTGGTTAATTAAAAGCAACGGCTTGTTCTTATACTCGACGCGGTGGTAATCGAGGCGCGGGTTCATCTCTGCTGCGGACATGTGCGCTCTGAAGGTTAAGTTCTTGCCATTATTTGCGGCGCTATCGCCATACTCGAGCGACCCGTCAAGGACATCAGCAATCCCCTTAGCTAGCACCAAGTCGAGGCTAGTTGTCATTTCCTTTTGGTTGGAGTTCACGAAGAAGTTGCGCTTCACAATCGAATTTCGGATGGTCGCCATCACCAGCAACTGCCCTGTGGTACCAAACTCTCGGGTAAATTCCATCTCCAGGATAATAAGGTCGCCCAGGTTTTGCTCGATCACTTGCGTGATAATGCTATCGAGTACTTGACCCAGAAGTTTGGGATCGCCGATCAGGCGCGACGGCAAGGCCGGAGAAACAGCAGTTTCGACTTCGATGCCTTTTTTCGCGGCGGCATCTTGATGTTGCCGGACGAGGTATTGGAAAAAATGACGGACGTTAAACACTCGGGTTTGCGGCACAACCTCTTTCGTTAAAATCCGATAAAAGCCCTCGACGCTTTCGCGGGCATGCTGAACGCCGCTTTGGTCGGTACCTTGTGCGCTGAGGTATGCCCCCAACTGCCCCAAATATTCGGTGCTCAGCTCGAACGACTCACGCGTATCCCGTTTTTCCTCTTCCAGGGTTTCGGCTTTTCTTGTCAGGTTGTAAGTGGCTTCTAAATGCTCCCAGTATGTATCGCCCATCAATGTGCTGTGGTGATGTAAAATCCAAAAGAACATCAGAAGAATTGCGGCGTAAAATACACCGGTCAACTCCCCTATTAGCAACGTACTGAGCGCGGCAGGCACTATGCCAATAAACTGGTAACAGGTTAAAAACCTTTTAAAAGGTGAAAAGGCGTGGGCGGTGATCGAGAAAAAGACGACCGTATAAAGCCACATCAACGGCGCCTCTTGTTCCATATTTAACACGAGCGTGATGCTGATCATGATCACGCTCCACCAAGCGGATCCGAGCAGAGTCACTAAAAAATATTTATTTCGCCAAGCGGCAGGGGCACGCGGATAAACGGTGTCCATCCGAAACAGGAAGTAACCGCGCATGATCGTTGTCACGAAAAGCCCCACCGAAAGCACAATCGCCAATGTGGGTTCACGTTCGACAAACGACTCGCTGATAAACAAACACAGACAGAAGATTAGAATATTGGCAATTAACCCGCGTCGACCGTATTTGGCCATACGAAAATCTGCGTCTCGTACAATCTCGCGGTTTTTTTGAACTTTTGTTTTCGCTTCAAAAAGTTTAAACATGCATGAGCCTGCTCACTGTACATCTACCTCGAGATCACGCATGTAGCGTGGTAGAGGCGCCAGTCTGCGCCATGGCGCGCTCGGCTTGGTTTGCCTTATGGCAGTTAAACGCGTGGCCGCGAACCGAGCGAACCCGTCATTGGTCAACATGCAGCCAATGGCTCGCGGTGAGTTCTAGCCAGTTGCCAATTAACCGCACAGCGAGCAACGCTGACACTCAGAGCTTGTCGGTCAACTCTGGGATGATTTCAAACAAATCCCCTACCAGGCCATAATCGGCCGATTGGAAAATAGGCGCGTCGGCGTCTTTGTTAATGGCGACTATGACTTTCGAGTCTTTCATGCCAGCCAAATGCTGAATGGCGCCCGATATGCCGACCGCGATATACAGGTTCGGCGCGACTATTTTACCGGTTTGCCCGACTTGTAAATCGTTTGGAACGTAGCCCGCGTCCACCGCCGCCCGAGAGGCCCCGACCGCAGCGCCTAGTTTATCGGCAAGCTTGTAAAGCATTTCGAAGTTATCGCCGCTTTGTAAGCCCCGCCCCCCGGATATCACGACCTTAGCCGCGGCCAACTCCGGGCGCTCGGATTGCGCGAGCTCCTCGCCGATAAATTCACTGATATTCACGGGATCGGTCCCGGGCACCGTTTTGACGGGCGCAGAACCGCTGCCAAATTCTGCAGGCTCAAACGCTGTGGTTCGCACGGTCAACACTTTAATGGGATCGGAAGAAGTGACGGTAGCAATGACGTTGCCGGCGTATACCGGGCGTTTAAATTGTGAATCGCTGTCGATCGCAATCACGTCGCTAATGGCTTGCACATCCAGCAGCGCCGCTGCGCGGGGTAGAATATTTTTGCCATAGGTGGTCGAGGGTGCGAGCACCGCCTGATAATCCCCTGCTTGCGCGCAAATAAGCGGTGCCACCTCTTCTGCCAACGCATGGCGGTATTGGGCCGCATTGGCGTAAAGCACACTGCGCACTCCCTCGATGCGGGCGCACTCGTCCACCACACTTTGGCATTCACTGCCGGCGACCAGAATATCAAGCTCGGCCCCTAAGCTCTTGGCCGCGGTGACCACCGGCAATGTCGAAGCGGACAGCTTTTCATTGTTATGTTCTGCAAGAATTAAAACGTTCATGAAATCACCTTCGCTTCATTTTTCAGTTTATCGAGCAAAGCATCCACATCCGCCACCTTAATGCCGGCTTTGCGCGATGGCGGCGGCGCCACCGTTACAAGCGTAACGCGTGCCTTGGCAGCCACCCCTAATGCAGCCAAATCGAGCGTCTCCAAGGGTTTCTTTTTGGCTTTCATGATATCGGGAAGTTTCGCATACCGCGGCTCATTGAGACGAAGGTCGGTGGTTACCACCGCCGGTAGCTTTAACTTTAAGGTTTGCAGGCCGCCATCGACTTCTCGGGTGACGGTGACCGAGTCGGATGCAAGTTCCACTTTGGAAGCAAAGGTCCCCTGCCCCCAGCCCAACAGCGCCGCAAGCATCTGGCCGGTCTGGTTGTTATCGCCATCGATGCTCTGCTTGCCCAAAATAACAAGTTGCGGTGACTCTTTGGTCACAACTGCGGCCAAAGCCTTGGCGATATCCAAAGGCTGCAGGTCACCCGGAGCATCGACATGAACGGCCCTGTCTGCGCCAAGCGCCATAGCCGCACGCAACTGCTCCTGGCACTTTGCTTGGCCGACTGAGACGACTACCACTTCAGTCGCGATGCCCTTCTCGCGCAGACGAATGGCTTCTTCTACCGCGATTTCACAAAATGGGTTAACCGACATTTTGGCATTGGCTATATCCACATTCGAGCCGTCATCAAGCGGACGCACTTTAACGTTGAAGTCTACAACGCGTTTTATGGGAACCAGAATTTTCATCGGCTTCGGGCACTCCTTTTTAAGGGTTTATAATCGATTAGACAGAAAGTATAGCGTTTGCCGCTACTTTACTAACCCACTGGGCCAACAGGCAAACGCTAAATTGGTGGCGCAAGTGATAGACCTTTATACTCTACGCAAGCACAGGCCCTGTTAACACCCGCCAAAGGGCCATTACGGCGGCCGGGCGCGGTCAGAACATAAGATTTCATCCACATTCACTTTAGTAAGGAGTCTCAATGGAACGCGAAACCATGCCCTATGATGTGGTGATTGTCGGCGCGGGTCCGGCGGGACTTGCCGCGGCCTGCCGCTTAAAGCAGCTCAATGCGCAGCTGAGCGTGTGCGTTGTCGAAAAAGGTTCTGAGGTGGGCGCCCATATTCTGTCTGGTGCGGTGGTCGAGCCCAAGGCGCTAAACGAATTATTCCCAGATTGGCAAAGCCGTGGCGCACCGCTCGATACCGCCGTCACGAAAGATCGTATCTGTTGGCTGACCTCGGCCACGGGCGCTCAGACCCTACCCGCGTTTGTAACCCCAAGCACCATGCACAACAAAGGCAACTACATTATCAGCCTCGGGCGCTTGTGTCGGTGGTTGGCCGAACAAGCCGAAGCCTTGGGCGTCGATGTATTTCCAGGCTTCAGCGCCGCGCAATTGGCCTACGACGCGGACGGCGCGGTCGTAGGGGTGATCACCGGCGACATGGGCGTGGACGCCAAAGGGGCCGAGAAACCATCGTTCGCACCCGGCATGGCGTTGCAAGCAAAGTTCACCTTACTTGCCGAGGGCTGTCGAGGGCATCTCGGTAAACAGGTCCTTGCGAAGTTTGGTCTGGCCGAAGGCAAAGACCCCCAACATTATGCGTTGGGCATAAAAGAAATTTGGAAGGTGCCAAGCGAATTGCACGAGCCTGGCCTAGTGGTGCACACGGCGGGCTGGCCGCTTTTGCAAAACGCGGCCAGCGGTGGCGGTTTTATTTATCATCTGGAGAACCGCCAGGTCGCAGTGGGGCTGATCACCGACCTTAACTACAGCAATCCCTATTTAAATCCCTACCAAGAATTCCAGCGCTTTAAGTTGCACCCCGAAGTCCTGCGCTATCTCAAAGGCGGCGAGCGTACCGCTTATGGCGCCCGCGCCATCGTCAAAGGCGGCCTGCAAGCACTGCCGCGATTTGCGTTCCCCGGCGGCGTTTTGATCGGGGACGATGCAGGAACATTGAATTTTGCCAAAATTAAAGGCACGCACACCGCGATGAAATCTGGGATGCTGGCGGCTGAAGAAATCGTCAAATCGCTTAATGAGACACCCGACGCGAAGACCTTGTCGGGCCTCGACGACGCATTTCGCAACAGCTGGGTGCACAAAGAGCTTAAACTGCAGCGCAACTTCGGCCCTGCCGTGCACCGCTGGGGGTCTTTCTGGGGCGGCGTTTACGCCTTCTTCGACATCAACCTGGCGCGCGGCCGCCTGCCTTGGACCTTGCGCGACCCGACGCCCGACCACAAAAGTTTATCGAAAGCCAGCGCAAGTACCGAGCCCCTGTACCCTAAACCCGACGGCGTGATTACCTTCGATTTACTGTCGTCGGTTTACCTCTCGAACACCAATCACGAAGAGGATCAACCCTGTCACTTGCGCTTAGCGGATGCTGAAATCCCGATCAAAGAAAATTTGCCTTTGTACGACGAGCCGGCGCAACGTTACTGCCCCGCCGGTGTATACGAAGTGATATCGACCGACGGCGGCGAACCACGTTTTCAGATCAACGCCCAGAATTGCGTGCACTGCAAAACCTGCGATATCAAAGACCCCGCGCAAAACATTACGTGGGTGCCCCCAGAGGGCGGCGGCGGCCCCAATTACGGCAATATGTAATCGCGGGATGATCGCTTGGCGGTCAGAAGACCCGGGTGGTTTTGGGCTCTGCGAGCGGTTCGGTCAGTGCTAACAGGGCGGCAGAGACCCATTCTTTCGACTCCGTGCCTGACCGATGAAACAGCGGCGCCTGGCTTTCGACCCGTACGACATCAAAGCGGCGCCGGGTTCGCGCATCGTAAACGTGAACCATCAACACCAGACCATCGTATTGCTCAGGTTTGTGACTTTTTGCCGCCCGTACCAGTTCGCGGTGTTCAGTTGTGGCACTTGCGGCGTCGCGCTCGACCGAGACCAACACCATCTCCAGCACCCAGTCATAACCGCCGGCGACGGCAAGACCGAATAACTCATCGGTTTGCGTCGACATTGGCGCCATAAATGCACGCTGGAACTGTCTCTCGGCCGCGTTTGTCCAGTGACCTGCCAGCGCGTTGCAAAGCCTCGGCATTTCGACAGCCGTCGAGCTTCGAGGGTAGCTAAGCAAAACCGAAGAATTAGGTGCCAAAGCCCAGTGGCCGCTGCGCTCGACTTTATGTTGAGATTTCAACCCAAGCACTTGCAGCGAACGCTCGGTTTTTTGCACCGTGTGCCCGTAGGTGCAGCCTACCAGCGCAATGACCGAAAGGACGGTAACCGCTCGTTTCGAAAGCGACCTTAGGCTAAAGTGTTTATATTGCCGCAGTTTTGAAGACATGCCGGTTCCCATTCTCAGATGAATTGCCATTTTATCGGCCGATGTTCCCAATAATTTAGGGAGATGTGCATGCTCGACGCGATACTGAAACTCAAGCCCATTGGTGGCAACCGGTTTATCACCGCCAACCACCAGGAAAGTTTCCAGCAGTCCTTATTCGGCGGCCAGGCAGTGGCTCAGGCGCTAATGGCCGCGAATCACACCGTAGAGGGGCGACCGCCACATTCGCTCCATGCCTATTTCCTGCGCCCGGGCACCACCTTAAGCCCTGTAGAATACGCGGTGAGAGAGGTGCGCACCGGCGCAACTATCGCCACCCGAGAAGTCATCGCAAGCCAGAATGGCAAAGACATATTCACGATGCTTTGCTCCTTTCATGCACGAGAAAGTGGCGTAGAGCACCAGCGGGTTCATGTCGGCACCGACTCCCAAGCAACCGCACCGACAACGGCGCCGCCCTCACAATCTCTGCACGAGAACCGACAGGTTTCGGAGTTTTTAGGGAAGAACCCGATCGACTACTGGGCTTATGACAACCTGTTATTCAGCGAAGAGGCGACCAGCGCCGATGGCACACGGTTCTGGTTTAGAAGTAAGTCGCCCCTCGACCAACCGATAGAACACTACGCGGCGCTCGCGTTTGCGTCCGATATCGGGCTATTGGCCACCTCGTTGCTTTCCCACGAAACCTCGTTGTTCTCTGGCAAAGTCAAGGCGGCCTCTATAGACCACGCGGTTTGGTTCCACCAACAGCCCAAATTCGAACAATGGCACCAGTACATTACCACCTCCCCTTGGGCCGGCAACGCTCGCGCCTTGTGTCAGGGTCATATCCACGACGCGCAGGGAGGCTTAGTCGCCTCAGTATGCCAGGAAGGACTAATACGCTTGGCCGAACTCGGCCGTTCAGAGCCGAAATAGACCGGCTTATAACGATCTACTCACTATACTGAGAGGAACATGCCCAATAGAGGACCCACCATGGAGCCGATTACTATTGCCGAAGCCGTGCGCGCCATAGAGGATATTTTGCCCGTGCTGGACGACGCTTATTGGGCGGCGCCTGATATCGCCGCAAAAGATAATTTCCACGATCTTGTCTGCCTCGTTCAAAACGAACTGAACGAACTGGCCAAGCTGAGCGTGGAAGACCACTATATGTTGTACGAGCCGGTGACCGAGCTGTTTAAAAATAGCCAGGCGAAATTCCGACTGCTCAGCACATGCCCACCGCATTGGGTGTCACGCACAGAGCTTATTTTTCAGCTCGAAAACGAAACGCCCCGTTTGTTGAAGCTTTTTAAATCCGTTGGTTAACTCGAACAGCGCGGGGCGTGCAAAAACCCAGATATAAGCCGAACGTGCTTAAAAGCAGCTATGTATTACTAAACAATTTAAGCAGTCGAGGCTAAATAATGGCTATTTTACAAATATCACCGATACTTAAATTACCGGTGGCGTTTCATTCCCCCAAGTGATACGGCACCGGCAGAGTTGCCTCTGGTAACTCGTTGAGGATGAAAATCCTTAATGTTTCACTCCTAATGGTCCTGGCCCGGCGTTCCCCCGATCGCCGGGCTTTTTTTTATGCGATCTCTGTATTCTCGCGCCCGCTCGATCTAAACCAATCACAACTCCTTGGCTCAATAGTTTTCAGATCGAATAGGCAAACGCCAAGGCTTCGGGCACAATAGATGCTTCATTTAAAACTCTCGTAGACCGGGCTTTAGACGAGTCGAACTAAAACGCAAAAGGAGATGAACATGTCGATTTCCATGTCCCCAAACAACCGCTTAAAAATATTGTTAGTGGCCGCGATCGGTATTTTCGCCTCGGCGAGTTTCGCCCAAGCGCCACCGAAAGCGGCTTTGTGCGATAGCTGCCACGGTAAGGACGGCGCGCAACCCATATTGCCCAGCTACCCGGCAATCGCGGGTCAAAACAAAGAGTATCTGGTATCGTCTCTCAAAGCCTATAAAGCTGGCGAGCGTAAGAACACCATGGCCGCGGTTATGACCGGACAAGCTGCAGCGTTGACAGACGAAGAAATCGAAGCTTTGTCAGCCTATTACGCGGAATTCAAGTAGTATTCAACGCCCCAGTGCGAGTGGCGCTGCCCGGGGACTGTTCGTCCCAGGGCGGCTGCTCTCACCGGGCGATTGTTCACGCGCTGGCCGCGCTTGCGGTTATGTGTTGGTTGCCCCACACTCTGACTTGCCGGGATAGGGTACATCCGGCAGCGTCGCCCTTCTGACAACGGGATGAAAAGAGCGCAAACATCTCCTTCCAGATTACATTAATAAATCATTATAAATAATTGATTCTATGAGCATTTTATCTAATCTATT
>CAZING010000021.1:0-2624 GCA_964540505.1 uncultured Cellvibrionaceae bacterium | reverse complement strand
TGGCCCAACTGGTAAAAACCGCCGCCACGACCAACTTACGTCAAGCGGCCGCGGCCAAAATCGAACAAAAAGAGCAGCTGAGAGACGCGTTAAGGTTCGTTAAAGATAAAGACAAAACAGCTTATAAAATCATCAAAACCAAGCTCGATGCGCTCAAAGCACAAGAAGCCCTGGAAAAAACCCTTAATGAAGAAGGCGAAGCGCTTTATCAACAAATGCTGCGACTCGCGAAGCGAGAATTAGACGATGTTTATTTCGCGCAAAAAATTCAACTGATGACCGAGTGGCAATCCCGCCTTGGGGCGGTGTCTTCCGACTTGGCTGAAAGGTTTTCAGCGCTTTCCGACAAGCTCGCCACCCGCGAGCGCGAATATCACGCACACCTTGAACTGCAGCAAGCGCGCTTAGAAAACGAACGCATATTGAAAGCCGAGCTCAGCGAACTCGCCGACGCAGTTCAGGCGCAAACCGCTCGGCTTTTCGATGTCGGACTAGACGCCACCAGCGAACAAGCTCTTGCAGATCTCCGCCGTCGCAGCGACGACCTAGCGGCGGCGTTAAAAACGAATAATTTGTCTTTCCCTGCCGAAGAGCAACGGCTTAGCTCGCGGATTCAAAACGCATCAAAACTCGCGGAGGCGTTAAAGAACTCGGCTACTTTCGCGTCCTTAATGCACGAAAGCGGCAGTGACTCGGACCAGGAAACGCGCGTTAAAGCGCTCTCCGGCCTCAAACATTTATTGCGCTTCGCCCAGGAGTTCGCGCCGGGCAGCGAACCGGAATGCGTGGTGCGCGCCAGACAAATACTGGACGACGCCTCCCAAGAACAAAAGCAACTCATCGAAGCCAAACGACGGTTGGAAACAAAATGCTTCGAGCACATTCGTCGAGCGAACCACGCCCTTAACCAAGGACAAATACGCCGGGCCAAAGGCGTGTTTGCCGATTTAGAAAAGAGCTTCAGCCAATTAGAGCGCCCTCCCAAGGTTCTACAAGCGAAATATGAGCAACTGCAAGATGCCATGGCAAAATTCGGCGATTGGCACGAGTTTGCGGTGGCCCCCAAGAAGCAGGCTCTGGTCGAGCAAATGCAAGCACTGATTGAAAGCGAGCTTCCCCCTAAGGAGCGCGCCGAGCGCATCAAAGCGTTGCAAGAGGAGTGGCGCGTTTTAAGCCGTGGCGGGCAATCCGACGACTCGGATCTGTGGCAAGCTTTTCAGCAGGCGGGTAACGAAGCCTTCGAGCCGTGCAAGCGATATTTTGCTGAACAAGACCGCGAACGGGAAGCAAACCTCGAACATCGTAAAGCCCTTTGCGAGTCCATGGCGCAATACCTCCAGCAATACGACTGGGACAACGCCACCTGGGGTGAAGTCGAAAAAACCCTGCGCTTAACGCGTGAGGCCTGGCTCTCTTACTGGCCCGTAGAGCGCAAAAAGAATAAACCCGTACAAGATGCATTTGAGCAGGTCATGGGCGCGCTGGCTCAAAAGCTAAACGCCCATTTTGAACAAAATCGTCAAAAGAAGGCCGACATAGTCGCTAAAGCGGAGCAGCTGCTTGCTATGGAAGACACCCAAGTGGCCATTGACAGCGCAAAGCTTTTGCAAGCGCAATGGCGCGAGATAGGCCGGGCCAAGCAAAGCCACGAACAGCCGCTGTGGCGCCAGTTCAGAAAGCATTGCGATGCCATTTTTGAACGACGCAAGCAAGAAAGCGACGCGGAGAAAGCCGAGCGCGAAGCCAATAAATCCCAAGCTTCGGCCCTTATTGCTCGCTTAAATGAATTGGCGGGCTTGTCGGGCGAGGCGTTTCGTAACGCCCGGCCAGAGATTGACGAGCAAATCGAAGCATTCCGCCAACTCGGGCAATTCCCCCGAGACGACGCCCAACGGCTGCAACAGGCATTCAGGAGTTTCGAAGCCAAACTAAAAGACGCGATCAAACGCGAGCAAATGGCCTCTCAATTCGACGCCTGGAAATCCATTCTTGCGACTTTCCACACCCTTATGGCGTGCGAACTCGACGCCGCTCGGCAAGACACCCGAGCCTTGGTCGAAGCCCAGTTGGACGAAATTCGAAAATGCCCCGCGCCGATTGTCGAAAAATTCGAATCCAGATTAGCCACGCCCCCCGCCACCACCGACGAGCAAACGGCCCTAGAGGCGCTGCGCCGACTGTGCGTTCAAGCCGAGATCATTAACGAACGAGAAACGCCCGAAGCCGACCGACAACTTAAACTGCAATATCAAGTCGGTCAGTTAAAACACGGCTTGGGCCGTCAAAACCCGCTCCTTAATATGGATTTTGAAACATTTATGCTGCACTGGCTGGACCTGCCAGCGCTGCCCGCGTCTTTGTACCTGCCTTACGAACAACGCATGCTGGCGGCCTGGGGTTGGCAGTGCGCTTGAGCCGCCTAACAACCGGACGAAGTATTTGGCATAAGCCAATGTTTTCATTGAAAAAATATTTTGAGCATGCCAAAAATGCATCGCGATATAACCCTTGCAATCTGCATTTTATCCGGTATTATTGGCGCCTTTCCTGGGCAAGGGTCCCGGGTTAAGTTTCGGAGCGTAGCGCAGCCTGGTAGCGCACTACACTGGGGGTGTAGTGGTCGT
>CAZING010000020.1:8544-26622 GCA_964540505.1 uncultured Cellvibrionaceae bacterium | reverse complement strand
GTATTCCTATATTCGGTCTTATTAGCTAGCTTTACTCTCAACGTGCTTTTTGAAATTATTTAATATGCCAAGCCAACCTTGCCTTTGCTGCTCTGCGGAGTTCGCATCTTCAGCTTCAAAAGTTTCGACGACGCTGACGCCGCTATCGGTTTCTAAGAATTGGACCTTAACCTCTCGACCGTCTTCAAGCTTGTAGCGGATCGATTTAAATGGAAATATTTCAATAAATTCCCCCTTAAAATCGAAACCCGCGGAACCGTCTTTGGCTTCCATTCGGTAGTTGAAACGGCCATCCGGTTGAAGAGCCAGCTCTGCTTTAGGGCAACACCATTCATCTGTCGCAAAATTCCAATGTGTAATATCGTCAGGCGTCACCCAAGCATCCCAAACCGTTTCCAGTTGCGCATTTATTTCTGTTTCAATTGAAATTTTCATATTCGCTCTCCCAAAATTAAAACTCTAACCGTAAATGTAGCTTCACGAATTTATCGTGTCGAATGGAAGAGATATTTTCAATTCTTTTAGCCGGGCTAGCGCTTTCGGTAGTAAGCCTCTTCGGAAATTTTGTGGTAGGCCTTGACCTTGTCCAAGTAGCTTTTATAGGATTTGTACACCTTGGCAAACAGCGGGTCTTTCGCGGCGGTTTCTTCGTAGAGTTCGAAGCTGATTTTTTTGAACGTGTCCAGAACCTCGTCGGGAAATTCGCGCAATTGCACTTGGTGGTTCTCGACCAGCTCTTGCAGTGCGCTGAGATTGCGCACGGTGTATTCGTCGAGCATGTCCTGGTTGACGGTCCGGGCGGCGCTGGCCACTATGGCTTTTAAATCCTCTGGCAGGCGATTATAGGCGTCGAGGTTGATTATAATTTCAAGGCTGGGCCCCGGCTCGTGCCAGCCTGGCGAGTAATAATATTTAGCGATTTGGTGAAACCCGAAAGCCAGGTCGTTGTAGGGTCCGACCCATTCGGTGGCGTCGATCACACCGGTTTGTAACGCGGTGTACAGCTCGCCCCCGGGGATATTCACCGCGGTCCCACCCGCACGGGTGAGCACTTCACCGGCGTAGCCCGGTATCCGCATTTTTAGGCCTTTTAAATCCGCTACGGAATGAATTTCGCGATTGAACCAACCGCCCATCTGAACACCGGTATTGCCGCCGGCGAATGGAATCAGGTTGAACGGCTCGTAAACCTCTCGATAAAGCTCAAGACCGCCCCCATAGTGCAACCAGCCGTTATGCTCTTGCGCGTTTAGCCCAAATGGCACAGTCGCAAACAGCGGTGCTGCAGGGATTTTGCCTTTCCAGTAATAGGCGGCGCCGTGGCCCATTTCAACACTGCCGGCGGATACCGCATCGAACACCCCCATGGCCGGTACAATTTCATTGGCACCATGCACCGTGACTTTAAGGCGGCCGTTGCTCATTGCGTAGACGAGCTTTGCAAAATTCTCGGGCGCAATCCCTATGCCTGGAAAGTTTTTTGGCCAAGTGGTGACCATGCGCCAATGGAATTGCTGTGTCTCCGCATGCGCTTGCGGCCCGTCGCTTTTTGTCGGGGGCCGCGCCCCTGCGCTTACAACCAGCGCGAGCAAACCGACACAACATAATAGGCTCGCCAAAAACGCCGTCGGCAACCACCAAGGGGAATATCTGTTTGTCATCTGCTAACCTTCGCTTAAACCGGATGCGGGCGCCTTCGAAGCGGCGGCAACGCTCGAAGAGCAAGGACGGATTCGCGACATCGCGGTCATCATTATTCTTTTAATTCGATGTTTCGATCGATCTTTTAAGACGTGCTTTTTAAAACATCAATGCCACAGGATTTTACAATATCGGCGCGTCGGCGCCGCTGAAGCTAAACCGTCTCCAACTTGGCATACTGCATCACAAGCCATTTGCTGCCCTCGGGACCAAAGTTGACCTGCACGCGCGCGCTTGACCCCTGGCCTTCGAATTGCAAAACGGTACCCTCGCCAAACATCGGATGCGAAACGCGCTGCCCCAGGCGGAAGGGGTAACCCATTTGGGTTTCGGGCTGCCAGCTTTGCCAATGTGTCGGTCGCGAAACGGTGGATTTTAAGCGAACCTCGCGCACCAGGTCTTCTGGAATTTCACGCACAAAACGCGACAGCCTGTTAAAGGCTTCAGTGCCGTGCAAGCGGCGCGACTCGGCGTGCGTCAGCACAAGCTTTTGCATCGCCCGGGTAATGCCCACATAACAAAGACGGCGCTCCTCTTCGAGCCCTTCGGGGGAATCGGTGGACATGCGGTGTGGGAACAGTTGATCTTCCATGCCCACCATAAACACCAGTGGAAACTCCAGACCTTTAGCGCTGTGAAGCGTCATCATTTGGACGGCATCGTCGTATTCATCGGCCTGATTTTCACCCGCGTCCAGCGCCGCCGCGTCTAGAAATTCGGCAAGCGGCGTGCGGTCGTCGTCAAGCGGCTCGAAGGCTTTGCAGGCATTGACCAGCTCTTCCAGGTTTTCCACCCTGGCTTGGCCGCGCTCGCCTTTTTCGTTGCGATGAAACTCCAATAAGCCGGAAATTTGCAGGGTTTGCTCGACCAGTTGCGCCAACTCGAGGGCGTCTCGCTGCTGCTCGATTTTGTCGAGTATTTGCAAAAACCCTTGCACGGCAGCGCTTGCTCGCGCGGTAAACACTTGGGCGGCCAGCAGTTTCGACACCGCCGCGTACATGGAGCTGCCCTGCTCGCGCGCCGTCTGACGAATAGTTTCCACCGTTTTGTTGCCTATGCCTCGCGTCGGGGTATTGATTACCCGCTCGAGCGCCGCGTCATCGTCGCGGTTGACCACTAGGCGAAGGTAGGCCAATGCGTTTCGAATTTCCAAACGGTCGTAGAAGCGCTGCCCCCCATAGATTCGATAGGGTACGCCCTGGCGCAAAAATGCCTCCTCCAAGACCCTCGATTGCGCATTCGAGCGGTAGAGTATGGCCACCTCCGAGCGGACATTGCCTTGTTGCTGCCAGGCGTCAACGCGCTCGACTATGTAGCGCGCTTCGTCTTGTTCGTTGAACGCGCTGTATAGGTCAATCGGTTCGCCCTCCAGCCCCGCCGTCCAAAGTTGTTTGCCAAGCCGACCGCTGTTGTTGGCAATTACCGCATTGGCGGCTTTAAGGATGGTGCTGGTGGAGCGATAGTTTTGCTCTAGGCGAATGGTCTGAACCGGGTCGAAGTGCTCGGAGAACGACTGAATGTTTTCGATCCGGGCGCCGCGCCAACCGTAGATCGACTGGTCGTCATCACCGACGGCGGACACCCAACTGTGCTGGCCCGCCAAGACGCGCAACCAGGCGTACTGCACCGCGTTGGTGTCTTGGAATTCATCGACCAGAAGAAAAGGAAAGCGCTTCTGGTAGTGCGCTAGAAGGTCGGGGTTGCTAAGCCACAGCTCGTGCGAACGCAAAAGTATTTCAGCGAAATCGACCAAGCCCCCGCGCTCACATGCCTGCTGGTATGCAGTGTAGATCGCTTTCATCGCCTGAGCGAAAGGGTCTGAGACCTCGGGCATGTGCTCGGGACGGATGCCTTCATCTTTTTGGCCATTGATAAACCACTGGCTCTGGCGGTAGGGCCAGCGACTGTCATCAAGGCCCAGCTCTTGGTACACGCGTTTGATCAGACGCAACTGGTCGTCGCTGTCGAGGATTTGGAAGTTTTGGGGCAGCCGCGCCTCACGCCAATGCGCTTTCAAAAGCCTGTGGGCGATGCCATGAAAGGTGCCCACCCAAAGGCTGTGAATATTGCCGATTCCAGGGTGCGAGCCCATTAAGCTCACTAAGCGTTCGCGCATTTCCCGAGCGGCTTTATTGGTGAAGGTGACCGCCATAATCTCGTGCGGGGAAACACCGTCCACTAAAATCAGCCAGGCAATACGGTGGATCAACACGCGGGTCTTACCGCTTCCCGCGCCGGCCAGAATTAATTGGTGTCCGGCGGGGGCGCAAACGGCTTGGCGCTGAGGTTCGTTTAACTGATCGAGCAGAAAGGAGACGTCCATGGCCGGCATTGTAGCAGTAATTGGTCGCGGCGCTACACCGCAAACTGTCTGTTTATACAGCTTACCTTTTGTTCACTGGCATGGTGCTCATCACCCGGCGCACATGAGGCTCCAAATCGGTCAGCCCCCATTTTTTCCCAAGCTCAATCGCTCGGTTCGCGGGGCTGCCTTCGGCTCTAGCCATCAAAGCGGCCAGGGCTCCCGCGCGGTTGCCGCTTGAGCAATGCAGGTAGATGTTGCCCTGGTGGCGGTCGAGTATGGTCTTGAGTTTCGCCGCGTTTTCAGCCGTCACGCCCTTTTCGCCATCGATGGGCAGATGTTCGTATTTCATGCCCGCGGCGACCACCACCGCGCGCTCGTCCCAAGGCTTTTCCGCGTCCGTTTGCAAATTGATGACCGTATCAATCCCTGCTTCGGCCGCCGCGACCAGCTCTTGCTCGGTCAGCGCGCCCCCGGTCCAGATATGGGTCGCCGGGTGCATGGCCCCCGGGACCGGAGAGTCTTCGGCTCGGCTGAGCGTCGCGACCAGCACCAGCCCCAGAGCCAGCCAAAACTTCATCCAGCTCAATGACGAGCCTTGCGGTAAGCACCGTAATTTATTCATATCGGACTCCATTTAAAGTGCGCGACGCTTTGACTTTAGAAACGGTTAACAGCCATTCGATCGCGCGCGCCGGCGACCGGATTCGACCCGCTTATTTCTGTTCCCTTGCGACCCTCAGACCCCGTGGCTTGGAATTTGCTCTTCGCCTCACTGAAGACACTTAAGATCCTTAAGAGGTTGCACACCCCCATGAAAAAAGAACTTGTAATAGTCGGCAACGGCATGGCGGCCGGGCGGTTGGTCGACGAACTGCTTGCCCAGCCTCAGCTACCCTACCGCATAACCGTAATAGGCGACGAACCCGAAGGCAGCTATAACCGGATTATGCTGTCTGCGGTTTTAGCCGGAGAAATGCGAGAATCGGCGATAATTCAGAAAGATAGAGCATTTTATCGCGCAAACAATGTCCGCTTTCTCGGCGGGCAGCGCGTTCAGACGGTGGACCCAGACGCCAAACGCCTGCACCTTCGCGACGGTTCGAGCCTCGCTTATGACCATCTCACACTCGCCACCGGGGCGCTGCCTGCGCGCATTCCGGCGGTGAACCAAACGCTTGCGGGCGTCACGCATTTTAGAACATTGGCCGATGTCAGACAGATGAAGGTTGCCTCATCAAAGGGCGCCAGTGCACTGGTAGTGGGCGGTGGGCTGCTTGGGCTTGAGGCTGCTTACGGTCTTGCTCTGCAAGGCATGCGTGTGACCTTGGTGCATCGCTCGTCGCACCTTATGAGTCGCCAGCTCGACCGCGGCGCTGGCAACTATTTGAAAGCCGTGATGCGCGCGAAAAACATCGCGTTTGAGTTGGACGCAGAAGTCGACGCATTTATCGGCTCGGAGCAAGTCACCGGCGCGGTTTTAAGCAACGGTAAAACCATCGAGTGCTCACTCGCCGTTATCGCTACGGGCATCCGACCCAATTGTGCGCTAGCCGAAAGCGCCCGGCTGGCGACCGGCGCCGGTATTCAGGTGGATGACCGTCTTTTGACCGCCAATCCCGACATAAGCGCGCTTGGTGAGTGCTGCGAGTTCGAAGGTACGACTTTCGGGTTGGTCGAGCCCATCTGGCGGCAGTGCCGAGTGCTCGCCGCGCGGCTCGCCGGACAACCGGGCGACGCGTTTCGTCTACAGCCGGTGGCGACCAAGTTGAAGGTTTCGGGCGTGCAGCTGTTTTCGGCGGGCGAGTTCGCGACACAAAGCCACCATCGAGAACTTGTGCTGAACGACGCCAAGCATCAAAGCTACCGCAAACTGCTGCTGCGCGATAACCGCATTGTCGGCATCGTGCTGGTCGGCGACACGCGCGATGGCCCATTTTATTTCGACCTGCTCGAAGCCAAAGTCGATATCGGCAACCAAGGCCACAAGCTTTTGTTCGGCCAGCCGCATTGCGAATTTCAGCAGCCCGAAGCGCTCCGCGTCGAAGCGCGGCGCGAGGTTGCATAGGGCTGAATGCCGTCGAATGAGTATTAACAGGCTTTTGAGGTTACCGCCACAAAGCTCTTTCGGCGCTCGCCCGAGACGCTCTGCTTTCGCCACGCTTTAGCCTTCGCACCACTGCTTGGATACCCTTAGGATGAACACAATCGAAACTACCGACCTCACCCGCACCCTTTGTTGTTATTGCGGTGTCGGCTGTGGCGTTACTGCGACCCGAACAGGCGAGTCGAGCTACGATTTGGCGGGCGATAGCGCCCACCCCGCCAATTTTGGCCGCCTGTGCGTGAAAGGCGCGTCACTTTATGAAACTCGAAGTTTTGCCGACCGCTTACACACCCCAATGCTTCATGGCGCGCCTGTCGGCTGGGATGAGGCCTTGACTTACACCGCCGAGAAGTTTCGGGCGATCATCGCCGAACACGGGCCGGACGCGGTCGCGTTTTATCTTTCGGGGCAACTGCTGACCGAAGACTATTACGTCGCCAATAAATTGATGAAAGGCTTCATCGGCTCGGCCAACGTCGACACCAATTCGCGCCTTTGTATGGCCTCGGCCGTGGTCGCCCACAAGCGCGCGTTTGGCGAAGACATAGTGCCCGGCAATTACACCGACCTCGAGCAGTGCGAGCTGTTGGTGTTGGTCGGCTCCAACATGGCCTACACCCATCCGGTGGTTTATCAGCGCATAGTGGCGGCCAAACAGCGCAGGCCCATGCGCGTGGTGGTGATCGACCCGCGACGCACGCCCACCTGCGACCTCGCCGACCAACATCTGGCGCTTCGCCCGGGGTCTGACGCGTTTCTATTTAACGGCTTGTTGAGCTATCTGGCCGCGCACAATGCCCTCGACGAGCCCTTTCTAGACGCCCACTGCAGCGGCTTTGACGACGCCTTAGATGCGGCCCGCCGGTCGAACCCTGACCTTGCCACAACCGCGGCACTTTGCGACTTGCCGCTTGCGGCGCTCGAAGAATTTTTCGCGCTATTTGCGGCAACCGAGAAAACCGTCACCGTGTTCTCGCAAGGCATCAATCAAAGCTCTTCCGGCGTCGATAAAGGCAACGCGTTAATCAACTGCCACCTTGCCACCGGACGCATCGGCAAACCCGGAGCTGCGCCTTTTTCGATCACAGGCCAGCCCAATGCGATGGGCGGGCGCGAAGTGGGCGGGCTCGCCAATCAACTGGCCGCCCATATGAACTTCGGCGACGCCGATGCGCACGATCGTGTGTGCCGCTTCTGGAACACCTCGGCGCTGGCTCGCAAAGAAGGCCTAAAAGCGGTGGACATGTTTGATGCGGTGTTACGCGGCCAGATCAAAGCCATTTGGATTATGGCGACCAACCCCGTGGTCAGCATGCCCGATGCCGACACCGTGCGCAGGGCGCTGCGTGCCTGCGAGCTGGTGGTTGTCAGTGATTGTGTGGCCAATACCGATACCTGCCGCGAAGCGACCGTACTGTTGCCGGCGACCACCTGGGGCGAAAAAACCGGCACAGTGACCAACTCCGAAAGGCGCATTTCGTTGCAGCGGGCGTTCATCGAGCCGCCCGGGCAGGCCCGCCACGACTGGCAAATGCTTGTGGATTTCGCCCATAAAATGGGGTTCTCTGAAGGCTTTAATTTCACCAGCGTGCGCGATATTTTTGTTGAGCACGCGGCGCTCTCCGGGTTCGAGAACAACGGCAGCCGAGCGTTTGATATAAGCGCACTCAGCACACTCAGCGACCAACAATACTTAAACCTTCAGCCCATCCAGTGGCCGGTGACCGCGGCCGCACCCTCTGGCACCGCCAGAATGTTCACCGACAATCGGTTTTACACAGCAAACGGCAAAGCCAAGCTGATACCGATCGCGCCCCGGTTCCCCGCCAAGCCGCTCGCGGCGGGCCAGGTGCTGCTCAATACCGGTCGCATCCGCGATCAGTGGCACAGCATGGGCCGCACCGGCACCACCGCCAAGCTTGTCAGCCATATAGACGAGCCTTTTGTGGCGTTGCACCCGGCAACGGCCCGGGACCTTGGCATTCGCGAAGGCGATATAGTGGAGCTTGGCAACGGCCAGTCTCATTTTCGCGGCCGGGCGAAAGTCAACGACGGCATGCGACCACATGAGGTGTTCGCGCCGATTCACTGGAACCGACGCTTTGCCAGTCACGCCCGCGTCAGTGCGCTTTGCTTTCCGATTGTTGACCCGCTTTGCGGTCAGCCCGAGTTTAAGCATGCCCCAGTGACAGCGGCGCGCCTGGATCTCGCCTGGCAAGGCTTTTTGTTGACCGTAGCGCCTTTATCGCTCGAGACCGACTACTGGTGTCGCATCGCGCTAGCGCAAGGGTTGAAGTATCGTTTAGCCGGTGCGAAGAAGCCTGCAGACTGGAATCGCTGGCTGCAGCAGTTGCTGCCAGCGATTACGGACTGGGTCTATTACCGGGACTCCGCCAACGAATTTTACAAAGCCGCAGGGTTTTGCGAAGAACGCTTGGTGGTCTACTTTGCCACCGCGGGTAACGACCATCCTAAAGCGCTGGAAACGCACTGGCTGGAGCAACAGCTCGCGCGGGCAGTAGCACCGGCAAACCGAGCACAGGTGCTCGCCGGCGGCCCCGGCAAGGCCGGCGACGACACCGGCGAGATCATTTGTTCGTGTTTCCAGGTGGGCGAGCGTGCGATACTCAGGCAAATTGCCAAAGGCGCGCACTGCGCGGCGCAACTCGGTAAAGCGCTGCGTTGTGGGACCAATTGCGGCTCGTGCATTCCAGAGCTGAACGCGCTGATTGCGCAGCACAAACCCCGCAAAGCGGGCTGATAAAGCAAGCGCCGCGATCAGGCTGTGCACTCGCATAGCACCCGGCGCGTCTGCCCAGCCCGGCCGCACAAGCCCGGGCGTTTAATAGACGGTTTCGTTCGCCGGCAATACCACCACTGCCGGTGCCGGTCGCTCGTCGACTTTATAGTGCTGTTTAGCCAAACCGGCCTGCCCTACGTTGACCTCCCAAGCCAGCGCGCGCGCAGACCTCGTGCCTTCAGAGTCGGTGAGCTCGGCAAAAATATGCAGGTACTGCCGGCCTTCGCTGGCCGCGTACAAGGTCACCGGTAGGCGAATTTGAGGGGCATTGGCAAGTTCGAATTGCCAGTCGGTGTCGGGGCCGACCAGCATCAGGCCGTCGTCGGTCTGCAGATGAATGTGCAACGCTCCGGTGCGAAGTGGTGTCGCCAACTCGAGCACAACTGCCTTTTGTTCGTGTAAAGCCAACGACACAGCCACGCTTTCAAGTGCCACTATTTGCGAGCCCGGCTTGCCATGCCATTTCGCAGAAACAGCGGCCTCGTGGTCAATCCGATCGCGCCTCTCGGTGGTTGCAGCAGGATCTGGGTGTCGCATCGCAGCGACCATAGCAGCGCCAACACAACCGATGACAATGAAGATCAAAGGTGCAGTAAATTTCATTATTTGCCTCTCTCTCTCTTCTGCTTAGTCCAAACTGGCCGCTGGTCGTTCGACCGCGGACACAGCCGTTTTGGTTATCGAATTTGTCGCAAGGTGAGCTCAAAACACGCGAGCCCGCCGCTTGTAGACTGGCCATCCGTATTCGCATATTCATAGATTTCGGCCACATAAGTGCCCGCTGGCAGTGTCTCCTCCAGGGTCTCTCGATTGGCCGTCGAGCGGTTAGAGTAGCCGACCAACCGGCCCTGCTGATACAAATCCAACTCGGGGTCGGTAGTCACGAGGTTACCGTGACTGCGTGAAGCTTCGAGGCGCCAAGTGCCCGCCGCCGGCAGCGTGACGCGCGCAAACCGTCGCACCTCGACACCGTTGTAGTAGTGCTCACCGACATCGCTGCAAAGGTTGACGCTGGCCCCGGGGTGCAACTGTCGGTAAATAGGCAAGGTGATGTCGGAGCCGGCGTCGTTGGTCTCCCCTTTGCCCCAGGCGTCCTGGCCGTGAATATTAAAGCTTTTAAATAAAGCGTCGATCGCATCCGCGCGCTCGGGAAGCTGACGCTCGAGGAATTCCTTGAACGAAAACACGGATGTAAAGCCGTCAAAATTCGAATAATCCTCACCGGTTATCGTTTGAAATATCGGCTTAAAGCCCAAACCTAACGCGTTGTTATTGTCCGAACTGAAAAGATCGTAGAACAGTGTTTGGATGCTGGCCTCTTTGGCCCAGCCGTTGACTCTGGGTTTGGCGGCTACATCGATCGTATAGCCCATGGTCTGCTGCGGCCCGAAAGCATCACGGTAGTGCGGGTCACCGCCCACCATAGCCGCAAAGGCGTTGCCCCAGCCCTCGCTAAACGCCACTCTCATATCCAGGCTCACCGTCAGGTCATGAGCGCCGCCGGGGCTTTCGCTGCGCCCGAGCTGATCTTGAACGTAGTGGCCAAATTCATGCTGAATCACCGAGCGATCGTACTCGTCGCTATCGTTATTCTCTTTGCCCAGTAAATAAATCGACGGCCCGTAAGTGGAGTAAAAAGACGTGCCGATCTGACCGTCTTCCATCCGCCCATTGGTCGAAATATTCTCGGGGCTCCAAAAGACGTCCAGGCTCGGCATAACGATCTGTTCATCGACCGCGTGAATCGCCTGCACGGCGTCGTACATGGCATCCAAAATCGCAAAAGGCGCCGCCGAGCGCGGCTGGCTGTAACCGCCGCCCGTCCAGCCCGAAACGGCGTGAAGATCGCGCGATTGGCTCTCATTGGTGCCGGTGGAGTGGTAGGCGCCGTCGAGTACATAGGCGGCGTTGCCACGGGTGTTGTCTTTTACTTGAATATCCCAAGTGCCAAGCTTCGACGAATGCAGACGCGCGCGCACCCGAACCATGACCTCGGTTTGCGCAGGTAATGACAAGACATAGCCGCCCGAGGCGTCTGTGGTGGTCGAATCGAGCAGCTCCTCATTGTCGTTGAGCGCCTCGACAACCACGCCTCGAGCGGGCGATGGTTGTGTGGCCTCATACGCCAAACCGCCATAACTGTCCGATTTAAAAGGTACGCGGTCATAGGTAACTGTGCCGCGCAGGGTCACCTGCGCCACGGGCGGGTTGGGTGTGGGTTGCTCGATGGGGTTTTCATCCGAATCGAAATCGCCACCGCAGGCAACCACTGCCAACGGCAAGGCGAGATACGCCAAGCGGCGAATGTTTCTACTCATTAAATTCATATGGGTA
Organism: uncultured Cellvibrionaceae bacterium; assembly: GCA_964540505.1. Taxonomy (GTDB): domain Bacteria; phylum Pseudomonadota; class Gammaproteobacteria; order Pseudomonadales; family Cellvibrionaceae; genus CAYZQH01. The sequence goes on along the minus strand of CAZING010000020.1, from coordinate 15,378 downwards.
ACTAACCGGTCCGGTCGTCAGCTGAGTATGCTTCAATACTAGTGCAGAGATAAACCGCTGCCAGGATAGGATTTTGACGGTCACCTCGACCGGCTTCTACAGGTTGAGGTTGGGCAGCCAAAATATCGACAGCACCGCATTTTGTTAAGCGCGTAGCGTTCGCGCTGCGAAACGGGTCGACGGCAAGCGCGCGCGCGGCTTGGACGTGAACCCGAAGTTTGTCATTAATAACCGCGGACACGCTTTCGTCGCGAAATGCGAGCAAAAGAAAATAACGCCAAGCGAGAATATTCGAACAAGCCTTGTCCGAGAAAAAACATGAACTGGATAAAAGGTAAAAAATCTCCGACCGATGGCGTACACCATTCTGAGCGCGGCGCAGACTTTTTGCAATGCAAAATCGGACCGTTTCGGCCGAGGAAAACGTAAATCCTTAGCCCGAAGCGCTCGGAGCGCGAGCAAACAACCCGCACAGCGTTTCATCGCATAAAGTGTCAGGGGTTTGCACCATTAACGCAATAACTCGCGAGCCGCTAAGCCCTGTGTACTGCGGGGTTAAAAAAATGCGCGGCCTTTATTGCTGGCGTCGCCGACGCTTGCGCGTTATAAAATCGCTTCTAGGCGTTCGGCTTCCAGTTCCGCCATTCGGTTTTCTATCCACAACTCCACCGCTTCGATGACTTCCCTACTGCTTTTATCCTGGGTGCTTATGGGTGGGCCGAAATGCACGGTGATCAAGCCTGGGAATTTAAGGTGGCGTTTCGGCGGCCAACAATGCCCGGCGTTAACCGCCACAGGCACAACATCGACGCCTGCGGTAACGGCAATTTCCGCACCGCTTCGCGCGTATTTACCTCGCTCTGTTGGGCGAGTCCGCGTGCCTTCTGGAAACAACAAAACGTTCACACCTTCGGCCAATTTGGCCAGCCCCTCGGACTTCACTTTTTTAAGTGCTTCTCGAGGGTTGGTTCGGTCTATCGAAATCGGTTGCAGGCACCTTAATCCCCAACCGAAAATCGGAATGCGCAACAATTCCTTTTTTAAAATAGTCGTCGCGGGAAATAAAATATACTGAAGCATAAAGGTTTCCCAGGCGCTTTGGTGTTTCGATAAATACACTTTCGCGCTGCTTCGGTTGATGTGTTCGGCACCGATGATTCGATATCGCACACCACAAGTGAGGCGCAACCATTGAAGCACCACCCAGCACCAGGAAATAATAATCCTGTGACGCGGTAACTTCGGCAGCGGCAAAATGAAAATCAGCAAAATCCCGTAAAGGATTGTGACCACCACTTTACCTATAATAAAAATTGCTGAGCGCAGCGCCGTTATCATGGGTTAGTGTTCCAGAATATAATCGGCGAAATCCCCGAGGTCATCGAATATCAGAGTGCTCTTTTTGTATTTCGGCGAAATCAGTATCGCGACTTCAGTCTGCGCGCCCTTGCCGGTGCGCAACAGCACAGGTTTAAGGCCGTGCGCTTTAGCCGCTTGAATGTCTTTTAAGCTATCGCCCACACACCAACTGTCGGCCAGCGAAATGGCAAAAGTCTGCTCGATTTTATTCAGCAAACCGGTACGAGGTTTGCGACAGTCGCATTGGTCCTCTGGCAGGTGCGGGCAATAAAATATGCCTTCTATCGTCCCGCCGAGTCGCTCCGCTTGCCGGCGCAGGCTTCGATGCAAGGCTTCAAGCTCGGGCTGATTGAGCAACCCCCGGCCGATGGCCGATTGATTGAACGCGAGCACAACTTTAAAGCCTGCCGAGGTGAGCCTCGCCAAAGCTTCCAAACTGCCCGACAGCGGCTGCCAGGCGTCGGCGCCCGCGCGCCCGGGAAGTAACTCTTCGGTTAACACACCGTCGCGGCCAAGCACCAACCATGGGTTCATTTAGCCGCCGCCAGGAAGGAAATATCAGCCACCTGCAAAAACAGGCTTCGCAACTGCGCGAGCAACGCCAGACGATTTAAGCGCGTGGGTTGGTCCTCGGTCATCACCAAAACGGTATCGAAAAAACGATCGACCGGTTCGCGTAAGCGAGCGAGGCTCGCCAGCGCTTGGGTGTAATCGTTGCGCTCAAGCAGCGGCGCCACTTCTGCTCGAAGCGCCTGTAATTGCTCGGCCAATTCGATTTCCGCAGACTCTTTAAGTAGGCTCGGTTCAATCTGCGACTGCGGCTGATCTTGCTGCTTGGTCAGCAGGTTGGAGACGCGTTTATTTGCCGCAGCCAGGCTTTGCGCTTGCGGCAACTTAGCAAACTCGGCCACCGCGAGAATGCGGGCGTTGATATCGAGCGGCTGAGTCAGATTCTTTGCCTGCACTGCGAGGTAAATCGCGGGGTCGATGCCCAGCTCTTCGTACCAGGCCCGCATGCGCTCTAACATATAGCTGAGCGCGAGCTCGCAGCCGTCGGCGCGCGGCAGTGTTGGGTAGGCGTCTGTGGCCTCGCGCAGAAGCTCGCGCAGATCGATCGCGTATTGGTTCTCGACAAGCAGACGCAGTACTGCCACCGAGGCCCGGCGTAACGCAAACGGATCTTTGGAGCCCGTGGGCACCAGGCCAAGACCGAAAATACCCGCCAAGGTATCGAGCCGGTCGGCCAGCGCAAGCGCGGTGCCCAGGTCGGTTTTCGGTAAGCGGTCAGCCGCGAACTTCGGTTGATACTGCTCGGTGATGGCCGTGGCAATCGCCTGGCTCTCGCCGTCTTGCAGCGCGTAGTAATAGCCCGCGATGCCCTGCATATCGGCAAACTCATACACCATACTGGTGACCAGGTCGGCCTTGCTCAAACGTCCGGCGCGCTCAGCCTGGGCGACATCGCCCGAATGGCGCGCAACAATTTTGCCGGCCAGTTGGGCGATTCGTTCGGTCTTGTCGTACAGGGTGCCGAGCTTCGCTTGGAACACCATGGTCTTGAGTTTTTCGCGGTGCTGCTCAAGCGGCGTTTTTCTATCCGACTCGAAAAAGAACGCGGCATCGGCCAAACGTGGGCGAATGACTTTTTCGTTGCCGGCGATCACCTGGGCGACGTCGATGCTGTCGATATTGGCCACGGTAATAAAATACGGCATTAAATTGCCGGCAGCGTCCACTACGTGAAAATATTTCTGGTGCTCTTTCATAGCCGAGACGAGAGCCTCGGGCGGCACCGCGAGAAACCGCTCATCGAAGCGCCCGGTAATCGCCACCGGCCACTCGACTAGGGCTGTGACCTCATCGAGCAAATCCTCCGATAACACGGCACCGCCACCAGTGGTTTCGCCCTCGGAGGTGACTTGCGCCACTATGCGCGCCCGCCGCGCTTGGAAGTCGGCGACCACATAAGCCTCGGCGAGTTGCGTCTCGTAGGTGCTTGCGTGCTTTAAAGTAATCGCGCGGTCGGCATGAAATCTGTGCCCGCGAGTGATGTTGCCGGCGGACAAACCGAGCACTGTGCCCGGGACCACCTGGTCATCCAGTAACATCACCAGCCAGTGCACGGGACGCACAAATTCTTCGCGCGACGCGCCCCAACGCATGCGTTTACCTATGGGCAGGCGCGCCAACGCGGTGCTAACCATATCCGGCAGAAGCGCCGCTGTGGGCTCGCCTCCGACCTCGGTTTCAAACAGCAGTTTATCCACCTTGCCGTCGTTGGCGGTGGTCAGCTCGGCGACCGTGACGCCGTTTTTATGGGCAAACGCCTGCGCCGCCTTGGTGGGCTCGCCGTTGGCATCAAAGGCGACCGAAACCGGCGGCCCCCACACACTTTGGCTTAGCACAGGTGTCGCGCCCGGCAAACCCTCGACCCGCAAAGCCAATCGTCGCGGGGTCGCAAATGCCCGGATTTCCGTAAAGTGCAGTTGGTGGCTGTTAAGTTGGTCGGCGAGCGCGTCTCGAAAAGCGTGGCTCAGGACCGGTAACGCCACCGGCGGCAGCTCTTCGGTACCCAGCTCTACCAGAAATTGGTGTGTGTCGGTCATGGTGCGCTTCCTTCTGTCTGGGCTTTGGCCAGCACCTCTTCGCGCAACTGCGCAGGCGCCAACGGAAACCCCAGCGCCCGACGTGTTTCAAAGTAGGCGCTGGCGACTTGGCTCGCGAGCGTTCGCACCCGAAGTATGTATCTTTGGCGCTCGGTTACCGAAATGGCCGAGCGCGCGTCCAACAGGTTGAACGCATGAGAGGCCTTCATCACCATTTCGTAAGCGGGCAGCGGCAGCGACGCTTCGATCAGCCTTTGGCAGGCCGCCTCGTACTCGTCAAACGCGCCAAACAGGAACTCGACCTTGGCGTGGGAGAAATTAAAATGGCTCATTTCCACTTCGTTTTGGTGGAACACATCCCCATAGGTGACCACCGAGCCGTCTGGCCCGGTGGTCCAAACCAAATCGTAAATCGAGTCCTTGTTCTGGAGATACATCGCAATGCGTTCGAGACCATAGGTGATTTCGCCCGAGACGGGGTAACACTCAAGTCCGCCCACCTGCTGGAAATAGGTGAACTGGGTGACTTCCATACCATTGAGCCACACCTCCCAACCGAGACCCCAGGCGCCCAATGTCGGCGACTCCCAATTGTCTTCGACGAAACGAATGTCGTGAACGGCTGTGTCTATGCCCAAATGCGTTAATGAATCCAGATACAATTGCTGAATGTTCGACGGCGAGGGTTTAAGTAACACCTGAAACTGATAATAGTGCTGCAGGCGGTTGGGGTTTTCGCCATAGCGGCCGTCGGTTGGCCGTCGGCAGGGCTGAACATAGGCGGAATTCCAGGTTTCGGGGCCTATGGACCTTAAAAAGGTCGCCGGGTGAAACGTACCCGCACCCACCTCCAGGTCGAGCGGTTGTAAGATCACACAGCCCTTTTCTGCCCAGAACTGTTGCAGCGTGAGAATCAACCCTTGAAACGTAGCGATATCCGCCTGTTGCTTTGAATTGGTCACAAGACACCTGATTTGGAATGTTAGATACGGCGAGCGCCATCGCAGTGACCGCCGATAGAGAAAAAGTAGCGATTATAGCGGGTTAGCGTAACCGGCGAAATGGACAGGGCGCGAATGCCCGTTGGCGGTCCGGCATTGGCGAACCCCCGAGTGGGGCAATCGCGTTTTGCGTCTCGCGCAGGTCTTTTGGCACAATGGCGCAAGCTCAGGGCCCTACCTACCTATGGAAAAACTTCGCACTTTTATTGCCATTACCGCCGTCCGCTTACTCGGCGCGTTGTCGATCGCGCAGGCACGCAAGCTCGGCGGCTTATTCGGCCGCGCGGCCTACCGCTTCAACACGCGCATGGCGGTTATCACGCGCAACAATGTCGACGCCTGCCTGCCCGCGCTGAATGCCCAAGCGCGTGCCGAGCTTAGCCAACGCAGTTTGGCGCACACAGGCATGGTGGCCGCCGAAGTCTGTGGGCTGTTTACCAAACGAAAGCCGCTAGACGCCTATATTCGCGACATAGATGGCGAACAGTGCGTTCGCGAAGCGCTGGCCGTCGGCAAAGGCGTGGTCGTGCTGGCGCCGCACCTGGGCAACTGGGAGGTTCTCGGGCTGTACTTGCCGACGCTTGCACCTGTGACCAACCTCTACCAACCGCCGAAACTCCGGGGCCTGGACCGTTTAATTCGCGACAGCCGAAGCCACACCGGCGCCCGACTGGTGCCCACCAACGCCCGCGGGGTCAGCGCTTTGCTGAAAACCCTCAAAAGCGGAGGCATATGCGGGATTTTGCCGGACCAAAACCCCAATGATCGCGGCAGCGGCGATTTTGCACCGTTTTTTGGGCACCAAGCCTTTACCATGACCTTAGTGCACAAGTTGCTCGTGAAAACCGAGGCGCGCGCGGTTTTCGCGTTCGCCAAGCGCACCGATTCGGGCTTTCAATTGGTGTTCCGGCCAGCGCCTGAAGACCTCTACAGCGCCGATTCGTCGAGGTCGCTCGCGGCTTTGAACCAAGGCGTCGAGGCGCTGGTCCTGGAGGCGCCCGAGCAGTACCAATGGGAATACAAGCGCTTCAAGGTGCAACCCGAAGGGGCGAAGTCGGTCCACTACCCTTAAGGCCGAAGTCGATCTTTCAGATGGCTTAGAGCCGATACCCCAAAAAAACGCATCAACGATGCCCACCACAAGACCACGGATGCCACATCATGCAATACAGAAATCTGGGCAACACGTCCATTCAGATCAGTGAAATAGGTTTAGGCTGCTGGCAGCTCGGCGGCGATTTCGGGCCCATAACCGAGACCCAAGTCAAAGAAATTCTAACCACGGCCATGGCCCAAAAAGTGACCTTTTGGGACACCGCGGATGTCTATGGCGGCGGGCAGAGCGAAGCTTATATCGGTGAGTTTCTGCGCGATTTGCCCGAGAAACAACGCCCATTTCTGGCGACAAAATACGGCCGCTGGGAAGGCACTTACCCTGACACTTACTCGCTTACCAGCATGCGCGATTTGGCGAGCCGTTCACGCGACCGACTGCAGATGGACGCGCTGGATTTGCTGCAATTGCACTGCGTACCCACCGCGATTCTTAAGCGCGGCGAGATTTTCGACTGGTTGCGAACGCTGCAACAAGAGGGCTTAATCAAACATTTCGGAGCCAGTGTCGAGACAGTCGAAGAGGCTTTGATCTGCACCGAGCAAAACGATATCACTAGCATTCAAGTGATTTTCAATGTGTTCAGACAACGTTTGCTTGACGAGCTGTTCCCGCGAACGCTTGAAAATAACATCGCAGTGATCGTACGCCTGCCACTTGCGAGCGGCCTGCTAAGCGGTAAATTCTCGAAGCACACTCAGTTCGCTGCCACCGATCACCGCCACTACAACCGCAATGGCGAAGCCTTTAGCGT
>CAZING010000020.1:0-8444 GCA_964540505.1 uncultured Cellvibrionaceae bacterium | reverse complement strand
GAAACCCCGAACGCGTCCCGGCAAATGCTGCGAACGCACATCAAAAAGTTCGGGGTAATTTGCGGTAACTCACGCCAGTTTCCGCTATTAGGTCACATTTTGGGCGGGTGAGCGCTTCCCTCTTTAAACGGAGCTGCTAGGATCAAGATCAACAATAAGATTCCGCATTCGTGGTTCGAATATGAAGTCGAAATTGCAACTGATTGTCCTATCGCTTTGTTTGTTCGGCGCCGTACCCGGTTGGGCAGCCGGCGACCCAGAGCCGTTTAAAACGGTGTCTTCGCAGACGGCCGCTGCCGAACGCGTCGCCAGCGAGGCGACACCGCTTTTTCGCCAATCCGGACTCGAACCTGCCTCTTTTAGCCGCGTCATTCCATCGCGTCACAGTTATATTGCACCGATCAACACGCGCGACCACACAGAACTTCCATCCGGCGGCAGCTCCAATCTTTATCTCGCCTTATTTATTTTATTGTTTGCGGTCGCCTCGCGCGCGATCAGACAGTCGTAAATGTAAAAACACACAGGACCCACGAATAATCGCCTCCTGCGCGCAATCAAAACTCACCAACCCATATAGTCGCGAACAAAATCGACCAGAAGCCGGGCATTTTCGCGGTGTTGCATCACGCGGGGGTGCTTGGTGTAGCCATTGAATGGGAAAAACAAGGTAGTCACTTTGGTATCGCCCTGGTCGCGCATTTCGGCCACGGCACGGCGCACATAATCGGGCCATTTGGCATTGGCCGTGGCGTCCATGCTGCCCAATGCACAAATGATGGGCGCTTTGGGGTAGCGCGCCCTTATTGTTCGAACGAAATTGACGTAGGCATCGATGCGCGCGCGATCGTCGGGTGGCGGCTGCAGTTTTTGCTCTCGATCGATCAGCCAACTGTCATTTTGCATGAGGTTGATGATCACTAGATCGGGCGTCCAGCGTGTAAAGTCCCAGCGCGTATCGTTGTCGCCAACGGCATCCATCTGGTCATAATAATCCGGCATGGTGAACCCGAACCAAGACACCATAATGCCTATGCCGCTTTGCGAAATTGTGTGCAGCTCGGCTTCGAGTTCACGCGCGGCAATCGAGCCGTACGCCCAGTAATTATTTTTATCCGCAAGTAGGTGATCCGCACCGTTGAACGCGCCTTCATTGCCCATCCCTGAACTGATCGAATCGCCGTATATCTCGATGCGCCGACTCGGGCGCTCGGGTCGCGCCAACATTTTGCCTTGGTCATCGATCACCAGGCCTTTAAAAGCGGTTCGACCCTCTTCACCTTCGGTCCGCTTGTGGATCTCCACCGAGTGCGCGCCGCGGGCTAAGCTGTTTGAAATCCAATAGTTGTGCTCGCCTTGTTCGGTTTCGATGATATAGGGGTGGAGGTCGTCACCGTCCAGGATAATATTGAAAATGTTTTTACCGAATTGGTCATCGAGAATGACCTCTAAACTGGTGCCCGAAAATTCGGCCCGAATGCTGCTGCCGGGCCAACTCAACGATGGCGCTTTGACATCGCTAAAATCGATTCGGCCTGTGTAGAGAAACGCTTTATGATCGGCCGACACATGAACCGTTTGTGCACAGGCGCTCTGACAAAACACAAGAACAAGAAATAGCAGGCGGATAAACGTCATGGGCGGTTCTACGGCTAGCAGACGAAAGAGGCGATGTGACTTTTTTAATGCAGTTTTGCGCGAGTATCATCGATACGCGCTAAACGATTAAACCGAAGGCTCGCAGCGGCCCGCGCCGAACGCTATGGCTAACGGCAAGCGCTGTCGCCACAGCATCGCGTATTAGCTCGTGTAGGCGTTTCGCTCTGATACTTGTGAGTTCAAAGTCCACAGATCGAAAAGCACACCCAAGCCAAAAAGTCCAAAGGTAAACAGGTACAAAAGGCCGCTTAGCCATTTCCCTAGGTACATGCGGTGGATGCCGAACACTCCGAGAAAGGCCAGTAACAGCCAGGCGATGTTGAAATTATACAAGCCCGCGGTGTAGCGCATGTCGGCTTCGCGGTCCATCGCGGGGATCAAAAATAAATCGATAATCCAGCCAATGAAAAACAACCCAAGGGTGAAAAACCAAATCGTACCGGTCAGACGTTTACCGTAATAGAAGCGGTGAGCGCCGATAAAGCCGAAAATCCAAGCCAAATACCCCACCGCAATGGAATGAGTGTTTGCGCGCATAACAGTCTACTCAATCAATTGTCAGCGCGCAGTTTCGCCGAATCAGGGGTTGCGCACAAGTAGCGCATCCTCTTCTGGATTCAAATCTTGGAGGTCGTATTGAATGTTCGGGTTATCGATGGTCATCACATCTGCGCCGGCGCCGAGATAAAGCGGAATATCAAAGGATTGATTGTAAATCACTTGGTCATCGCCCGCGCCGAGATCGATAATATGCTCGAAGAAGGTCGGTTCGTTTGAAGCAAAGCTCGCGTGCTCACCAACCATAAAGGTATTGTTGGCGTCACTGCCGGTGATGCGCAGGTATGAGCCGTAGGTGCCCAACGAGATCGGCCCGTTCAATACTAAGCGGTCGTTGAAATCGAGAAACAGCGCACCTGTGCCCAGAAAATCTATTGAGCTCGTACCCGCGCCGCCCAGTATGATCGAATTTGCGGTAATATCGAGCCCGCCCTCGGCGCCAGTAATATTCGTATTCGCCGCTTGGCGAACCGTACCGCCCGCCGAAATATTTGCGGACGCGCCCTCAAGCAAAAGGTTTCTCAAAATCACGTCATTCGCTACATTAAGCTTGAGCGAGTTCGAGTGACCGAATGCCACACTGAGGCTGTTCAGTTCGTTCTCCGCGTGATCGAGTACAAACGCCGCGAACGAGGGTGAGCTTAGGTCGAGATTGCCCGAAAGTTTAATTGGTCCGCTCTGGGTAATGTCGCTGAACGTTTGCAGTTTTGCCGTTTGGCCGAGCATTGAGTCGATTTCGATGCTCATGTCGTCCAGAATCCGGGCGTTGATATCGGCGAGCGACTGCCGACCGGTCAAACGGAGCAATTCGAGGCCGTCCTGACTACCGATCACAGAAAGACTGCTGAAATTGCCGTCATCGCCGAAATCGATTGCGCCGTTGGTGGCGATTGCCTGCTCGAACCGCAAATTTATAGAGCTGTTGACCGCGCTCACCTGGGCGCCCTGCTCGCCCAAATAAATATTCGGCGCCCGCAGCTCAAGAAGACTGTCGTATACGCCGAGTTCGCTGTCTTGCGCCTGACGAACCGAGGTGTCGTCACCGGTTAGGTTAACTCTGAGCGTTGAATCGTAAAGCGTGATATCGCCCAGGGTGAGATCGCTGCTATTACTGAGACGGATATTGCTCACATACTGAGCCGCAACTGACAGCGAGCCAAAGTCATTGTCGGTATGGGTCAGGTTGAGGTTGGCGTCCGCCAGAGTGGCCAGATGCAAGTTGCCGGCAAGGGTCATGGCGCCCGCTTGCGAGACGCCCGCAAGAGCGGTCAGCAGCATGTGTTCGGCCTGCGTTTCGGGGGTGCGCATCAACCCTGTGGCCGCCAACACCGCGTAGCCACTGGTGTCGATTTTAGCCCCCGGGCCTGCGTGAACTCCGTTGCCTTTAAGCGCCACCCGACCGCTCGGCCGGTCGCCTTTGGCTTCTATAAGTCCGGCGGAACTCAAACGCAACTGATCGCCCGCTTGCAGCTGGACATTGCCCGCAGCGCCGTTCGGCGCGTTGGCCTCGATCGTGCCATTGTTGACGACGGTCTCCCCGACCAGCCACACTTCGCCGGCATCGCCGTCTTCGCTTGAGGCGTTCAAGGTGCCGTTATTGTAGACGCCGCCGCCCTCGCCGAGCGTGAAGGTGCCGTCGTCGTGGACTATCGCCTGAGTCGCATCGCGAAAGTCGCCGCGGTTGACCGCCTGACTGAAAAGATCCTCTGAGACACTGGCCGAGAGCATGATCTGGCCGCCGGCAGCGTCAATTCTTCCGAGGTTGGTGATGCTGTAAGCGCCGGCCAGATCGCCCTCAAGCGTCGCAGCGTTTATCGCCACGCCAAGCAGGCCCGCGTCGTCAAACGTGACCACCGCTTCATCGCCTGCCGCCAGCGCCACGCGACCGAGCTGGGCGCGGATAAGACCGGTATTGATGACCGATTTACCGAGCAGCGCGACGTTGCCGCCGGTAGACGCCGCAATAAGCCCCTGGTTGACTACCTGCCCGACTGTGCCCTCCTGACCGCTGAAACGTAACTCGCCTGCCATAAACTCAGCGGCATCGATTGCGAGGCCGCTGGCCACTAAACTGCCGACGTCGAGCTGGGCATCACTGCCAAATAGCACACCGTTGGGGTTGGCCAGGATAATTCTGCCGTTGGCTTCAATTTGGCCGAATATGCGGCTCGGGTCTTCGCTCAAAATGCGGTTTAACGCAAGCGCGTCTGCGCCCGGCTGATTAAAGGTGACTTTTTCATTGAGGCTAACGTTGAAGGAGTCCCAATCGATCGCGAGACGGTTGGAGCTTTGCTCAATAGTGGTTTGGGCACCCTGTTGCAAGATGGTGCCGGTGCCACCGACCACTTCACCGCCCAATGGCGCGGCATTGACCGATGCCGTAAACTGGGCGGCTATTAATAAACACAATATTTTTTTGCCACTGCCGAACAGCACCCGCGCGGGTGCGCTGAAAATGGAGGCCGCCAAGAGGCCGCGCTGAACCGCAGGCGTGTTCGAACGCGCAGAGGCCGCAGTACTTTTGCCCAATTGTTTAGCGGAGTCGTTGTTTGGATTCTGGTGTAATAACCCGTCCCGCGTTGCGCCCGCCTGCTCCGACTTTTGAACCTTCATAACTTGTCCCACGCATTGATTCGATCACTGAAGGGCAACCCGGCTGTACCTTAAACGGCGCCCGAGCTTCCCATGAAAGCTAGACAGACGGTAAGCAATTAGCAGACCCAGTCACCCGACCGCGGTTCTTTCGGCCAGCTAAAGACGGACAGGATTCGGCGAAAGCGGCGCTACAGCGCTGATTATTAACAAGCTAATTGTGTGGGACGCTCGCCCGCTGGTTCTCGAGCGGAGGGTTTATGCGACGCATTACTTTTCTGAAGTGTAAAAATTACTGGCACGGCACTCGAACGCGCGGGTCTTCTAACACGATGAGATCGCAATGGGCGTTTAAAAACGATTTAGGGTGTTGGGGTACGGCGCGCAACCCTCGGTTTTTGGCGCAGAACCTTAAGATTGCAATCGGTCTGCGGCAGGGTTTTGCGTTTTTCGATAAAAATGCAGAAATCACGCCTGAAAAAAGGGGTAAGAATTTCGACACTTCGAAACGCACACCCCCCGTTAAACCGAATTTTTCGAGGGCGGTCGATACAGAATTTTGATCTCTATCAACGCGCCACCAACGCCGATTTACATTTTTATATTTCGCAAAAAAAAGGGTCAATCGGGTTTTGCCGAGACAGCCGTTGCAAACTCAAGTTGAAAAAAAGCGGCCTGCGGCCGCTTGATAATTTCGCGTTGATGACAAGCGGGCCGCCTTAGCCAGCCGCGCCCGATTACCAACTCAATATGTAGGCGGCTATGTCCTCGGCGCAACTGCCGACACAGGTGCCCACACCTCCCATAGGCATGGTCGTGGCGATTTTCTCGGCCAGCGTCACCGCCGTCCAGTTTTCGGGGGTGATCGGCGCGATACCACCGCTGCCGTTCGGGCCATGACACGCGCTGCAGTTGAGCGACGCATCGTTATACAGAGCCTCGCCCGTGACCGGGTCGCCGCCCGTCGCCGCCGGTGCCGACTCGAGCGTCAGCACATGCTCGGCGACATCGGCCGCACATTGGCCGACACAGCTGGTCGGCTCACCAAATGGCATATTCAACTCGATGTATTGCACCAGTTGCGCCTCGGTGGTCACCTGAAAGGCGGCCGGGTCGATGTTCATCGCGGGCGTTAAACCGTCGTCAACAAAGTCGCCGTGACAGCTCGCACAAGAGTCCGCCCAAATATCGGCGCCGGCCACCGCGTCGCCCAGCAGATACCGATAGGCGTCGTTGGGGTAAGCGTCGGCGTTGTCGCCATAACCGTCGCCGTCGCTGTCGGCGCTTTCAAGTGGGTCGTCCGGAAAGGCATCGCTGTGGTCACCGACGCCATCGCCATCGGTGTCTGAGGTTTCGTTCGGATCCCCCGGAAATGCGTCGGCGTTGTCGCCCACGCCATCACCATCGGAATCCAGCCATTCGCTGGGGTCGTTTGGGAAGTCATCGATGCTGTCGTCGACGCCGTCACCGTCACTGTCGATGGACGCGCTCGGATCGTTCGGAAACGCATCCGCGTTATCGCCTACGCCATCGCCATCGGAATCGACGGTTTCGGTCGGATCGGTCGGAAAGGCATCGGCATTGTCACCAACGCCATCGCCGTCTGTATCCGCGGTCTCAGTCGGGTCGGTGGGGAAGGCATCGGCGTTGTCGCCCACTCCGTCACCATCGCTGTCGATCGATTCGTTCGGATTATTCGGGAACTCATCGGCGTTGTCGCCTACGCCATCGCCGTCACTGTCTTTCGATTCGCTCGGATCGTTCGGGAAAGCATCGGCGTTATCGCCGACCCCGTCGCCATCGGTGTCGACCGATTCGCTCGGATCGTTCGGAAATTCATCGGAATTATCGCCCACACCGTCGCCGTCAGAATCCGAGGTCTCGTTGGGGTCATTTGGGAAAGCATCGCTGTTATCCCCTACGCCATCGCCATCGCTGTCGACGGATTCCGTCGGGTCATCGGCAAAGGCATCGGCGTTATCACCCACGCCATCACCATCGCTATCGGTGGTTTCGGTGGCGTCCTCGGGAAAGGCGTCGCTGTTGTCGCCGACGCCGTCACCGTCGCTGTCGGCGGTCTCGGTGGGGTCATTCGGAAAGGCATCGGTATTGTCGCCCACCCCGTCACCATCGGCGTCCGCCGTTTCGGTGGGGTCCTCTGGAAACGCGTCCTCGGCATCCGGCACGCCGTCGCCGTCCGTGTCGACGACCGCGCCAGAGCTGCTGGAGCTAGAACTGCTTGAGGAACTGCTCGACGAACTGGAACTGCTTGAAGAGCTACTTGAAGAACTGGAATTACTCGACGAGCTGGAACTGCTTGAAGAGCTGCTGCTTGAGCTGCTCGAGGCGCTGGAACTACTAGAGGACGCCCCCGAAGACGATGAACTGGCGCTACTTGACGATGAACTGGACGACGAGCTGGAGCTGCTCGAACCCTGCCAATCGGGGTGCGGCGCCACAGCCGGCTCGGCATTGTGCAAAAGGGTCAGCAAGTAGTCGTGAAACCACTGCCCTGCTGCGGGCGCGCCCCGGCTTGCGTCGGGACTCGTGCCACAGACAGGGTCGGTCATAAGCGATTCGCCGTCCGACTCGCCCGGAGTTTTGATCCAGAAGTAGGCATCCAAAAACGGCCGCAGCGGGTCGGGTGAGGCCTCGGGCAATGCGCCTAAACCGGCGCCTATCACGTTGCACCAACTGGCACGGCTCTGGCGGCGGTCAACGCGCGAGGCGATGGTGCCGTCGTCGTATTCCGGGCGCAGCTCGCCGCCCCAGCCGTTGCGTCCGGTGTCTATGATAAAGCCCAAATCGGCATTGAAACCGACGGCCACAAGCTCTTGGTAGAGCAAATCGATAAACCGGTTCTCATCGACTACGGCATTGCCTTCGTAGAAGGCACCCGCGATACGCTCATCGTCTGCGCCTGCAATAAAAGGTTCTTCGACGGGCACGTAGTTGGCAACGTTGGTGGCAAACCCTCTGATGATGCCAGCACCGTCCGCAGAGGCCGCACCCACCAAACTCGCCGCCTCGGACACGGCAGCAGCGCGGGCGTCGGGCCAGCCGAGCCAGCTGGAGTGACTGATGTCCAAATAGAGGTAGGCGTTGTCAAGCGCGCCCAAATGCGCAATCGTATACTCGAGCGCGCCGCGATAGTATTCGTTTAACCCGTTTGCCGCGCAGCTCGGCTCGCCAAACCCGGTTGCCAGGCTCGCCAGGGCATCGGGCTCGAGCACAACGACCACTCGAAGATTCGGATACTGGGTAATCGCTTGTGTTATTGGGTCGATAAATTCGTTAGCGTAGGCCTGCAGTTGCGTTTCGTGGGCGATGTCCTGGCCACAGACGTAACCGAGCCGATCGAGCACCACCACCAGCGCCAACGGTCGTAGTGCCCCGTCACCGGCGCCATTTTGCTGCTGAATCTGCGCCTGCGCGAGATGCTCAGACAGAATTTGTTGGTTAGTTTGGGCGTCGCCTGCCCTCAACCACAGCGCCGTGGGTTGCTGTTTCAGCGTTGCCAATTGCGCCGCCTCGCGCTCGGAAGCGCTACGCGCGATCGACGCCTCAATATTGTCGACAACTTCTGGGTTCAGGTAGTAATCAGCATCCACAAACGGGTTGCCGTCGGTTTGCAA
>CAZING010000019.1:12212-27054 GCA_964540505.1 uncultured Cellvibrionaceae bacterium | reverse complement strand
CCACCACTAACCGTCAGCCGGTCGATCTTGACGGCGCGCTCGAGAAGCGTATCGAATTGGGCATGAAGTACCTGGCGATCGATAAGCGCGACAACGCGCGCTATCAGTTCAGTAAAGCGTTGGACCTCAATAGCCGCTCGGGTGAAGCTCACCACGGTATCGCACTGGTGCACCAGGCCAACGGCGAATTCGAGGCCGCGAAGGCGTCGTTCGACAAAGCCGTTCGGTTGAGCAACCAAAAAAACCGCGCGGGTATCTATGTGTCGCTCGGCAAATTTTTGATGGCGCAAGGCAAGCCGCAGGATGCTTGCCGGTATTTTGAAGACGCCGCAACCGATTACGACTACGGCGCCCGACCCGAGGCGCTCTATTTGGCGGCCAAATGCGCCGAGGCAACCGGCAACACCGCGCGTATAAAGCCCGCTTACGAACACGCGCTAAACCTCAACGACAGTTACGCCCCGGTGGTGATTGAGCTCGCCGACCTGTATTTTATCGAGGGCGAGTACGCCAGGTCGAAAAGACTGCTCGATAAATACATGACCCTCGTCAAGCCGCCTTCGGCGCGCAGCCTCTGGCTTGGTATACGCATTGAACGAATATTCGAAAACCCCGATAAAGAAAGCCAATACGCAATGATTTTAAAGAACCGACACCCGTATTCCAACGAGTATCTGGAATACCGCAACCTCGTTAAGAACTCGCGTTGATATTGCCATGACTGAGTCGGAAGAACTCCCTGCAAATCGCACCCGTTTCAAGCCTGGCGGCGAGATGAAAAAGCTCCGCGAGCGTGCCGGTGTGTCGATTAAGGAGATCGCCGAGCGCACTATGATCACGCGCGCGCGCTTGCAGGCGCTTGAAAACGACGACTACGACAATGTCGGCAGCGTGGCTTATATCACAGGCTACGCGCGTTCCTACGCCAAGGTGGTGGGTTTCGACCCGAGCGAACACATAGAGGCCTTTGAACAGGCGGTGGGTTTCGAGCGCGAAGAGGTGGTCGGGCCATCGGCCAATTTCACGCCTGCGCCAAAACGTGTTTACATGCCCTCGATGTCGACGATCGCCGCTATAGCGCTACTGATTTTAATCATAGTGCTCGGGCTCGGCTATTGGCTTACTCGAGAGCCCGTGAGCCCGGCCCAAACCATAGAGCCGAGTGAACGCGAGTTTGAACCGGTGCTGCCAGACCTATCGGCAAGCCGAGACCCGACGAACAGTCGCCAGCCGAGCGCCGAGGCCACAAACGTGACCGAAACGCGTCACTCGCCCTTGCCCATAACCGTCACCGAACGCGCAAGCGTCGTACCCGAAAACGCAACCATTGCACCGCGCAGCGCCCCCGCGCGCGAGCAGGGTCTGTCGCGACCGGGCACCAACGCGGACGCGGCCGATCGCAGCCAGCCGCCTTTAGAAACCTCAGCCGCTGCAGTCGCAACCGCCCCCGTTTCAAGCACACAAGCTCCAACAAGCCAGGCGCCCGCACTTGCGAGCAGTGAACTGGTCATTCGATTTACCGACGAGTGTTGGTTGCGCGTGACGGACGCCCGAGGCAAGCGACTGTTCGAAAACATCAAACAAGCGGGCGACCGTTTAACCCTGACCGGTGTCGCGCCTTTTGATTTAAAGCTTGGCAACGCTCGCGCGGTGGCGATCGCCCTGAACGGAAACGCCGTTACAGTGCCCACGCGAACCGGGCGACGAACCCTTGAGTTAAGTGTCGGCGGTTAACCTTTACGGATATTTCCATGCATTTCGATTCTCCTATTAAAAGACGTCAATCGCGCCAAATCATGGTGGGCAAGGTCCCGGTCGGCGGCGGCGCGCCTGTCTCTGTGCAAAGCATGACCAATACGCAAACCGAAGATGTCGAGGCCACAGTCGCGCAAATTCTGCGCTTGCAGGCGGCCGGGGCGGACATAGTTCGGGTGAGTGTGCCGTCGCTTGAAGCCGCAGAAGCGTTTGGTCTTATCCGCGCCAAGGTCGACATTCCGCTGGTGGCCGATATCCACTTCGATTATCGCATCGCCCTGCGGGTGGCAGATTTAGGCGTCGATTGTCTGCGCATCAACCCCGGCAATATCGGCCGTGAGAAGCGCATTGAAGCGGTGGTAAGCAAAGCGCGCGATATGAACATTCCGATTCGAATCGGCGTGAATGCGGGCTCGCTCGAAAAGGACCTGCAGAAAAAATACGGCGAGCCGACACCTGACGCTTTGGTGGAATCCGCGATGCGTCACGTCGATATACTCGACAAATTGAACTTCTACGATTTTAAAGTCAGCGTTAAAGCCTCGGACGTGTTTATGGCGGTAGCGGCCTATCGCAAACTCGCCCTGGCCATCGACCAGCCCCTGCATTTGGGCATCACCGAAGCGGGGGGCTTGCGCTCGGGCACGGTGAAATCGGCCGTTGGCTTGGGTACGCTGCTGATGGAGGGCATAGGCGATACTGTGCGCATTTCGCTTGCCGCCGACCCGGTCGAGGAGGTCAAGGTCGCCTGGGATATTTTAAAGAGCCTTAAGCTGCGCGCCAAAGGCATTAACTTTATCGCCTGCCCGAGCTGTTCCCGACAGAACTTTGATGTGGTTAAAACCATGAACGAACTGGAGCAGCGCCTGGAAGACATCACCACGCCGTTGGATGTCGCGGTGATCGGTTGCGTGGTCAATGGCCCGGGGGAGGCGCGCGAAGCCGATATCGGCCTCGCCGGTGGCACCCCGCGAAACCTCGTCTACCTCGACGGCCAACCCAGCGATAAATTCGACAACGAAAACCTCGTAGAGCAGCTCGAAAAATTGATTCGCCACAAGGCGGCATTGAAAGCCGAACAAGAAAAAGACCTGATCGCCAAAGCCTGATGATGGCTTGCGCCCAACATTAAAAAAGAGATAAACGTTGAAAAAAATTGAATCCGTCAAAGGCATGAACGATTTGGTGCCCGAGCAGGCGCCTGTCTGGCAATATGTCGAGTCGGTGGCCGCCCGTGTAGCCGCAAGCTACGGGTTCTCGGAAATTCGATTTCCCATGCTCGAACAAACCGAGCTGTTTAAACGCTCGATTGGCGAAGTAACCGATATAGTCGAAAAAGAGATGTACAGCTTCGACGACCGCAACGGCCTGAGCCTCACTTTGCGGCCCGAGGGCACGGCCAGTTGCGTGCGTGCGTGCGAGCAAAACGGCTTGTTGTACAACCAGACCCGCAAGCTTTGGTACCAAGGCCCGATGTTCCGCTACGAGAAGCCGCAAAAAGGGCGTCTGCGCCAGTTTCACCAATTAGGCTTCGAGGTTTTCGGTATGCCGGGGCCCGATGTGGACGCCGAGCTGCTGCTGATGACCGCGCGCCTCTGGCAGGCCTTGGGCGTCGCCGAGGGCGTGCGTTTGCAGTTGAACTCGCTGGGCGAAAAAGACGATCGCGCCCAGTTTCGTCAAGCGTTGGTCGCGTATCTTCAGGACTACCAAGCGCAGTTGGACCCAGATAGCCAGCGGCGCCTGCTGACCAACCCGCTGCGGATTCTCGACAGTAAAGATCCGAAAACTCAGGCGCTGTTGGTTGGGGCACCGTCGCTCAAAGACTTTGTCAACGAAACCTCGGCGGCTCATTTCGACGAGCTTTGTAGCCTGCTCGATACCATGGGTGTGGCTTATGAGATCAACACCAAACTTGTGCGCGGTCTCGATTACTACAGCAATACCGTGTTCGAGTGGGTGACCGATCGCTTGGGCGCTCAAGGCGCGGTCTGCGCCGGTGGCCGCTACGACGCGCTGGTGGCTCAATTAGGCGGCAGAGATACGCCCGCGATTGGCTGCGCCATGGGGATAGAGCGGCTGATTTTGCTGGTTGAACAAATGCAAGCGCTGCCCGAGTCGCTGCAGGAACAACTGGATGTGTACCTAATTGTGGATGACCAGATGACCAAAGAGGCTCTGCTTCTGGCCGAGGGTATCCGCAACCGCGAGCCGGGTCTGCGTCTGTATACCCACACGGGTGGCGGCAGCTTGAAGAGCCAGTTGAAAAAAGCCGATAAAAGCGGTGCGCCTTTGGCGATAATTGTCGGCGGTGCCGAGTGGTCGAGCGGCGAGGTGGTTGTTAAGCCGCTGCGCGAGCGGGTCGCGCAGTACCGCGTCGCGACCGCGCAGGTGAGTGAAAGCATTAAAGAGGCGCTTGCCGCGCGCAGACAGGTTCCGTAAACCCAGTGCGCTTCGATGAACGCCCCAAAATAACCTTGGCAATTTAACCGAAGGTGCAAGCTACCTCGGTGTAAAATGCCGTTACGCCAAACAAATAAAAAAGTAACAGGAGAGCCAAGTGGCCCTACATTTATCCGAAGAAGAACAACTTGATGCACTGAAACAATGGTGGAAGGAAAACGGCTTAAAAACAGTCGCCCTGATCGCCGCCTTAGGCTTCGGGTATCTCGGTTGGAGCCAATACGGCAAACACGTCGAGCAAAAGGCCGTAGACGGCTCCAAAATTTATGAGACCTTCATCAACACCTCGCTGCCCGGTGGTGCTGTAGCCCCAGGCGAAGCGCTATCGGCCGAGGCCCGCAAAAAGCTCGCAGATTTGTCGAGCGAGCTGAACACGAAATTCGACGACAGCTTATACGCCCGCCTTGCAAGCCTGCATATGGCGAAGCTCGCTGTAGAGAATAACGATCTTGAAACCGCGCGCACGCATCTTGAGTCGGTGCTCGAACACAGCAAGCTCGACGCGCTGGATCAGTTGACCCGTATACGGTTGGCGAGGTTAACCATGGCGCAAGGTCAATACGACCAGGCATTAAAACACCTCGAGACGCCTGCAGACCCGGCTTTTGTCGATTCGTTTGCCGAGTTGCGCGGCGATATTCACACTCTGGCCAAGAACTACGGCGACGCCCGCATAGCCTATCAAGAGGCGCTCGATGCGATCACCGACCCCCGCTCGATGCAGCGTTCGCTGATTGAAATGAAACTGGATAACGCCACTTTGGACTCCGACGTGGTTGAAACGCCCATGACTGGCGACCCGCAAGTCCAGAGCTCGGCAACGGAGGGGGTCTGATGCCCTTGGTTTTTAACCGGTATCTGGCCGCGGTGGCGAGCCTGCTGTGGCTCGCAGGCTGCAGCCAGGTGGAAGAAAATCTTAAACCGGTGACGCTCGAGCCTATCGACACCGAGGTGCGCTTTCGAAAGGTTTGGATCGAACCGATAAGCAGAGGCCAGGACGCGCGCTACGAGCGCCTAGAGCCCGTGGTGGCCAACGCCACTGTGTATCTCGCGGATACCGCCGGCATGGTATATGCCGTGGACGCCGAAACCGGTAAGCAGCTTTGGCGCACGGACTTGGACCAGGACATAGGCGGCGGCGTGGGTTACGCCGACGGCACCTTGTACGTCGGCACCTTATCGGGCCGGGCTATAGCGCTGAATGCCGAGGACGGCTCCCGGCTCTGGACCAGCGTCATCAGCAGTGAAATCGTCTCCACCCCAGCGGCGGACGCCGAGATGGTGGTCACCAAAGCGATCGACGGGCGCGTGTTTGCGCTCAATAAAGACGACGGCGCGGTCATCTGGAACTACGACCACCCTGTGCCTGTGTTAACGCTCCGCGCCCAAGGCTCGCCTGTGATTGCAGAGCAGATGGTGTATATCCCGTTCGATAACGGTCAGCTGGTGGCTTTTGACCGCAATCTCGGGGTTATCCGCTGGAATGCGCGAATCGGCCAGCCCACGGGCAAGACCGAAATCGAGCGCTTGGTCGATGTCGATACAACCCCGATACTCGATGGGCCGTTTATCTACACGGCGGGCTACCAGAGTCGCCTGGTCGCGGTCAACCGAGCTACCGGGCGTATCACCTGGGGCCAAGAAGTCTCGACCTACCACGAAATCGCCAAAGGTGGGGGCAAGATCGTAGTCGTTGATGTCGACAGTCATATCAAAGCGTTTGACGCAGTCACAGGGACGTTGGCTTGGGAAAACGACAAACTCCACCGGCGTGAGGTGAGTGCGCCGGGCATTGTCGGCGACCGCGTAGTGGTGACCGACTTCGAGGGTTATCTGCACGCGCTGGATCTCAACAGCGGTGAATTTGTGGCCCGTAATAAAACGCAAACGGCAAAGGTCTTCGCGCAGCCTATGGCGGTCGGGGAAAATGTCTTGATTCTGGACCAAAAGGGCATGCTGCGCATGTATCACATTACCGACGCCAAACCGCCAACGCAAAAAGACCACCCCTCCCAGCGTCTTCGAGGCACCTTCCGCAAATGATACCCGTCGTCGCTCTGGTCGGCCGCCCTAATGTCGGCAAGTCCACTTTGTTCAATCGTCTGACCAAGACCCGCGATGCGCTGGTGGCAGACTTCGCGGGCCTAACCCGGGACCGCAAATACGGCGAAGCGATTTTCGCAGAGCGCAAATTCATTGTGGTCGACACCGGCGGTTTAGGCGGCTCGGAAGACGGCGTTGAAGAGGTCATGGCCGGCCAGTCGATGCAAGCGGTGAGCGAAGCCGACTTGGTGTTTTTTATGGTCGACTGTCGCGACGGCTTAACCCTTGCCGACGCCGCGATCGCGAAAACGCTGCGAACCTTGAATAAAACCACTTATTTGGTCGCCAATAAAATTGACGGCTTGAACCATGACTTGGCCGTTACGCCTTTTTACGAACTCGGGCTCGGCGAGGTGTTCGGCGTGGCGGCGGCCCACGGGCGCGGAGTAAGTACGCTTCTAGAGGCGGCTTTCGCGACGATCGAGCCGTCACCGGCCGAGTCGGAAGCAACCGATCACGGCATTAAAATTGGCATAATCGGCCGTCCGAACGTCGGCAAATCGACGCTGGTCAACCGTATGCTGGGCGAGGAGCGCGTGGTGGTGTTCGACTTGCCAGGCACCACCCGCGATACCGTGTACATCCCGTTTGAGCGCCACGATAAGCGCTATACCTTAATCGATACCGCAGGCGTTCGCCGACGCAAGAATATCAGCCAGGCGGTAGAGAAATTCTCTATAGTTAAAACCCTGCAGGCCATCGAGGACGCCAACGTGGTTATCCTGGTTATGGACGCGAGTGAAGGGCTGGTCGATCAAGACCTGCATTTGCTTGGCCAGGTCATCGACTCGGGCAGGGCGCTGGTGGTGGCGCTGAATAAATGGGACGGTCTAGAGGACGACCACAAACAATATGTGAAAACCGAGCTGGAAAGGCGCCTTAAGTTTGTCGACTTCGCCGATGTTCATTTTATATCGGCGTTGCACGGCACGGGTGTGGGGCTTTTGTATAAATCGGTGAATGCCGCATACAACTCCGCGACCGAGCGCTTTAACACCAATTTCCTAACCAAAATACTCGAACAGGCCGTCAGCACCCATGCGCCGCCTTTGGTGAGAGGCCGGCGCATCAAACTGCGGTACGCCCACCCAGGCGGTCACAACCCGCCGATTATTGTGATTCACGGAAATCAAACCTCGGATGTCCCGGGTCACTATGCCAAATACCTGGAAAAGACCTTCCGCACAGCGCTCGATTTGCATGGCACGCCGATTCGAATTGAGTTTAAAAGCGGTGACAACCCCTTCGCGGGGCGGAAAAACAAACTCTCTCCGCGGCAAATGAGCAAAAAGCGCCGTTTAATGAACTTCGTTAAAAAGAAGTGACTTTTGCCTGAAGCCGGTGTGATTCAAGCGGTTTTGGATCTCGCCACGCCGCTTTTGGCGGTGGGCGCTTTAGCGGGGCTGCTTGCGGGTCTATTCGGCGTAGGCGGCGGCTTGGTCGTGGTCCCAGCGCTGTATTTTCTGCTTGGCGCGCTCGGGCAAGATAAAGCCGTTTCTATGTCGCTGGCGGTGGGCACATCGCTCACCGCGATGGTGCCCACCGCAGTCGCCTCGGCGCGCGCGCACCATCGCCTGGGTATGGTCGAATGGACCATCCTTAGAATCTGGGCGCCGTTTATCGCCATAGGTGTAATTCTTGGAGTATTGCTTGTCAGTCACATCCAAAGCCGCGTCTTTGTGGTGAGCTTTAGCCTGTTACTGCTGGCGGTGGCCATAAACAAGTTGTTTGGCGATCGCTTCGTCAAACCTCTGCCGTCCATGCCTTCATTTCACGTTCAAAAAGCGATCGCCGGGCTAATCGGGTTCGTCTCGGCCATCGCCGGGGTCGGCGGTGGCGCTATGAGTGTGCCGACGCTCGTCTATTTTGGTTTGCCGATCCACCGGGCGGTAGGGACCAGCGCTGCGCTCGGTCTGTTTGTGGCCATTCCCGGCGCACTGGGCATTTTGATCGCCAGTCGCACACCGCTCGGCGCCCCTGCGGGCACCTTTCACCTTATCTATCTTCCCGCGCTGGTGATCCTGGTGCCTTTGACAATCGTCTGTGCTCCGATAGGCGCGAAGCTTGCTAAACGACTGCCAGAGCTTTGGTTGAAGCGATTATTTTCTGCGGTTTTGATCTGTGTCGGATTGCGAATGTTGATATCCGTATAACATATCGCCGTAGGCCGATGGTCCGTGCGTCGGCCCGAACATCCCATCCGATACTCGACACGCCTGATCTGCCACAATACCGAAAGCGGGCTGTCATCGGCCCGGGGGGGCGCAGGCGTCGGGAGCGACGGCCTTGTCGCTTCAGCGTGCATGCAAGTCAAAGGATCGCCTGACTCAATTACTGTAGGTGTGAAGATAAGAATAATAATGACGAATTCAAGCCTTGGATCGAAGATCATCACTGACTCCGAACTGTTTTTTCGCCGGTTTACAGCGCGTGTCGCCAGTCAAGGCGGCGCGCCCGCCGTCCATTTTGCCCAGCGCAGCGTCACCTATGCAGAGCTTCACGCGCTGGTGCTCGACTACCGGGCCGCGCTCAGCGCGCGCGGCGTCGGCCCCAGCGGGCTCGTGGGGGTGTGCGTCAAGCGAAACGAACATCTCGTCGCGTTGTTGATCGCCATCTGGTCGCTCCGGGCGGCTTATGTGCCGGTCGACCCGGCTTACCCGAGCGCGCGTCAAGAATATATTTTGACCAACGCTGGGGTCGATCTGATTGTGATGGATACAACCGAGGGCGCGCCGCTTTTGTTGCAAGCGCCCGCCGCCAGCATGGCCGAGCTTCGCGAAGCCGGAATCGGCAAGGCTGTCGCGCCGTCTGAATTTGGCGGCGAACAGAGCGATCTCGCGTACTTGATCTACACCTCGGGGTCGAC
Source organism: uncultured Cellvibrionaceae bacterium (assembly GCA_964540505.1). Taxonomy (GTDB): domain Bacteria; phylum Pseudomonadota; class Gammaproteobacteria; order Pseudomonadales; family Cellvibrionaceae; genus CAYZQH01. Next base: position 17,870 of record CAZING010000019.1, on the reverse strand, counting down.
CGGAAACCCAAAAGGCGTTGCCGTAACGCACGGCAATGTCGCGAACTTTCTCGTCGCAATGGCAGCGCGTCCGGGTTTTACTGCAAGCGATCGAGTGTTGGCGGTGACCACTGTCTCGTTCGATATCCATATACTCGAAATCTTTCTACCGCTTTATGTCGGCGGCCAAATTGTGCTCGCATCCGAACAAGAGGCGGTTTCGCAGACCCGGTTGCGCCAGCTCGTAAACGATTACGCAATCGCGGTGATGCAGGCGACACCCGCGACTTGGCAAATTCTGCTCGATCGAGACTGGGTCCCCAAGCGACCACTGAAAATCCTGATAGGCGGTGAAGCTCTGCCAGTCGAGCTTCTTGGCAAACTCCACGCGGCCAGTCACGAGCTTTGGAATATGTACGGCCCGACCGAGACCACCGTCTGGTCGAGCTGCGCTTTGATTAAACCCACAAGCGAAAAAGTCACCATAGGCACGCCCATTGATAACACCGAGGTGCTGATCGTTGACGAGGATCTGCGCGACGTCGCACAGGGCGTGCAAGGCGAGCTTTTGATTGGCGGTCTGGGCGTCGCGCAGGGCTATCACAATAACCCCGAATTGACGGCGACGCGTTTTATCAGGCTTGAGCGCGCGCCCGACCAGCGGTTTTACCGAACCGGCGATCTGGTGGTCCAAAATGCGCAAGGCGAGCTCGAATACATCAACCGTATAGACAGCCAAATAAAAGTTCGCGGCTATCGAATAGAACCGTCCGAGATCGAGCGCGTCCTCGAGTCTCTACCCCAAGTGACCCAGTGCATAGTGGTGGCGGCCAACATTGATGCCGTTGACCGACGGCTGCTGGCTTTTTACAGTGGCACCGAGACCGCGCTCGCCGAGTTGATCGATTGTTGCAGCGCACAGTTGCCCGCGCACTTTCTACCGCAGCACTTCGTCTATTTAGAGCGCTTTCCATTGACGGCAAACCTGAAGGTGGATCGAAAATACCTGACGGAAAATGCGCTGCGCTTTATGGCGCGCAGCCGCCAAGGCCCATCGGAAATTCGAGACGATCTGGACAGAAGCATAATCGCGGTTTGGCAGAAAGCACTGGCGGTTTCGAATATCGGTATCGACGATAATTTTTTTCATATGGGCGGCCATTCGCTGCTGGCCCTGCAAGTGATCAGCGATATGCGCAAAGCCACCGGTATCGATTTTTCGGATACGCTGATCTTTGAAGCGCCGACCATTCGCACGCTCTTGAATTTGGCGGGCGAAGACGTTCATCGCGCGGCGAGCGTGGTGCAATTGAACCAGACCTACAGCGGCGAGCCGCTCTTTTGTTTGTGCGGGGTTGAAATCTATCAAGCCTTAGCCAATTGTTTTGATAAAAAACGGCCGGTGTTCGGCGTGTTTTCTAAAGAAGAAATCGCGATCATCCAAGCGCAGGACGCGAATGTAGATTTGAATTTCAATTTTGAATTGTTGGTGCAAACTTATGTGGACGCCATTCTAAGGCAGGGGTATTTTCCGCGCATCAGCCTGGCCGGCTTTTCGTTTGGGGGGTTGCTTGCGCTTGAAGTCGCCAAATGTCTGCGCTCGCGCAACGTCGAGGTGACCAACGTGATACTTCTGGACTCCTATTTTGCTTCAAGTGTGTACCGCTCGATCAGAGAGATGTTTTTGGATCTGGCCAAAGCGCTGTTCGATAAAGACCGACGGGCGCTGCTTCGTCAACGCTCGTATCGAGTGTTTGCTAAGATCCGCAATCGCCGTTTAAATCAAACGGATTTCAGTAAACAATTCAGCGAGCGCGAAAAGGCGTTTGATCGCGCCGCAGAAGCCTATAAGAGCTTGTCGAAACAATACCCCTTCGATGCTTTGTTGATCAAAGCGATAGACACCAATTTCGGCTTCGGTCATCGAAGCAGGCCCGACTACGGCTTGTCGCAGTTTATTCAAGGGCAACTGTCCATCGCCAGCGTTTCAAGCGACCATATGAGCATGCTGCGCCCCGAGCATATCGATCAGGTCTACCAGCTTATCAACGACTACGAGCACGCGCGCTGTGAACCGAGCGCCTCCGCATAAAGTGGCGCTCTTATGATGCGACTTTTACCTCTCACTTTTAAGGTGTTCGCCGGTTGCCAGGGGTTTGATCAACTCGAAGACGATTGGCGAACGCTCGCCGGTGCGCGCGGGTATCATTTCACGCACTTGCCCACTTGGTACCAAGCCGAGCTCGAAGCCGCTAAGTGCTCGAACGATGTTCTTTTTGCAGCCGCATACAGGGGCGAGCAACTCGCTGCGGTCATCCCGTTGGTGCGAACGAAACTTGTGCAAGGCTCGTTGTCGGTGCCGATATTGGAGCTGTTCTACCCCAATGAAATGGGCGTGAACGATGTTTTAAATACCGCGGCGGATGCCAATTTTCTTGTCGCGTTAACCGCCGCGCTACGCAAGCACACCGCGTTTTTCTTATTCATTCGTTGGCAATGCGTACCCTTGAGCGGTTGCGCTACGCAATTGGCCGGTCGGGATTGCGAAGTATTTTATTCTCACTTTTCAAAGTATTTGGATTTTCGCGCCGGAACCGCACCGTTTTGGTCGAGCTACAGTAAAAAATTTCTTAAAACGCTGAATAAAAAAAAGGCGAAAGCCGAACAGCTGGCTGCGCTTCGGTTGCATTGTGTTAGCGAGCCTTCGCAACTTGAGGCGGCATTTCAGGCATTTTTGGAGGTGGAAGACTCCGGCTGGAAAGGCGCGCAGGGCACCAGCGTTTTAAAGCAGCCGCGGAAACTTACCTACTATAAAAAGCTGCTGCAAGGTTTTGGTGAAGGCGGGGTTTGCCGGATCAACTTGCTGTATCTCGGCGACACAGTTGTCGCCGCCCACTTCGGCGTGCTGATGGCCAATACGATGTACTTACTTAAAATCGGCTTTCGCGAAGAGTACGCCGCACTAAGCCCTGGGTTTTTGATTCTCGAAAGACTGATCGAGCACTTCTGCACGAACGGCCAGGCCGATCGTATAAGTTTTGTGACTGGTGTAGACTGGATCGACAGGTGGCACCCGAGCGCCGAGCCGGTGGGCACCTTTTACACGGGCAACGGCACGCTTTATGGCAAGCTGGCCCTTAAAGCATTGAACCTGTCACTTCGTAAGAAGCACAACCCCGGTAAGGGCGCTTCATTAAACAAAGAGATCGAGTCCGCTTAAAATGTCGACAACAAAATGGAAGTTGGCCACCGCGCTGCTTGGCTGCACGGTGCTGGCCGGGTGGGTCGCGTACGAGATGAAAATTCGAACGGAAGCACCGGTTGAATGGCTGAATCCTCAGCCAGAGGAGCTCAAAAACAAGGGTGTTCGACACCGCATTATCGACAGCCAAGTGCTCGGTCAGCCGCTGGGTGTCTCGGTCTATCAACCTCAAGGATTTGCTGACAACGACCCGCCTGTGGTGGTGTATTTTTTACACGGTCGCGGTGGCAATGAACACAGTGACGTCGCGTCAATGGTCGATATTTTGCTATCTCGGTTCGAAGAGCTCGGCCTTGGCGCACCCTTGATGGTTTTTCCAAACGCGGGCGCAAGCGGTTACTGGCCGCCATTCAATCGCATCTTCTTCAAAGAATTGATGCCGCAGGTGGAAGGGGCGTTTTACTCGGGCGCGGCGCCCATGCGGCGGCTTATTATGGGGTTCTCGCTCGGTGGTTCCGGCGCGGTACGCTACGCGGTAGAGCAACCCCGGATGTTTTCTGGGGCGCTCAGTTTTGGCGGTGGCGTGAACTTTGAGGATGAGGCCTTTCGCGCGGCTGCAGTCGAGGCCGGTGATCACTTTCGCGACAGCGGTTTTGTCGCCTATTTTATTAACGGCGAACACGACAGGCCCGAGGCCTTTGCGCGCTTGGCCGAACTTTGGCAAAAAGAGGGCATTGATGCGCAACAGCTTGTGGTGCCCGATATAGGCCACCCATTCGGTCTGTATCTGGAGCATTCCGAGCACTGGCTCAGCCGCTTTATTAAAACGTCGTTGCGGTCACCCGAGTAGATGCACCGCAACGGCCAAGGGCGCTTTCTTGCGAACCCTGTCGTTGTATTTACGGCCGGTCCTTCCACCATTTTGGCGCAAAGTCTGCATCTAACTTAGTCTATGCAATAGGGTTTAAACGCCCATCACCCGGACAATCAAGAAGGTAACGCTATGACTACGCAAGAAGATGAAGGAAAAATTGACATTAAAAAGGCATTGCGGGTGTTTCAGGTGGTGCTGGATAAAGGCGAACTTATCGACGGCGAGTATCATTTAGAGGGGCTTCGCGCCGATCCAGGTGCGGACGGTTACACCATCACGTTGTGTAACGATTACTGCACCCTGGTGATTCAATTTCATAACAACTTCACCTTCGATTATTGGGGCGACGTCGAGCGCGACAAGTTTCTGAGAAAACTGGACAATATCGACCGCACGCACTCCAGTATCCCTATCGACCAGTAGCACGAACGCAAGGTCGGCGGAATTGACGGTGGAGGTTGTCTTTAGCTCGGCGTTGGAGTTTGCCAAGATGACAGCCGCCAGCGCGCCCCGTTAACATTAAACGCGCCTGCGTTTATTTCAGACCGTATTTTTCGGCAAAGTTGTCGAATTCGCTAAAGCGCGTGGGCTCGGCAATGGCGCTGTTGCCCTCCCAATAAAATATCCCTTCGCCCCAGAAACCGCTGCGTGTCGGTTCCCAGAAAAAACTGCCTATACCGCGATTGTCCGGTAACGACATCATTATGTCGTTGATGAGCGTGATTTCTTGGTTATATTCCGCGAAAGAAAATTTAAGCGCGGGGTAGGCGACCGCCAGCGACTGTAACGTGTTCGGCCAGGCGGAACTCGGCCCTTGAAACGTCTCGTATGCGGATAGCCCCAAGATATCGAACGCGACGTCGCGCGCCTGGGCGTTATCGACCCACCATTTAACGCCCTCTAAACTCCCGGTGTTTTCGATATGCATCATAATTTGAATGTCGGGGTTCACCGCTTTGACGCCGGCCACACCCGCCTTTAAGTAAGTCGCAAGCCGGTCCCAATTGTTGTAGTCACCGGCTATGGGACTGCTGATAAGGTTGTCCGCGTAGCAGTTGGTTGTGCTTGTGGGCAGATGGGCGAGCATGCCGCCGGTGATTTCATTGCCGACCTGTACGATATCTGGGCTCGCGCCTGCTTCCTCAAGCGCCTGGATGACATCCGTGGTGTACTCGCGCACTTGCGCGGCCAGCGCCTCGACCGTGCTGTGGTTGCGCCAGGCCTCGGGGATCATCTGACTGTCGGCGTCGGTCCAAGTATCGCTGTACTGAAGGTTGACCAAAAGCCCCAAGCCCTGAGCTTTCACCTCGGCGGCAAACTCGATCAGGTGGGCTTTGTCGTTATAGGGTTCGGATTTACCTTGGCAGTCGTCGCCGTCGCTTGAGGCATAGCCGTATTGTGCCCAAGGGTCTACGAAGGTGCGCAGGCGAATAAAATTAAACCCGTGGTTTTTCAGAATTTCAATCATCGACTTGCCACCCACGCCGTCGGTGTCGACAAACCAAACGTTGAAATCGTTTAACTCTGGCACCGCAGAGATATCGGCCCCAAGCGCATAGGTAAAGCCAGAACTGGATGAACTGCTTGACGACGAGCTGGACGA
>CAZING010000019.1:0-12112 GCA_964540505.1 uncultured Cellvibrionaceae bacterium | reverse complement strand
GACGACGAGCTGGACGAGGAGCTAGCGTCGCCCGACGAACTCGAACTGCTCGACGAAGAACTGGACGAAGACGCGCTTGATGACGAACTGGACGAGGAGCTGGACGAAGACGCACTTGATGACGAGCTGGACGAAGTCGCCTCGCGATCGCCTTTGCCCCCGCAGCCGGCGAGCCCGATACTCAAAATAAGACCGGTGAATAAAGCGGAAACGGTGGTATTGCGAATCATGGTTCTGCCTGCGTGAGAGAGTTGTTCAGCTAGGTCGTAGAAAGGCACAGTTTGCATCAATTGTACGACCGACTGGAGCACTTTTTTCCGAGTTTGAGAAGCCTATTGCGGCGGTGGCGCCTTTTCTAACCCAGAGCACAACCAACAGAACGCAGGACGAATGCCGGCATACAATAAATGCCGCATTGGGCTCTTACGCAGAATACAAGACACCCAATTAATTGAGCTCTGAAACGGGCGGCATTTAGGTCGAAGTGCCTAACATGCGACGCACCGCGTGGCGCTTAAATGGAGGAGGGCGGGGTTACTTGGGCTTAAGTTCGGCGAACTAATCGCTGTCCAGCCCAAGTTTCTGTAAGCGGTAGCGCAATGATCGGAAGGTGATGCCAAGCTCTTTGGCGGCCGTGGTTTTGTTCCAGCGGACGTACTCGAGGGCACCGAGTATCACTTCTTTTTCTATTTCCGCTAGGTATTCGTCGAGCGACGCGTACTCGAGTGACCGACTGTAGTGGTCGGTCTTGCCGCTCTCGCCGGGTTTTCGCGGCACGGGTACCTGGGCGGTGATGCCCAGTTGCAGGTCGCTCGCTTGAATGGTATTGCCCTCGCAAAGGGTGAAGGCGCGCTCCAGGCTGTTTTCAAGCTCCCGCACGTTGCCCGGAAAGCCGTATTGGGCAAGCGCATCTACCGCCGCGCTCGACAACCTAGGTGCCGGTAAATCCAGCTCTTTGGCGAGCTTCTTTAACAGGTGGTCGGCGAGCATCGGAATGTCTTCTTTGCGGTCGCGAAGCGCGGGCACGGCCAGCTGAATCACGTTTAAGCGGTAGAAGAGGTCCTGGCGAAAATCGCCAGCCTCCACGGCCTTGGCGAGATCTTTGTGGGTGGCCGAGAGAATGCGCACGTCGGTTTTGATCTCCTCAGACGCGCCCACCGCACGCACCGCTTTCTCCTGGATTGCGCGCAACAACTTCACCTGCATATCGAGCGGTAGATCGGCGACCTCATCCAAAAACAGCGTGCCGCCTTCAGCTGCCTGAAACAGCCCGTGTTTATCTTGGTGGGCGCCGGTGAACGCGCCTTTTTTGTGCCCGAAGAATTCCCCTTCCATTAGCTCGCTCGGAATCGCGCCGCAGTTGACCGGAATAAACGGCCCGTTCGCCCGAGGCCCCAGTTCGTGAATCGCTCGGGCGACAAGTTCTTTACCGCTGCCGGATTCACCGCTGATATAAACCGGCGCTTGCGATTTGGCAAGCTTCTTAATGCTCGCTTCGAGGTCGCGCACGGATTTCGATTGGCCGATTATGCGAGAGGTTTTGCCCTCTGTGTGTAAGCTGTCGAGCTTGCTTGTTTGCACCGCCGTGGCGACCAATTTGCGCAGCACATTTAAATCGACGGGTTTGGAGACGAAATCGAATGCGCCGGCTTTCATCGCCTCCACCGCTATGTCCATATTGCCGTGGGCGGTGATTACCGCCACCGGCACCTCCGGGTGCTGGGTCTGCATGAGTTTTACAAACTCGAGGCCGTTGCCATCGGGCAGGCGCATGTCGGTCAAACAAAAATTATAAAGATTGTTCGCCACCAATGCGGATGCTTGTGCGATCGAACCGGCGCTGTCGGTGGTGATCGACATGCGGTTCAAGGTCATTTCCAGCAATTCGCGAATATCGGGTTCGTCATCAATGATCAGGGCTCTAATTGCGCTCATAAGGTCACTTAAAGTCAGAACATGCGTTGATGGTGAGAGAAATCGATGCGGAAACAGCTGGCTCCGTCGGCGGTACGTTTATAGTGTAGGCTCGCTTGGTTGATTTCGCATAACTCCTTCGAGATGTACAGCCCGAGCCCCGAGCCCTTTTCGTCTGTGGTAAAAAAAGGATCGAAAATTCGAGGCAGCTGATCGTCGCGAATGCCATCGCCGAAATCGATCACTTCGAGGTAGGCGGTGTCATCGCTGTGAGATTGGTTGATTCGTAAGATGACGCGCGCTTCGCCGGTTTTCTTGTCACTGTAACGCAGGCCATTATCCAGTAAATTGGTGAGCACCTGCGACAGATGGGTCGGGTCCATTTTAACCAGATGTTGATCGCCTTGGTGTTTGAAATCAATCTTGGCGTCTGTTCCAGTGGTGTATTGATTCAAAAAATGGGGCACCCAAGTCGTCAGATTCAAAGATTGCGCCTGAGGCTCCTTGCGGCGCGATAACGCCAGCACGCTTTCAATAATTTCATTAACGCGTTTCGAGTGACTTTGAATGATCTCGGTCAGGCGTTTGTCGGCCGAGGTGATCTGAAGAGACTCGGCCAGAAGCTGCGCGGCGTGCGAAATGGCGCCTAAGGGGTTGCGAACCTCGTGGGCGATACTGGCAGTAAGGCCGCCGAGAGAGGCCAGTTTTAACTGCTGGGCCTGTTGTGCGACCGCGCGATAATCCTCAAGGTACACAACGATGCGTTGATCGACGCCCAATGAAATTGCCGCCAGACTGATGCGCGCTTTCAGGCCCGGACGAATTTCTTCGACCACCGGGCCCTGTTCGGGCGCGCACCGCCACTTCTCTATAAAAGGTGTGAGGTTAGAGATGTTTCCAAGTTGCGTGCGATCACCAACTTCTGCTTTCGACAAACCCATCATCTGCAGGGCCGAGTCGTTGATCAATTCCACTTCTTGGTTCTGGTCGATGACGATTATGCCGGTGCGCATCCGAGTGATAATCGCCTGCGCCAGCCGCTGAAGGTGCTCGGCATAGGCCGCTTGCGCGGCCGCCTCTTGATTGCTTTGCCTAAGTTTTTCGGTCAGAAATTGAAACGCGTAAGCGGTGGCAAAAATCAGTACACCCAAAGTGCCGGCGGAAAACAAAAAGCGGTTGTTCGCACCCTCGGTACTTGCCAGATAAATGCTCTCGGCTATAACCATCAAACTGGTCATAGCGGCAAAGGCGATCGCCAATTGACCGCGAATGAATATCGCGCTGATCGCCACGAAAATCAGCACCAGATAGCCAAGCCCACTTTCAATGCCGCCGCTTGCGTGCAGCAGCGTAAGCACGCAAAGAATATCGAAGATCAGCGAGCCGACAAGGCGATTGAACGAGCTGGCAAGTTTACTGGGCGAGTAAAACACCAATGTCAGCAGGCACACGCCGGCGTAAATAACACTGGTCCAAAAATACAGTCTGGGGTCGGCGGTGCCGACAATATTGCTGGGACCGGGCACCAAAAACATGGCCGTCAGCAAAGACGCAAGGGCGCTTCGAAAATAAAGGTATATCTTTAACAGCGATATATTGTGCTGCAACGGCGCCATGGTCATGGTTACTGCGCTCGTGGTCGTTGGATTTGGAACCTTCGGTGCACGGTCTATCGCAAGAGGGCCGCCTGAATATTTACGCCTTGATGTGACCGAAGGCGAAATGCATGCGTGGCAATTTCGAGTTGCAGCCTCGGCCGCTAGATCGACACGGGCGCCGGCACCTCTGCGCTGAATTTTTTATTGTATAACGCGCGGGTATCGAAACCACGGGCCTCTTGTTTATCGAACAGGCCAAGGGTTAGGTAACTCACCCAGCTGCGCTTATTGCTGGTGATGTAACTGTGGTCGAAGTTTCCTTGGCTATCTAGCGCCGGGTGGTCCGCAAAGTTAAGCGCCAGGACTTTGGTTGCGGCTTTGGCGAGCTCGGGTTTGTCCAAAAGGTAATACGCCTGGACCATTACCGCTAAGCCGTCCGGCACCGCGGGGGTTTCTTGAAAGTTTTCGACCACGAAGTTGCCACGCTGCAACGCGGCTATATAAGCGCCGCGCTTGAAGTAATAGTTCGCGATATGAATTTCAAGCCGCGCCATGGTATTGCGGATATAGATCATGCGCTTCTGCGCGTCTTTGGCGTAGTCGGAATCCGGGAAGCGGTTAATCAGCTCCATAAAATAATTGTAGGATTCGCGCGCCGCGCCCGGGTCGCGCGTGGTGTTGTCGGCACCAAACAAAGACCCTAAAAAGTTATTCTCTTTATGAAAGCTTGCCATGCCTCTTAGGTAATAGGCGTAATCGACCTGGCGGTGTTGGGGGTGCAGGCGAATAAAGCGGTCGGCGTTGGCCAGCACCGCGTCGTAATTGCCCGCTTGGTAATGACTGTATATGAGCTCTAACTGGCCTTGCTCGCCGTAAGTCCCAAAGGGGAAGTTTTCTTCGAGCAGCGACAGGGTTTGAATGGCGCGTTGCCAGTTGCTCTGATCGAGGGCGTTTTGCGCCGACTCGTACAGTTCCTGCTCGGTCATGCCTTCTTGTCTTTGTTGATTGCTGGAGCAGGCGCTGATAAGTGTGATGAGAAGGGCGGCCATCACGGTTAAAGCTAGAGAAGCGGTTCGCATTAATTCAAGACTCAACGATGAGGTGCAATTATTGTCATTTGACGGGCCAATGGCCTGGTGGCCTTGCGCGGTTTGTGCCCGATACCCGTTAGACAAAGCTCGCGTGTACGCAACGCGTGCACGGTCGAGACCAATAAAGGTACCATGGCCAAAAATGAGAACGAAGTTTAGCCACTCGAAGACGTAAACTCAATGACACAAACTTTAATGCTAACGGCCAGCGTACCCGCAGAGCTATCGGGCCAGCGCTTGGATGTGATTGCCGCGCAATTGTTCCCGGATTACTCGCGCGAGCGTTTAAAGGCCTGGATCAAAAACGGCGATCTTCGGGTGGACGACCGTTCGGTCAAAGCCAATGCCAAAATGCTCGGCGGTGAAAGCCTTGTGCTGCAAGCCGAAGACAGTCCCCAGGGCGACTGGGTTGCCCAAGACATTGCGCTTGAGCTTGTCTACGAAGACGAGCACCTGCTAGTGCTCAATAAGCCCGCAGGCCTTGTGGTGCATCCGGCAGCGGGTAACTACGACGGCACTTTGCTGAATGGCTTGTTGCACCGCTGGCCCGACCAAATCGCCATACCAAGGGCCGGTATAGTACACCGGCTCGACAAAGACACCACGGGCTTGATGGCGGTCGCCAAAACGCTGAAAGCTCAAGCGGATTTAGTCCACCAATTACAGTCTCGTACCGTCAAGCGGCAGTATCAGGCGCTGGTTTTGGGCAAGCCGCCCAGTCGTGGCGAAGTGGACGCGGCCATAGCGCGTGACCCTAATCACCGCAAAAGAATGGCCGTGGTCGCCGGTGGCAAACCCGCGTTAACCGAGTTCAGAAAGCTGCGTCAGCTCGGGCCGCTGGCGTTTATGGAACTCAACCTGCGGACCGGCCGCACGCATCAAATCCGGGTGCATATGACCCATATCGGGTTCCCGCTCCTGGGTGACCCCGTCTACGGCCGCCGCGCGCTCGCCCGCGAGAGCGCAAGCGCCGAGGCCTTACAGCGCGCCGGCGCACTCGAACGCCAAGCCCTCCACGCGCAAATGCTGAGCCTGAAGCACCCGCAAACCGGTGAGCAACTGCAATGGCAGGCGCCGCTGCCCGCGGATATGGCCGAAATTTTAGAGGCCTTCGGCTTTGACCTTTGAAATTCCGCTGTTGACGCCCGACTGGCCGGCGCCGCCGAACGTGGGTGCCTGTGTGAGCCTGCGCGAAGGTCCCGAGCCCTTCGGCGCCGCCAATCTGGCCTTGCACGTAGGCGATGACCCGCAGGTCGTGCGCGCCAACCGGGCGGCGCTCGCGCGCGCCACGGGCGTGGCGAACTGGCAGTGGCTGAACCAGGTGCACGGCACCGAACTGGTGCGCGTGAGCCCGAAAACCGAAGGCCCGGCAGCGGCGCCCGACGCCGATGGCAGCATAACCGCAGCCGCCGACTTGGCTCTTGCGGTTTTGACCGCCGATTGCCTGCCGCTTTTAATTTGCGCGCGCGATGGCAGCGAAATTGCCGCGGTCCACGCGGGCTGGCGGGGTTTGGCTGCCGGTATTCTTAAGCGCGCGGTGCGTGCGTTTGCGGCCGAGCCCGAGGCGCTTTTGGTGTATATCGGCCCCGCAATTGGGCCGCGCCATTATCAGGTGGACGCGCCGGTGCTCGAGGCCTTCAGCCGCAACCCCGAGCTCGGTGACGGGCGCGCCACCGAGGCATTTGCACCCAGTCCCGACAAGCCCGGCCACTGGCAGTGCGATTTGGCGGCGCTGGCGCGGGCACAATTGCAATGCTTGGGGGTGCAGGCTACTTTTGGAGGTGACACTTGCACTTATGCCGATGCCCGTTTTTACTCCTACAGGCGGGATCGGCGCACCGGCAGGTTCGCCTGCGCGATCTGGCGAACCTGAACGGGAAGCTGTTGTCTACTTCAGGGTTGTCGAATGAGTTGTGACACGAGCGCTTCGCGCAATCGGCGGGTCAGAGGACTAACGCTTGCGAACTCGCTTTGGCAAAGGCGCCCATGGAGGGCGCAACTACGAGGAGGATCATGTCGGATTTCTGGCAAGAGACCATCCATGCGGCACAGCAACTGCGGCATGAGCTGCACAGGCGACCCGAGCTGGGCTGGCAGGAGTGGCGCACAGCCGAGACGGTGCGAGCCCACCTGAGCGAGTGGCAAATTCCCTGGCGCCGCTGCGCCGATTTGGGCACCATCGCGCGTATTAACGGCCCGTTAAACTTACCTTCAAAAGAAGCTTCCCCACCCCTGCACCCGCATATTGCCCTGCGCGCCGACTTAGACGCGCTGCCGATTGAAGAAAAGTCCGGCAAACCTTGGCAATCCGAACGTCCGGGCTGCATGCACGCCTGCGGCCACGACGGCCACACCGCCGCACTTCTGGCCACGGCGCGCTGGTTAAAGCACCACGAATCGCAGCTGAAATCGCCGGTCACCTTGGTGTTTCAACCCGCCGAGGAGGGCGGCCACGGCGCTGCCCGAATGATCGAAGACGGCGCTCTGGAGGGGGTGGATGCCATCTACGGCTGGCACAACTGGCCCGCATTGCCTTTCGGCCACATGCTGTGCCCCGACGGTTTGGTGATGTGTGGCAATGGCATTTTCGAGATCCACCTTAAGGGCAGGGGCGGCCACGCCAGCCAACCGAGTAATTGCGCCGACCCGGTACTTGCCGCCAGTGCCATCACCGTAAACCTCAATCAACTGGTTGGCCTCACCTTGCCGGCCACCGAACCCGCTGTGGTCAGCGTCACCTCCATTGTTGCCCCAAGCGGGCCTACGGTGATTCCCGAGACAGCCGTGCTCGGGGGCAGCATTCGCGTGCCCAACGAAACAGCTCGCGAACGCATCAATCGCAAGCTCACAGAGGTCGCCACCGCGACCGCCGCCGTATACGGTGTGACCTGCGAGGTGCGTTGCGAGGTTCGCTACGGCGCCACCATCAACCACCGCGAACAGGCAAGCACCATGCGCTCGGTCTGGCAGTCGCTTGCGGCCGCCGAGCCCGGTCTTAGCGTCGGGGTAGGCGGCGATGCGCCGGTGATGGCCTCGGAAGACTTCAGCTACTACCTTAAGGAGTGCCCAGGCGCATTTTGCCTGATCGGCGCCGATGACGGCCCGAATAACAGGCACCCCTGTCACAGTGCATTCTACGACTTCAACGATCGCTTGCTGCCATTGGTGACCCGGCTGTTTGCCGGGCTGGCCGGTATTGCGCCTCTCTCTTAAACCACCCACACACTCCCCCAACTTTGGAGCGCTAATAATGACTATTTTTGACGAAAGAGAATCCGATATTCGCGCCTATTGTCGAGTTTACCCAGTGGTGTTTGACAAAGCCGACAACGCCCGACAAACCGACGAACAAGGCAACGAATACATCGATTTCTTCGCCGGAGCCGGGGTGCTGAATTTCGGTCACAATAACCCGCAGATGACCAAAGCGGTTATCGCGTACCTTGAACAGGGCGGCGTCACCCACAGCCTGGATATGCACACCACGGTCAAGCGCGATTTTCTGCAAGCATTTACCGATACCATTCTTAGGCCGCGCAATATGCCCCACAAAATGCAGTTCACCGGGCCCACCGGCACCAACGCGGTGGAAGCGGCGTTAAAGCTCGCCCGGCGGGTGACCGGGCGCGAAGAAGTGGTGGCTTTCACTCACGGGTTTCACGGTATGACCTTGGGCTCGCTCGCCTGCACGGCGAACCAGTATTTCCGTCAGGCAGCCGGCGTCACGCTCGATCACGTCAGCCACATCCCGTTTGGGCACTCGGACACATCCGGTGTTTCGGGTCTCGGGGGCGGAGTCGAGCATTTGCAGCTTCTGCGCGCCCAGTATCAAGACCCGTCGAGCGGCCTGGCGCCGCCTGCGGCATTTATGGTGGAAACCATTCAGGCCGAAGGCGGCGTGAACGTGGCCGACAAAGCCTGGTTAAAAGCGCTGGCGGCGCTTGCCAAAGATGTCGGCGCGCTTTTTATTGTCGACGACATCCAGGTCGGCATGGGCCGCACCGGTTCATTTTTCAGTTTCGATGATTACGACATAGATCCCGACATCGTCTGCCTGGCCAAGGGCATAGGCGGCTTGGGCACGCCCTTAGCGATGAACCTGGTGAAGCCCGAATTCGACAAACATTGGGCGCCGGGGGAGCACACAGGTACCTTTCGCGGTCAATCCCTGTCGTTTGTCGCCGGGCGCGAGGCGCTGCGCTTTTTTGAGTCCGATACGCTGATGAACGAGGTCAAAGCCAAAGCAGACACCATTCAAAAGGCGCTTATGCCCCTGGCCGCACACCCGCAGTTGGCGGTGCGCGGCAAAGGCATGATCGTCGGGCTCGATCTCGGCGACGGCGCGACCGCCAAAGAGGTGGTCGGCGAGTGCTTTCGCAACGGTCTTCTGATTGCAAGCTGCGGCAGTGGCGGTCGGGTGGTTAAGCTGATTCCACCTCTGACCATACCCGAAAGTGACCTCGAGGCAGGTTTGGAAATTTTGATCAACGCCACCAATAAAGTGTTGGAGGCCGCATGAAGCACCGCGACGATATGACTTTTGCGCCTCACGAGTACGAGGCGCGCATCGCGAACTTGCGCGCCAGAATCGCCGAGCGGCATTTGGATGCGGTGGTGATCAGCGACCCCGAGAACATCATGTATCTCACCGATTACCAAACGACCGGCTATTCGTTCTTTCAAGCTCTGGTGGTGCCGCTCGAAGGGGAGCCCTTTATGATCACCCGGGCACTCGAGGAGTCCAACGTGATTGCCAGAACCTGGGTAGAGCGCACCCGGCCCTACCCCGATACCGGCGACGCGATTCAGATGCTGGTGGATGCGCTGCGCGAGTTTGGCCTGGACGACAAACGCATAGGCTACGAGCGCAACAGCTATTTTTTTCCCGCGTATCACCAAGACTCCATCCACACGAGCTTGACCCGGGCGAAGCTGCTCGATTGCTTTGGCATTGTCGAAGAGGGTCGCATCTGCAAATCCCCGGCAGAGGTGGAACTGATGCGCAAGGCGGCAGCCGCCACCGAAGCAGGGATGCAAGCGGGTATAGAGGCCGCCGAGGCAGGCGTGACCGAAAACGAAATAGGCGCGGCGATCAGCTCGGCGATGTTTCGCGCCGGGGGCGAACCCCCGGCGGTAATGCCCTACGTCACCTCCGGGCCGAGAACCATGATCGGCCACGCCACCTGGGAGGGTCGTGTGGTGCAGCCGGGCGAACACGTCTTTATGGAGGTGGGTGGCTGTTACCGGCGCTACCACACCGCGATGATGCGTACCGTGGTGTTGGGCGAGCTTTCCGAGTCTATGTACAAAGCCCAGGAGACCATGAAAACCGCGCTTCATGTGCTGCACCAAGAAGTGCAGCCCGGTATGACGGTATCGGATGTCGACAAGCTGGTGCGCAACATCATCAGCTACAACGATGTCGGCGCCCGGTTAATCACACGCTCTGGCTACTCGATTGGCATAGCGTTCCCACCGAGTTGGGACGAGGGTTACATTTGCAGCCTGAAGCAAGGCGATGCCAAAGTGCTTCGCGAGGGCATGACCTTTCATATCATCCCCTGGATGTGGGGCGTCGACGGCGATAAAACCTGCGGTATCTCCGACACCATTCACATCACCGCCGACGGCTGTGAATCGTTTTTTACGATGCCGCACGAGTTTACCGTAAAGCCCGAACACGCCGCCCAACAAAGCGCGAAACCCGCACTGGTAAAAGCCACCGAGTACCCGCCCGAAGGCGATCGAAAGTCCGCAAAAGCCGCAAAAAAAGCCGCCCTTGGCGCCAACAACCCATAATCGGAGTTCCCTATGTTGTCTGCAATCAATCCGAGCACATCCGAACCTCTCTGGCAGGTGACATCGCTGTCGGCGGAAGAAATGGCCGAGACCATTGAGCGCGTGCGCGCCGCGCAGCCGGACTGGGCGAGTGCGGGTTTCGAACAACGCGCGCAAGCGCTTCGCAATGTCGCCACAGCTCTTCGGGACAACAAACATCGGTTGGCCGAGCTGATGGCCAAGGAAATGGGCAAGCCGTTGCACGAAGGCGTGGCCGAGGTGGAAAAATCCGCGGGCTGTGCCGATCACTACGCGCAATATGGCGCGGCCTGGCTGGCCGATGAAACACTCGACTCGGACGCCAGTCGCAGTTTCGTGCGGTATCAGCCGCTGGGCACGCTGCTTGGGATCCTGCCCTGGAACGCGCCGGTCTGGATTGCGTTTCGGTTCTTGGCGCCGGCACTGATGGCCGGCAACACTTGCGTCATGAAGCACGACCCCCACGTCCCCAAAAGCGCCGAAGCCATAGCCGATGTGTTTCGCCAGGCCGGCGTGCCCGACCATGTGATGGCGAATTTGCCGGTCACCAATGGCTTGGCGGCCGAGGCCATAGCGCACCCGGCCATAGCGGCGGTGTCCTTTACCGGTTCAAGTGCCGCGGGCGGCAAAATTGCGAGCCTGGCGGCCGCGCGGATAAAACCTGCGGTGTTGGAGCTGGGCGGCTCCGACCCGTTTGTAGTGTTGGCAGATGCCAACTTGGACGCGGCGGCGGATGTCGCGGTTTTGTCTCGCATCATTAACGCCGGCCAAAGCTGCATCGCGGCCAAGCGTATTATTGTCGAACGTCCCGTGTATAAAGAGTTTATCGAACTGGTCGCGACGCGTTTACAGGCACTGCAGGTGGGCGACCCGTTGGTAGAGGGTACGCGAGTTGGCCCGCTTGCCCGCGAAGACCTGCGGGCGAACCTGCACCGTCAGGTTCAGTCTTCCATTGAAATGGGCGCCAAGTGCGTGCTCGGTGGCGAGCTGCCCCAGGGTGCGGGCTGGTTTTACCCTGTGACGCTTTTGGTCGACGTCACGCCCGCTATGGCGGTTGCGCGCGAGGAGACCTTCGGACCGGTTATGGCGGTGCTCGAAGCGGAAGACGCCGAGCAGGCGCTGCAGCTTGCCAACGACACAGATTACGGCCTTGGCGCCAGTGTTTGGAGCGCAAACGCCGAGCAGGCCGCCCGTTTTGCCAATGCCTTAGAGGCGGGGCAGGTGGCAATCAACGGCATAGTTAAAACCGACCCGCGCCTGCCAAGCGGTGGCATAAAACGCTCGGGCTATGGCCGCGAGCTCGGCCCTCACGGAATTAAAGAGTTCGTCAACGCCAAACAAATCTGGGTGAAATAACGGCGTCAAATCGCCAAAGAAACCGCAAACTATTCGCGCACCCAGCCGGTGCCTGATAGCAGGCACTGGCCAAGCAAGGCGCTTGACCAGGCGCCCGCTGCGCGACTATCGCCCACCTATTATTGCTCGGTTATATAGTCAGCAAGCCTGTCAGCCCAGCGGTCGAAAAGTCGTTTAAAGTCGCGCAAGTTCACCAGTCGGTTGGTCTGTTTAAAATCGCCCATGCCCATATATTCCGGCGTGTTGTCCGAGGTTTGCAAACGCAGCAGTAAACCATCGGAGCCGCCGTCGGCAAGCCTGAGGTCGAGCTCGGCGCGACCCACGTGGTCGACAAAC